>JAYTOM010000030.1:0-6174 GCA_043747765.1 Actinomycetota bacterium
GGCCTGGTGCAGCCACTCGAATTCATCCCCCTGGTCGAGGATACCGGGCTGGTCATCCCGATCGGCGAATGGGCCATCGGCGACGTCTGCCGCCAGATTGCGGCCTGGCAGGCCTTCGGTATCGAGGCCGTGTCGGTGGCGGTGAATCTGGCGGCCACCCATCTGCGCGAACGCGGCCTGCCCGAGCTGGTGCAGCAGCAGATGCAGGCCCATGGCCTGAGGCCCGGCCTGCTCGAGATCGAGGTGACCGAATCGATCCTGCTGGTCGAGCCTGAACTGAGCCTGTTGACCGCCGAACGCCTGAACGCCATGGGGGTGCGCCTGTCGATCGACGACTTCGGCACCGGCTACTCGTCGCTGTCCTATCTTCAGGATCTCCCCGTCAACGAGATCAAGATCGATCAGTCGTTCATCACCAAACTCGTCGACAACGGGGCCGATCAGGTGATTGTTCGCTCGACGATCGACCTCGCCCGCAACCTCGGTCTGTCGTCGACGGCCGAGGGCGTCGAAGACGACGCGGCTCTGGTCTGGCTTCGTGAAGCCGGGTGCGATCATGCCCAGGGCTATCAGATCGCGCGACCGATGACCGCCGAGGCGCTCGGAGTGTGGCTCGTCCATCACAACGAGGCGCTGGCCGCCGCCGAGCGTGCCAGAGTTGCTCCGTCGCTGAAACTGGTGACCCGCCAAGACGGGACACAAGTCCTCTGATCAGCCGGCGTAGCGCAGGATCATGCCGCTGTCGCTGATGGTGGCTGGTAGATCGTCAGCCTGTTGCCGGTCACCGACCAGTATTGCGGACTGTCGAGCAGCGCAATGATCCTGGCCCCGAGCCCGGGGTCGTCGCAGGGCTTCTTGGTCATGACGAGCGGGCCGATCGTGAACGTCGCGTCGTTGGCGAACGTCACTGTTGCAGATCCCGTATTGCGGCCGGTGTCCTCTGCGATCTGGTCAGCCCCCTCGACGTGGATGCCGGCGCTCATGCCGGTGGGGGCCAGATCGAGGGTCCCGACGGTGATGAAGCTCTGCAGGAGCCAGTGCCCTCCGAACATGATCGTGCGGTCGGATCGGACGTGCCATTGCCGGCATCGTCGGAGCTCAGAACCGTTTCGGAGGCAATCGTGGCAGGCGTGGTCGGGATGGTCGTCGTTTGCGCCGTGGGCGACAGCTCGCTGGCCCGGGGAGGGGGTTCCGCACGCGCTGATCACGAGCGCGGAGACGAGAAACGGTGAGAGCTGTACATGAACGCATGATCGTTCGACGCTGTGTCCCGCCGATCGGTACCCGACTCAGCGGGTGCGGCGAGGTGGCAGCACTGACTGGCGGTGATCGGATCGTCGGCCACGAGGTTGTGCAGCAGCCGAGTCCGACGACAACGAGTCTGTTTCGGTTGCATCGTCCGTCGTCATGGCGGCGACGCCCAGCGACTCGTTGAACCGCGTCAGGATCGTGACGAGGTTCTCGATGTCCGCCGGTTCCCAAGCGGCGAGGATCACGGCGAACCGTTTCCGGCGCGCTCCGCTGATCGCGTTCATCTCCCGTCGTCCAGCGGTCGTCAGGCTGATCACCCACGCCCTGCCGTCGTCAGGATGGGGCTTGCGCTGAACGGAGCTGCGCGCTTCCATCGCAGCCACCTGACGCGTCACGGTTGATCCGTCGAGGGCGAGCGTGCGGGCCAATTCGTTGACGCTCGCGGTGCCCATTTCCTCGAGTGTCCTGGCGATCAGGTATGCGGCGCGATCCATTTTCTGATAGCTCGTGGAGTGCCGCTGCGCGTTCTCGATTCGCCGGCCGAGCACAGCCATCTGTGACTCCAGGCGCCCGAGTGCTTCCTCCATATAGCTGTATCATACAGAGACATGGACGGTGTCGGTCAGCCAACGCCCGCAGATGAACCTCGCCCCGTCGCGGTCGAGTCCGGTGCAGACGACGTCGACGTCGACGGTGCTGAGCTCGATCCGAGGCGCTGGTTGACGCTCGGCATCCTGATCCTCACGGTGGTGCTGATCGCTCTCGACACGTCCGTGCTCAACGTCTCCATACCGACAATCCTGCGCGACCTGCACACGACGGTCCCCGCACTGCAATGGGTGATCACCGGTTACTCGCTGACGTTCGCGACCTTGTTGATCATCGGTGGTCGGCTTGGGGACATCTACGGCCATCGACGTCTGTTCATCATCGGGACGACGATGTTCGGCCTCGGCTCGCTGCTGGCCTCGGTGTCGCACTCGGTCGGTGTCCTGATCCTCGGCGAAGCCGTGATCGAGGGAATTGGCGCTGCCCTGATGACGCCGTCCACGTTGGCGATCCTGTCCACCACGTTCAAGGGACGTGAGCGGGCGAAGGCCTTTGCGGCATGGGGTGCGGCGGCAGGCGCAGCAGTTGCCTTCGGTCCGGTGCTCGGCGGCTTCCTGACCACGAACTACTCGTGGCGCTGGTCGTTCCGGATCAACGTGGTCGTCGCGCCCATTGCTGCCATCGGTGCACTGCTGCTGATGAAGAACGGCAAGCGAGCAGTGCGCACCCCCATCGATCTTCCCGGTGCTGCGCTGATCGCATCCGGCATGTTCTTGTTCGTGTTCGGCCTGAGCGACGGCGGGACATACGGATGGTTGCAGCCGATCCAGGATTTCAGTGTGGCCGGCAGCAGGATCTGGCCGATGTCGATGCCGATCTCGATCGTCCCGGTTGCGATGGTCGTTGCCGTTGGCTTGCTCGCTGGCTTCGTCCAACTCGAACGGTGGAAGGAGCGTCGACAGGCGAACCCGCTGTTCGATTTCAGCCTGATGCACCTCAAATCGTTCCGGTACGGCTTACTGACCATTTTGATCCTGGCAATGGGACAGCTCGGCCTGCTGTTCGCGCTCCCTCTGTTCCTGCAGGACGCCGTGCACCTGTCCGCCCAGGAGAACGGCTTGTGGTTGCTTCCGCTCGGCATCTTCGTGATCATCGGGGCGCAGCTCGGCGGTCGGTTGACGCGCCGATTTGCATTGGGGTCCATCATCGGGTGCGGCCTTGCATTTGAGACGATCGCGTTGTTGCTCGTGATCTGGGCGATCGCCCCCGGCATCACCTTCTGGGACATCGTTGCTGGGCTGTCGATGTTCGGCATCGGCCTCGGCTTGGCAAGTTCGCAACTGACAAGCGTCATCCTGTCGGAGATCAACTCCGAGAAGTCCGGCGTTGCCAGCGGTGCATCTTCGACGGCGCGACAGATGGGTGGCGCGTTCGGCGCGGCGATCATTGGTTCGTTGATCACCGTGCAGACGACCAACCGCGCGGTGAGCGCTCTCGGTCGGTCATCAATCACCGCACCGGTTCGGGCTCAGGCAATTGCGTCGATGCGCGAGCTCGGTCCCAACTTCCGTCCGGCGAATGCACTGTCGGCCGCTGACGCCGCGATTGTCGAGAGGATCCTCACTCAGGCTCTGGCCTCGGCCAGTCGTACGGCGCTGCTGTTCGCGATGGGTGTTGTCTTCATCGGTGCGCTGCTCTCGACGTTGATTCCACGTATCCGGCCGTCGGTGATCAAGTCCGCGAGCGAAGTGACCATCGAGACATTCGAAGCGTTCGAGCCGATGGACATCGACGCCGCTCGACTCTGAGGTCTGTCCGCTCCCGGCGAGACTTCACAGCGGACGCACGGACAAATGATGTACTGCGCGTTGGGACTTCTCAGACAGCGAGGAGGTCGCGTGCGCCTGTATCGCTGGACGGGTGACGCAGCTTGCTCATCGCTCGCGCCTCGATCTGGCGAATGCGCTCGCGGGTCAGATTGAAGTGTTCTCCGACTTCTTCCAACGTGCGTGGTTCGCCGCGGTCGAGACCGAAACGCAGCTTGAGAATCTCGCGCTCACGCTCGTCCAACGGGGCGAGCAAGCGAGAGATCTCTTCCGGCAGCAGCGCCGTTGCGGCGACTTCGAACGGCGACTCTGCCGAGCGGTCTTCCACCACGTCTCCGAGTTCGGCGTCGCCGTCCTCGCGCAGTGGTTCGCTCAGCGACAGTGGCTCGGCGGCGAAGCGCAGCGCTTCGGTCACCTTGTCCTCCGGCATCTCGACTTCTCGTGACAGTTCGGCCAGCGTCGCCGGGCGGCCGTACTTCAGTTCGAGTCGGCTCCGCGCCTTCTGCAGCCTGGCCAACGTGTCGCCGGCGTGAACCGGCAGGCGGATCGTACGACCCGTGTTGGCAATGCCACGCGTGATTGCCTGACGGATCCACCACGTGGCGTATGTGGAGAACTTGAAGCCCTTGCGCCAGTCGAACTTCTCGACGGCGTGCATCAAACCGAGGTTGCCCTCTTGGATCAGGTCGAGCAGCGGCAGGCCCGACGCCTGGTATTTCTTGGCGATGGACACGACCAGGCGGAGGTTCGATTGAACGAACGCACGCTCGGCCTCTTCGCCTTCTTTGGCCTGTCGGCGGAGTTCCCGCTTCTTTGCAGCCGTGATGTCCTTGCCAGCAGAGTCCAGGTTGGCTATCGCCGCCTTACCCGATTCGATCAGCTTCGCCAGGCGAACTTCGTCGTCCTTGGTGAGAAGCGTGTACTGGCCGATATCCGACAGGTACAGACGAACCAGATCCTCTTCATCGCGATCGACGCGATCTTTGGCCACGGCTACTCCTCGAGGTTGTGAGTCGGCGCTTTCGATGCAGTGATGCGCATTTCCGGCGGGGCGATGTGGTAAACGATACCGACGAGGTCAAGTCCCTCACACGGGGCGACGACTTTTCGCGAGGTCATCGCTGTTTGAGATGGCTTTGATCTGAATATCTGCCACACTGCTGTAGTGACAGAGCGGCCGGATCCTGCGATCGAACTCGTCGTCGTGACGATCCGCTTCGACGCGGCCGATCCATCGGCTCTGTTGGGGATACTCAGCAAGTACGTGGTGATGACCCGGATGCGCCCCGGATGCCGCAACATCGATCTCTGCGCGTCGATCACGTCCCCCGGCCGCTACCTCGTGATCGAGAAGTGGGACTCGATGTCGGCGCAACGGGTCCATTTCGACAGCCCGGCGATGGTAGAGATGGCAACGGCCTGCACGGGTCTACTGACCGGTGCACCCGACGTCGACATCTGGGACGGGCCGAGCGCTCACGACCTGTTCTGAAACCTCGGACCCGGTCAGAACACTTCCCTTTGTGTGACCATCTCGACGTCGTCCTGACGCCGCTTCAGCCCAGGAAATGGGTAGCGTGACCTGCAGTAGCGGGCCCCAGAGTTCCGCTCCACACAAGGAGTTCGCATGGCGAATCCAATTCTGAACGACAAGGCGATGAACGAAGCCAACGAGGCCGGTTACGCCTCGGGCAAGTGGGGTCCGCCGCGGCCACTCACGCGGAACACAGCCATTCCCGAAGGCATGGCTGACGGCCCGATCGGCACGTGGCACAGCGAGACGATGACCGTGCAGGGCACAGCAACCGCCACGGGCGTGCTGTTCGTCGTGCTGATGGTCGCAGCAGCCGTTGGCTGGAGCTTGGTCAAGGTCCAGGGCGGGGAAGTGTCCCAGTTCCCGGTCTGGACGATCGCCGGCGTGCTCGTCGGCTTCGGATGTGTCATCGGCATGCGCTTCAAACCGCAGCTCGCCAAGCCGCTCGGTTTCATCTACGCGATCGCCGAAGGCATCTTCGTCGGAGCGATCTCGCATGCCTACGAGGGCTACCAGAAGGGCATCGTCGTCGAGGCCGTCGGCGTCACCGTCGCCGTGTTCGGCGTGATGCTGTTCCTGTACAGCACCCACATCCTCAAGGTCACCGAGCGGATGCGCAAGATCGTCATCGGCGCGACCCTCGGCGTGATGATCTTCTACGGCATTTCACTGTTGATCAACCTCTTCGGTGGCGGTGTCAGCTTCCTCGGAGCAAACGACACCAGCGCATTCAGCATCGGGTTCAGCCTGTTCGTGGCCGCCCTCGCTGCGTTCAACCTGGCGCTCAACTTCGACTTCATCGACAAGGCCACCAAGGCCGGGATGCCGAAGCAAATGGAGTGGGTCGCGGCGGTCGGGCTGATGGTGACCATCATCTGGCTGTACCTCGAGATCCTGCGCCTGCTGGCCAAGCTCAACCGGCGATAGGCGCTCCGCGAACCGTCGACCTCACAATCCGCGCCGACCTCACAATCCGTTCAGGAATCCGAGCAACGCTTCGTTGAAGGCGGCCGG
>JAYTOM010000031.1:0-6220 GCA_043747765.1 Actinomycetota bacterium
ATTGCGATCGCCAGCAGAGTAGCCAAGATCCCGCCGCAACTGGCTCAACTGAACAAGCGGGTCGTCCATCGGCAGATGGAGATCATGGGGATCCGGACCGGAATTCGCGTCGGAACCGAATTGTGCGCGCTCGGCACGCTGCAGCCGGCGATGGACGATTTCATCGCAGCTGTGCACAGGGACGGGCTGACCGGCGCGCTGCAAGCTCGCGATGTCGAGTTCGGTGACTACCGGACCCTCGACGAGTGAGGAGAACTGGCGCGTCTGCGATGCTGGGGTTCAGGCCATTCCTGCTGCAGCGTTCATCGGTCTGACAATGATGGTCGATGGATCGGTCGGGACGTTCGTGTTCACCCACCCCGAAGCCGATGAGATCGATCGGGCCCAGTACGAGTCCGGCCGAGGGCCGTGTGTCGACGCATTTGCGACGGGAAACGTGGATGTGATCAAGTCCACGGAATCGGACGAGCGGTGGCCCGAGTTCTGTCGGACAGCAGTGTCCGATGGAATCTTCAGCACGGTATCCGTCCCGATGAGTGTGGCCGGTAAGACCCTCGGAGCGATGAACCTCTATGCGAGGGTCGTCAGCGGATTCGGCCATGCAGCCGTCGTCGCGGCAACAACGTTCGCGCTCCAGGCCGATTTCGTCCTCGCCAACGCTCAGGCCTACTGGGATGCGCTCACGCTCAACGAGAACCTCACCGCGCAGTCCCAGCACGAGAACATCAAGTTGCGTGACATCGCCACACGCATCGTCAGCAACGCAGCTCGCCGGCCGACCTAACGACAGGTTTGGCGAGGGCTCACGCTGGGCACAAAGCCCATATGAAGCGCCGGGGTGGGAGCAGACATCGTCGGCACTGAGCAGTCTTCGATCGACCTCACGCCCAGTCAGACCGACCGAGGCGTGGAGGAACCGGACGCTGCGACAGTCCTGTGGACCCTCGGTGACCATCAAGGCGCGCTGGCGCTCGCGCTGCGCGATCACCGGACGACAATGTACGCGATTGCCCGACGGATCGCAGGAGACGAGTATGCGGCCGACATCACCCAGGACGTCCTCGTCCGGATGTGGGCCAACAAGGAACGCTTCGACCCGACTCGCGGGACGCTCGGCAACTATTTGCGGGTTGCTGTCCGCGGAGCATCGATCGACCTCGTGCGGAGCGCCGTGGCCCGACGCTCTCGGGAAGAGCGCAGTCGCGCGATCGAACCGATGGCGATGTTCGACGGACTGGCAGAGGTCCTCGATCGTGAGATGGCCGGGCGGGTCGTTCAAGCGCTCAAGTCGATCAACGAGAACGAACGCGATGCCGTCATCAGTGCGTTCTACGGTCACCTCACGTACAGGGAGATTGCGTCCAAGTCCGGAATTCCGGAGGGCACCATAAAATCCAGGATCCGATTGGGACTGATCCACCTTCGCGCCGAACTGCGCGATCTCGTCTGACGGACCGGCCGTGCGCGGTGAGTGAGCGCAGCCAGCTACGATTTGGCTCGTCATGGAGACCGAGGCCGCCGACTTCAGCGTGGACATCACAACCGGACCCCACGTGGTCATCGCTCCTGCAGGAGACCTCGACCTCGCTGCGGCCGGCATGTTCGTCGAAGCAGTGAACGCTGCCTTCACCGAGACTCTCGCATCGGTCATCCTGGACCTGGCCGCTGTCAGGTTCCTCGACTCCAGTGGACTCGGTGCGCTCTTGACATTGCATTCGCGATGCCAGACCGAATCGGTTGGATTGCGGACGATCAACGCCCCGAAACAGGCTCGAAGGGTTCTCGAGTTGACGAGGCTCACGGAACGGTTCAATCTGATCGAGGAGTAGTAGCCGCCGCCGAGGTCGCGCTGGTGTCGGGCCCGCTCTGCAAACCGGGTGTACACCCGAATGGCACGCTCAGTGAGTTCGCCCACCGCCACGTTTCAAGCGCTGAGTGCGATGGGTACGAGACTTGCCATGCACACCGCAGAGACACCGGCACCCCGGGTCGGCCTCGTGCTCGGAGCGGGTGGTACGACTGGCGCCGCCTTCCATGCGGGGACCCTGCTCGCCCTGGAACAGGATCTCGGCTGGGATCCTCGGACCGCCGACCTGATCGTCGGGTCGTCGGCCGGAAGCATTGTCGGTGCACTGCTGCGAACCGGACTGTCCGCCGACGATCTCGCAGCGTGGGGAGCATCGGCTGTGGCATCGCCGTCAGGTCGTGTCAGCCGCCTGTTGCTCGATGAGCTGGAAGCGGTCGGGTACCGGATCACACCACCGAGTCTGCGTGTCCGGCTCCCGTCGGCGGGGATGATCCGCCGGGCGCTCCGGCCGAGCCAACTGAAAATGCACACAGCGGTGATGTCGCTCCTCCCGCAGGGTTGGATCAATGCGGGCGAGTCGTTGCAACGGCTCGGCACCCTCCGAGAGGGGTGGCCGCAGGAGCGCCTGTGGATCACTGCGGTCCGGGTCGCCGATGCGCGGCGAGTGGTGTTCGGACGCGAAGACCATCAAGCGACGCTGGGTCAAGCGATTGCCGCATCGTGCGCCATTCCCGCGTTCTTCCGCCCGGTGGAAATCGGGCGACACCGCTACATCGACGGCGGCGCCCACTCGCCGACGAACGCCGATTTGTTGATCGATGCCGGCGTGGACGTCGCCGTCGTGTTGTCCCCGATGTCGGCGCGCGCCGACGCGCTGCGGCGTCGCCCTGACCACGTCCTGCGATCGCTGTTCTCGCGACGTCTGGCCGTCGAGTGTCAGACCCTGCGCAACGCGGGAATTGAAGTGCATGTCTTCCAACCGAACGCCGAGACCCTTGCCGTGATGGGCATCAACGCGCTCGATAGGGGGCGGTCGCCACACGTCGTGCGGGAATCGTTCCTCGGCGCTGGCGCGCACGTCTCGTCGTCAGACACGCTTCGGCGTGCGCTCGGAACCCGCGTGACCGCTCGATCGCACGCCTGATGAGCAGCACCCTGATCGGTGACAAGCCGCAGGCATGATGCGATCAATCGAGACTCTGTCCGGCATGCCGGCGCTCAGCTTCGGATCCGACAGCGAACCGGGAATTCGCCGTCGCGGGACGAAGCGGTTCACATATGTCAACGAAACGACCGGACGGCCGGCCTCACGGAGCGACGTGGCACGAATTCTCGCCCTGGTCATCGCTCCTGGCTGGACCGACGTTTGGATTTCCGTGTCGCCCGACAGCCACCTGCAAGCAACCGGACGCGATGCGAAGGGGAGAAAGCAGTACCGCTATCACGAGGCATTCACGAGCAGCCGCGCCGAGAACAAGTTCGCCGATCTCGTGCCGTTCGCTGATGTGCTCGGACCGTTGCGACGACGCGTGGACCGCGACCTCAGCGCAAATGATCTGTCCCGCGACCGAGTGGTTGCGACAATCGTTCGGCTGCTCGACATCACCAGCCTCCGCGTCGGCAACACCGAATACGAGAGGACCAACAACTCCTACGGTCTGACGACGCTTCGCAACAGACACGTCGCGGTGCACGGGGCGACCATCGAGTTGGCGTTCCGGGGTAAATCGGCTCACGAGTTCGACTTGAGCGTGGACAGCATGCGGTTGGCCAAGATCGTGCGCGGTTGCCAGCACCTGCCGGGACAGCAACTGTTCGAATATCGATCGGCGGACGGCACTGTCCGGAGAATCGGATCGATCGACGTCAACCAATATCTGGGCGAGCACGGCGGTCCGGGTGTGACAGCAAAGACATTCCGAACGTGGAACGCGACGGTGCGCGCAGCGAGCGGGCTGGCCGATGCGGCGCAGTACGCAGAGGTTCCAACGACGCGCATCGTCAATGAAGTGATCGACCAGGTTGCGGACCATCTCGGTAACACCCGAACGGTGTGCCGCCACAGCTATGTGCATCCATTTGTCGTCGAGTCGTTCGTCGACGGCACGATGCTTCCCGTGTGGCAGCGAGCCGTCGGCAAACAACCCACTGGCCTGTCGAATGCCGAGCGACGGACCCTTCGCCTGCTGCGGACTGCACGAAGGAATCAGCGCTGAGAGGGCGCATACACTCGAATCATGCGAACGTCATTCGCCGCCCTCGATCATCTGGTGCTGGCCACGCCAGACCTTTCGGCCACGGCTGCATGGCTGACGCAGCGCACAGGGGTCGCGCCGTCCCCGGGAGGCGCACACGTCGGTCGGGGCACCAAGAATGTTCTGTGTTCGTTCGGGGAGACGAGTTATCTGGAGATCGTCGGCCCGGATCCCGATCAGCCGACGCCGAGTGCGCCACGCCCGTTCGGGATCGACGAACTGAGCGAAGCAATGATGGTCTCCTGGGCCGTTGCCGTGCCGGACATGGACGCCGAGTTGGCCATGGCGCGAGCGAGAGGCTACGACCCCGGTTCGGCAACGCCGATGCAACGTCGGCGCCCGGACGGAGTGATCCTGAATTGGAAACTGACGACTGCACCGTCGACGACGATTCCGTTCCTGATCGACTGGGGCGACTCGCCGCATCCAGCGAGGACGGCCGCGGTCGGCCTGGAACTGGTGGAACTGCAGGCGTGCCATCCGCACCCCGGTCCGGTGGCCGAGACTCTCGAAGCGCTCGGCGTGACGATCGGAATTCTGCGCGGCGACGAGATGCTGATCGTCGAAGTACGCGGACCGCTCGGCACGATCTCGTTCCCGAACGTCGAGGGTGTCGGCTTCTGATCGCAGCGTGAGAGTGTGCGGGCGGAGGTGTGCGGGCGGAGGGACTCGAACCCTCACATCTTTCGATACAGGGACCTAAACCCTGCGCGTCTGCCAGTTCCGCCACGCCCGCGTGACTCCCAACATCCTACGTTCGACGCGCTGACAGACATTGGGTGACTAGCACTTCGGCCGATTTGATCGACCGCCGGGCGTGAGTGAGCCGGACTCGGTGCACTATGTTCGCAGCCATGATCCGTATGAGCGTTCTCTATCCGAGCGGCGACGACACCACGTTCGACCACGACTACTACAAGAACAATCACGTTCCGTTGGCGTGCTCCACCTGGAACGTCGCCGGCGAGATCGACAAGGGGATCAGTGGACCCAACGTTGCCGCGGTTCACTTCTTCTTCGAGTCGATGGATCAGATGCAGGCGGCCTTGGCCATGCCGGGAACGGCCGAGGTGATGGCCGATGTCGCCAAGTACACGAACATCACGCCGGTGATGCAGATCAGCGAAGTCATCTGATTCCGGTCGGCAATGGGTCAGCGCCGGCTGACCCTCATGTCGGTGCGGACGCCGATACCGGACTGATCCGGTACGCGCAGCGGGTATCGCCACTGAGCAGATGTTGTTCGCGGGTCACGTCCACCAGGGGTCCGAGGACCGCTGTGAAGACTTCGAGTTCACTCCGACACAGGCCCTGGCATTGCGTTGCCGCCGTGCAGATGGGACAGTGGTGTTCGATCAGGAGCAGGTCGGCACCGTCGACGACCACCTCGGCGAGGTAGCCCTCCTCGGTGCGCCGTTCGGCGAGGGCGCCGACCCGCACGGACACCGATGATCCTTTGGGGCGGCGTTCGATGAATTCGGTGTACGTGCGAATTTGGTGCGCCGATCGATTGTCGATCACCTGCTGCAGCGCGCGGTCGCCGAGGCTGGAGCGAATCGACGCGAGCAATTCGACAGTCAGCTCACCGTGACGGTCGGGAAACAGCTCGATCGTGAGTCCCGTGTTGCGCCACCTGATCGCGGGTCGGCCGCGCCCGACTCGTGCGCCCTCGAACCGTTCGACGAGCCCGGATTGCTCCAGCGAATCGAGGTGCTGGCGCACAGCGGTGGTCGTCGTGTCGAACTGTTCGGCGAGTTCGTTGGCCGTTGCCGAGTCGACGCGCTTGAGCACCTCGATGATGCGGCGCTTGGCGTCGGAGAGTTCTGCCATCGACGCCCACCCTAACGGATTGAGTAAGCGACGACTTCGCTAATGCGAATCCGAGCGACCGGGTTCCCGCTTTGGCAGAATGTACAGCGTGACTCTCGCTCCCGACCGCCTCAGCTCGACCGGCACATCTTCCACATCAGCGGGTCGGTCGGCCTCGGTTGCGACCGCGAACACCGATGTCATCGAGGCTCTTGTCAATCAGTTCGGTCTGGCCGAGAGCGTCGTCGACAGCGAGACGGTTGCCAACAGCATCGGCCGAATGCGCGAACGGGGCATCGTCCTGCCGACCTTCGCCCAGCTGGCCGATCCGAGCACGATCGATCCGTCG
>JAYTOM010000032.1:0-6854 GCA_043747765.1 Actinomycetota bacterium
GCGGATGAAGCCGAGGACCACCGGTGCTGCGCCGCCGACAGAGCGGGGATCTCAAGACCGGTAGGCGGTTTTGGCTGAGGACCGGGAACGCGTCGAGACAGAAGTCGGGCATGCTGCAGACATGCATCGCACCGTCATGGCGTACCTCGAATGTGATGTCATCACGCCGGTCGATGTCGTGCTCTCGGTCGCAGCAGCACACGGTCCCGAGGTCATCGCTGAGACGCTCGATATGACGGTCAACGGCGCCCCGATCGAATACACGGAAATCGCCGACGACCACGGCACTCGGCTGCATCTCGCCGACCGGGTGCCCTCAGGTCGGCTCATCGTCCGCTACGACGCGACACTCGGCGCACTGGCTCCCATCGCCGAGGTGTGTCCTGTCGATCTCGTCCGCTACCTCCGCCCGAGCCGCTACTGCGAGTCCGATCGCCTCTCCCCGGTGGCCCGGGCTGAGTTCGCCGGACTGAACGGTGCCGACCTACTCGCCGCCGTGTCCAGTTGGGTCGGCACTCGTCTCGGATACGTCCCTGGTTCGAGCCGTCCGATCGACGGCGCCGTGGCCACGCTGCTCGCCCGACAGGGCGTGTGCCGAGACTTCGCCCATCTCGTGATCGCGTTCCTTCGCGCGTGCGACGTACCGGCCCGACTGGTGTCGGTCTACGCACCCGGGCTCAGCCCGATGGACTTCCACGCCGTTGCCGAAGCCTATGTCGGCGGCGCGTGGCAGGTTCTGGATGCCACGTGCCTCGCTCCGAGAGCGACGATGGTGCCCATCGCGACCGGCCGGGACGCAGCCGATACTGCATTCCTGACGACCACTGCCGGCATCGTCGCCCTGACCGGGATGGAAGTCGTAGCGTACACGAATGAACGACTGCCCTTCGACGACACCACCAGCCTCGTCCAGCTCCGCTGACGAAGCGCTCGCCCGTCGCCCACTCGACGTCAGGTGGTGCGCAGCCTCGCGACGGTGTCGTTGATCCGGGCCGCGGCGTGGGCATGTGAAGGTTTCTTGATCGACCAGCCGACGGCGGTCGACTGTGCGCATCGCCATCACGAAAGTGCTGACGCCGACCACGGGACCGCCGAAGCTTCGATCTGGCCGCTCAGCCTCAGCAGCGGCTGGTACATCCGCCTCGTGAACAACCACCGACCGCCAGATTTGGCGAGGGCATCGTCGTACGCACCGGCGAAGGTGCGCGTGATGCCGTCCTGTCCGATTGCAATCTCGGTGACGTACCAACGGCACGCAGCCGACTCCCCGGTGACGATGACCTCGCCCGAGGCCACCAGCTGAACCAAGCGTTGATGGTTCGCGAGCAGGCTCGTCAGCATCGCGCAGATTGCATCGATCCCCTCGACGTCACCGCTCGGCAGTGCCCAAACGCCGGAGGCCGTCCACACAGAGTGCAACTCCTCGATCGCGCCACGATTGACGATGTCCGCGAATCGCGCCGTGGCGGTACGGATCGCCCGCTCATCCGCCGCAGTGCCGGCACAACCGACCGCTGTATCAGCTGTTGCACTCACTCTTTCGTCCATCGGGACCCCCTGTTCTGTCCGGACAAACTACGCCCCCGGAATGCGACACCTTCTCCGCCTGCGGCATCGTCTTGAACCTCCACGGCACAAATGTGTGCGAGTCGCACCCGCCAAGCGCGGCACCTTCGAGTGCGACAAGACCTGGATCGCACCGATCGTCAAGGCTCCGGCTGTCTCCGCCGCGAAATTGGACGCCAACCGGTCTCGCACCAGTTCGCCACCGGCTGAGCACCCGCTCGGCCGACCATGCTGTTGATCACCCGCAGCGTCGAAGAAGCCGTAGCGTTGCGCGGGATGACCCGGATTTCAACCCACGCATCCAGCACATCGACATGGCAGGCGAAGCAGTTGACCAGGCGAATCGGTGCCGAGATCATCGGCGGTGATCTCGTGTGCGACGTCGATCCGTCGTGGCTGATGAAGCAGCTCCACGAGCATCTCGTGCTCGTCATCCGCGACCAGCATCTGAGTCCGGCGGCTCAGGTCGAGCTCGCTCGGAAGCTCGGATCCCCGACGCCAGCTCATCCCGTGGTTCCGGGACATCCCGACCATCCCGAGATCCTCGAACTCGACGGTGCGAACGGCGGCCGGAATGCACGCTGGCACACCGATGTCACGTTCACCACCACGCCGCCAGCAGCCTCCATTCTCGTCGCGGACACCGTCCCCGAGGTGGGTGGCGACACGCTCTGGGCGGACATGCGCACTGCGTACGAGCGTCTTTCGCCTGCCGTGCGGATGATGATCGACGGGCTCGAAGCGGTCCACCGGATTTCTCCGCTGGCCTATTGGGGCGAGCCGTTCGACACGGCGCTCGGACGCGAGGATGCGCAGCGTCTGTTGGATCAGGCGGTACTCGTTCCACCCGTGATCCATCCCGTTGTCCGGATCCACCCATTCACAGGGCAGCGTTCGCTGTGCGTGAACCCCGGCTTCACCACCCACCTCGTTGGATTGTCCCGGATCGAGAGCGACGCGATTCTCGACATGCTCCACCGTCACACGACACAGCCCGAGCTGACGTTTCGCCACCGCTGGCGCACAGGCGACGTCGTCATCTGGGACAACCAGGCAACGATGCACTACGCAACGGACGACTACGGCAGCGAGTCGCGCCGAATGCGCCGGGTCACACTCGCGGGCACGATCCCCGTCGGCCCGAACGGCGCGCACAGCCGGATTGCCGTGGACCCACTCGTCGCCGTTCGTTGACCAGCGACGGCTGAGACAACTGCGACCGTCGCGCAGCGCTGCCACGATCAGAGGCGGCGGGGACCTTTGGTCGCAATGTACGACAACAACCCCACAAACACGGCTTCGACAAATCCCATGCCGCCGTTTCCACACTCGCTTCGGCCGGCTGCTCGACCAATGCAGAGCATTCCCGCCGTGTTGTGTCATGTCAAGCGAACCAATCTCGGTCGCCGGTAGATGGCCGAGCCCAGCCGATGAGTACGTCGTACTCACGACAACCTCGAGTGCGTGGTGTCTGATGAACATGTGCCGTTGATTTCAACGAATTTCGCTCCGCCGAGTGAAATCTGGAGACCCGGTCACCGTTACTCATCGTGTTGCATCCACCACCGGGTGTGCGCAGAGCCGGGAGACCATGATGGGCGTTCAGCGAAGCAGGAAGACGATGAAGGGCTTGGTGAGGTCCGGGTACGGGATCGCCGCCGGTGTGATCGCCGTTGGTGCAGCGGCTGCTGCTGCAGGCGCAGCACCAGCGACGTTGACGCCCTGGTCCGACAGCAAGAAGCCAACCGTCACGACTCCCTCGACCGAACCACCAGTCACGACAATCACCGTGACGACGACCGCAGCGATGATCTCCCCAGCCGACATAGCCCACATCGAGCCGGGTACGACCACGTCGCCGACCACCGCCCCGACGGTGCAGACAACTGCGCCAGCCACATCAGCACCGGTCACCACCGCCCCCGCGACAACCGCACAAGCACCAACCGAGCCTCCGGCAAGCGCCCTGCCGACCAAGGAGACGACAACCGCTCTTCCTACCCCAGCGCCAGCGCCAGCGACAACCGCACCAGCGACAACCGAGCCCTTGACAATCGCTTCGGCGGCCAAGGAGCCGACCTCGACCGAACCTGCGACGACCGCTGCCGCGATCACGATTCCGGCGACCGAGCCAACGGCACCGCCGATCACGGTTCGTCCACCGGACAACTCGGTGCCGACTGGCCTGTCGCTGTCATGTGTGCCGACCGGATCGAATGTGGACTGCGACTGGAGTGGAGCGACACCAGCAGGTTTCGCCAAGTTCCTGCTGCTCCGCGGCAACGGCGGGGCAAAGGGCCGGGTGCCGTTCTCGTCGTCGAGTTCAACCGTCAGCCACTTCGACGATGCCGCTCTGCAGCCGGGCACCTACACCTATGTTCTGGTCGCCGTCGACGCGAACAACAAGCCACTCGTACACAGCAACATGGTGCCGATCACCATGACAGGGGCCTGAGCGATTCGCGTCGTCATCGAGAGATGGGCGGATGACGGACACGGCATCCTCGACCGTCGCGTACGGTCGGGACCTCGCTGTCGAGCGCGCACTCACCGAACGAGCGCGACACGACCGTGACGCATTCGCCGAGCTGTACCGAATGCACGTGAAGGCTGTGCACGGGTTTGCGTATCGGCTGTGCGGATCGAGGGAGGTGGCCGAGGAGACGACTTCAGCCACCTTCGAACGGGCCCTCCGATCGATCGAGACATTCGAATGGCGCGGTGGTGGGGTCCGACCCTGGCTATACCGAATCGCTTCGAACGAGATCACCGAGCACCATCGGCGCGGGGCCCGCGCCACCGGCGTGCGAGGGCAGGCCGCACTCCGCGCGCTCTCCACAGATGACGATGGCGATCCTGCGCTGACCATCGAGGCTCGTGCCGGTACCGAGCTCAACGCGATGCGCGACGCGATTGCCACGATCTCGCCCAACTATCGCGAGGCCATCACCCTTCGCTATCTCGGTGACCTCTCCGCCGACGACGCCGCAGCGGCACTCGGCTGTTCGAAGGCGGCCCTCGCCGTCACGCTGCATCGCGCCCTGCGAGCGCTACGGCGAGCGATGAACGAATCGCCGGCGGCGGTACGGACATGACCGAATCCCGACGCTCCCTGTCCCGTGCGTTGCGCGCTGCTGCACGAAATCAATCGGTCGAACCCGAGCCCGGGTTCGTTGATCGGCTCGAGCAACGACTCCGTTCTCTCGACATCCACGCCGTCCCGGCGCCGCCGTCGACCGTGCTCGCATTCCGACGACGCCTCACGCGTGGCGCAACCATTGGAGTCATCGCCGGCCTGATGACAGCAGCGGGAGCTGCTGCAGCTGCCATTGTCACCGTTCGCCACCGGACGAATCCGCCGCCCTCGACGACTGTTCCGCCGACGACGGTCCACGCTGTGGCGCCACTGGAAACGTCGTCGACCATCTCGAGCGCACCGACCACGGTCATCATGGTGATTCCCGAGCCCTCGACCGCGGTCACTGACGCTGTGGCGACGTCGGCCACGATCACGATTGCGGCGACTGTCACGACCCCACCGACCACAACCCCACCGACCACGACCCCACCAACCACGACCCCTCCAACCGTCCCACCGACCACAGCTCCACCAACAGCCCCACCGACCACGATCCCCCTGACCACGACGCCCCCGACCACGGCCGAGCCGACTCCGACGACGGTGGCCGCGGTCGCTGTAGCACCAGCGACTGACGCACCGGCCACGACGGAGGCACATAGTGGCGCCACGATGCACCTGGACTGCACCGCAGTGGGAGGCGGTATCCAATGCACGTGGGGTGCCGTTCCCGACGGGACCGACCACGTCGTGATCCTCCGCTCGACGCCGGCTGAGACGCGGGGCCGGGTCCTGTTCCCTGCGGCGGGAGCGAGCTCGATGACCGATTCCACGGCCGTATCAGGTGTGACGTACACCTACCTGGTCCACGCCGAGGATTCGGCGAGCCACAGCGTCGCCCACAGCAACGCTGTCACCGTCTCCTGCTGTGGCTGACCCAGCCACCATCTCCCATCGCATGTCCGCGACCTGATCGATCCGGACGTCGTCATTGCGACGGCCATTCATTTCCAACCAGGTGATGTTCTGATATTCCATTGCCTGATGTGGCATGCCGTCTTTCCCAACACCACCGACCAGTTCCGATTGTCCGTGGATGCACGCTGGCAGCTCGCCCAAGAGCCGGTATCGCGACATCTTCTGCAAGGGCCGCTTCAGCGCCGTGACGGCGGCGAATTGTTCGCTCGCGTGTTCGGCCACGAACGGTGGTGGCACGCGATTTCGCACGGTCTGTACGTCACCGAATCGGTTCCGCCGCCTCCGGGGGCGCTGATCCCGTCGTCGCGCTACGTCGACTTTCCGATCGGGCTCCGCCAGCAGCGGTCTCGCACGACGCACCGAGGAATGCCAAGGCACCAGGACGAGAGCCGTCACGCAACTGGGCGGAGCAGCCGACCAATGAGAGGGCGCTCCCACAGGGACTCGTCGTTCGCGACGGCGATCGCGGCGTGGACGCCGGACGCAGGGTGATCGAGCACCATCTAACGCGGTGCCCAATCAGGTTCGAACTTTGCGTTGAAGCGCCACAGGCTCTCGATCTGCATGGTATCCCCCGCACGCTGCGATGAACGCCGAGGCCCGGCGACGCGTCGACTCGTGCGTCGCGAGCGGGTTCATCGGCGTCGGCCACACGACGCCGGGCCGGAGATCGACGACCTGCGTTGGAACGACCGGCAGATCGTTGCTCCGGCGGGCCAGGCGGCGCGCGGTCCAGGTCGCTGGACGCTCCTGCCTGCGGCCCGCGACGGCACAGACGTGGAGATCAGCACCCGCCTTCATCTCGATCCACGACAAAGCGGATGACGCCACGAAGACGTCCGGCAAACCAAGACGGCTGCGATGCCTGGTCGCCGTGGAACCGCTGCGGCCCGGATGTGCGAACCATCCAGGTCCGAGATCGATCAGGTCGGGTTCTGGCATGCGTTGGACGCGAGGCGACCCGAGACGCAGACGAGCAACACAGTGGCGACGAACTGCACCGTCACGATCGAGCACACCACAGACGCGAGACCGACGCCCGAAGGGGCGAACCTCGGATTGTGTCGCGCCAGCAGCGAACGCAAAAACCACAGTGCTGCGCCAGCGAGCACAGGCCCAGCGAGCGGCAACCACAGCCAACGCTGGAGGCGCGAAATAGAACGTGCCGAAGCCCGCGCGACCTCGTCGATGGTTTCGGTCGGCACGCATCCGACAACTCGAACTCGGCTGT
>JAYTOM010000033.1:0-9191 GCA_043747765.1 Actinomycetota bacterium
AGGGTCACCTTGGTCGAGGAACGGGAGAGGTCCGACATGGCTGAAGATACGGCGAAGCTGTCGATCCTGGTCGACGCGTCCCCGGAGCGGGTGTGGGACGCGCTGGTTGATCCGGTCGCCATCAAGAAGTACTTCATGGGAACGACGGTCAAGACGGACTGGAAGGTCGGCAGCCCGATCTCGTGGTCTGGTCAATGGAAGGAAAAGCCCTTCTCCGACAAGGGCGAGATCCTCGAATACGAGGATTCGAAGGTGCTCAGCTACTCCCATTGGAGTCCCCTGACCGGAGCCGACGACCGTCCTGAGAACTACCACGTCGTCACCACCACACTTCACAAGACCGACGGTGGAACCAGGGTCGATCTCACCCAGTCGAACCTTGCCGGCGGCGTTTCTGCTGCGGATCGGGACAGCCGAGCGGACAACGAGAAGAACTGGACGACAGTGCTCGAAGGCCTCAAGGTAGCAGTCGAAGGATAATTGCCCGGGTCACGTCCACTTCCTGTCGAATCTGCCCGGTCCGTTTGTAGCCCGTGCAGGAACCCGGCAAAGAGCCGGGACCCGCCGACCCCCTCGAGGAGCACACCATGACCGCGACGTACACTTTCGACATCTTTTCCAGCCTCGATGGGTACGGCTCATATCGCGAGCCCGGCGATTGGGGCGGCTACTGGGGCAAGCAGGGCCCCGAGCTGCTCGACCACCGCCTCGCCCTGTACGGCGGCGACCTTCGGATGGTCTTCGGGGCCACCACCTTTCGGCAGTTCGTGTCGATGCTGGCCTCGAGCACCGAGCACTCCGAGGTGCGTGACCCGTGGGTCACCCGGATGAAGAACCTGCCGGCAACCGTGGTGTCGAGCACTCTGGAAGGGCCGCTCGACTGGCCGGACGCGACCGTGGTGAGCGGCGACGCCGTTGACGTCGTCTCGCGGCTGAAGGAGGTATCCACGGTGCCGTTGCGCTCGCACGGCAGCCTGTCGTTGAACCGGGCGCTGATGGCCGCCGGCCTCGTCGACCGCGTCCAGGTGACGCTCTTCCCGGTGATCACCGGTCAGACGGGAACCGACCTGATCTTCCAAGGCGCGTCCGACTTCGACCTCGAGCTGATCGAGAGCCGCACGCTCGACGGCCACACCCAAGAGCTCATCTACCGGCCCACGCTGCACGTCTGAGACCCGCACACGATGATGACCGCGGGGGTGTTCTTCATCACCGTCGTGGTGAGCGTTCGCTGCTGCCACACTCGGCTGTAGACGGGGTGTTGAGAGTCTGTCGGATCGGCGTTGTCAGTTCGCGTGACGTGCGGCGGTGAAGCACGTCTGTGCAGACGGCGGGGATGCCGGTGTGGTCGGCGGCGCGTTGAGTGAGGACGACGACGACGAGATCTTCGGACGGCACGTTCGCCCACGTGGTGCCGAGTCCGCCGTCCCAGCCGTATTGGCCGTCGTCGAGGACGGACACGCCGTAGCCCCAGCCTCGGTCGTCGAGGAGATCGAAGCCGGGCCAGACGTTGGAGCGTTGTTCGGGAGTGAGTTGATCGCGGGTCATCTCGGTCACGGTCTTGGGGAGGGGGACCGACTCGCCGCCGTGGTAGCGATCGAGCGGGCGATCGCCCGGATCCGCTCCTTGGACCCGTCCTCGAGGACCCGGGACACGGCGCCTGGGAGACCTTGAGCGGTGAGGGTGTTCGGGTCGAGCACGATGCCGATCCGCGCGCGTTCGATGGCGATTGCGGCAGCGAACTGGTCTGTCGACAGTGGCAGCACGATCATCGGAACACCCGCGACGCAGGCTTCGGTGATGCTGTTGTTGCCGCCGTGGGTGATGAACACGTCGGCGTGGTCGAGCAGTTCGACCTGGGGTAGGTGTTCGCTGATCATCCATCACGCAACCAACCGGACGTGAACACTCGAACGTGATCAGGGGACCAAAATGCAGGCTTGACCGGGACTGTCGGATCTTTGGTGTAACTGGGCTGGCGGCGCTCGTTCAAACTGACCCACGGCCGGCTGTGGGCGAGCTACAACGTCGTGCACCTCACGCCGCGTCTCGTGCGACGCGGAGGATCAGTCAGCCTCGTGTCTGGCTTGTCATCTCGTCGTCCCCCGGTCGGATTCGGGGTGTGGACCAGCATGCATGGCGCGATCGAATCGCTGGCCAGGGCAGCGGCATTGGAGTTGGCACAGCTTCGATCGCGACCGGGATCCTCGCCGGAGTGCTGATGATCGCAGCGCACGCTCGCTACCAAATCCGCCGCTACGCAACAGCGATCAGAGCGTGGAACGAGCGTCCTTCACGTGGGCGCCCTGCTCAGCCGTAAACACACCCGAGCGCCTTGAAATGGGTTGTGCCCGTCCGCTTTCGCGCAGCGGGCCAGAGCGTACAGAATGCGCTCGTGGGGGTGGTGACAAACGACCATACGTCGCTCGTGCTGTCTACTGAAGCGAAGGCGAAGATCGCCAGTGTCGTGTCGATCCGGGGTCCGCTTTCATATGTCGCGATAGCGCTTCGAAGAGGCTGCCGCTGCGGCGACTGTGTCGGCGGAGCCGGGGCCGGGTCCCTTGGACCAGTCGGCGGCGTCGGCTGCGTACATCACTCCGTAGGCGGCAGTGTCGCGTTGGGTGCGCCAGCCTTCTGCGAGTAGGCCGAGGTCGACGGTGTCGTAACCGATCTCATCGAGAAGCCGGGTCACGGTGGCCTTTGCGTCGGGATCGTCGCCGGCGATCGCCAGTGCGCTGCGGTCGTCGGCTCCTTTCGGGCGAGCAAGAGCTGCGAGGTGCTCGAAGTAGATGTTGTTGAACGCCTTGACGACATGCGCGTCGGGCAGATGCGCCTGAAGCAACTCTGAGGTGGTTGTCGACTCGTCGTCGAGTTCGGCAATCTGACCGTCACGGTCCGGGTAGTAGTTCATCGTGTCGATCACGACCTTGTTCCGCAGTGCGTCGACGGGCACGTCCCGGTAGTTCTTCAGCGGGATTGTCACCACCACCACGTCACCGGCGGCAGCGGCCTGGTCCGCTGTGGCTGCCCGGGCGTTCGGGCCGAGTTCTTTGACGAGATCTCCGAGCGTTTCCGGCCCTCGGCTGTTGCTCATAACCACGTGCTGGCCAGCGGCGACGGCCAGCCGTGCGACCGTGGTCCCGATGTTGCCGCTTCCAATAAATCCCCATGTCGTCATGGCGTGTCCCAACCAGGTTTCAGCTGCCCGCATTCCCGGGAGATGTTGCTCAGAGCCGGAACGCGGCGCGCACTCGACACCCAATGCCTCCGACTCTGTCAGGCGCTTTCTCTGAAGATCTCCGCCGAAGATTGATACGAAGGTGCCGAATCGTCATCAGTGGATGGCTGGGGTTGTTCGCACACCGGCGCGACTTCCAGGAAATCAAACGCAGCGATCGCTACGGTCCTGTAGATGCCACCGCCGGTGCCCATCGCGCGAGTTGATGCAGCGACACGACTCGCGACTGCGGACTATCCGAGGATGGTGTCGACGCGTTGGTTGGCGGTGTGTTCCTCATCATCGAGCGCGCCGACGTAGGTGGACACGAGTGTTTCGACGCTGTGCCCGAGGCGTCGTGCTGTTTCGGCGAGGGGCATCCCAGCGCGCAGCCATGTGGTCGCAGCGGCGAGTCGACAGTCGTAGACACGCAGCGGCTTTTGGCCGACAGTTTCGAGTGCGCGATGCCACGCTCGGGCCCAGTTCGATCCGCTTGGACGCGTGTCGTTACGGGTCCGGAACAACAGGCGATCCGCGTCAGTCAGATCATTGTCCTCGATCCATTCGGAAAGCATCGTGACGAGTACTGTGGGATTGGGACGCTGCGCAGTCCGGTCTTGGGTTCGCCGGGTTCGTCGTAGGAGATGTCTGCCTCGGTCACCCCCAAGCGTCCCCAACCGTCGGCCGGCAACACGTCGGACCGCACCCGGAGCATGACGATCTCTGATGGTCGCAGGCCGGCATAGTAGGCGACAGCGGTCATCACCCGGAACGTTCTGCTTCCGGGTTGATGGGTGACGATCGCGTCGATCGCGGCGGCCATCTCCGCCGGCCCCGGCAACGCCCGCACGTCAACGCGACGGTTCGTGCGGCGACCTTTCGCCGGGCCCTCGTCTTGGATCGTTGCGGCCACACACCTGGCGGGACTGCGCCGGCGTCGATCGCCGCGTGGACGCAGGCGCGTGCGGTGATCCGGATCCGGTTTGCGGTGTTCGCGGCCATTGGGGAACCATCGAGCTTGATCGCCAGCTTGCGGTCGATGTCAGCGATCCGGTCGCGATCGAGATCACCGAGCGTGAGGCAGTGTCTCGTCATCCACCGCTCCCACTTGACATCGCGCCCGGCCTCGGAGTCGGGTTTCAGCGCCGTGTACAAGTAGACGCGCAGACCTTCGGGTAGCTTCGCGTCGCGTTCGATGGCGATGGTCACGAATCGCGCCAGCGCCTCGACGGCGGAAGCCCGGGTGCGTGGTTGCCACTCCTGCCACTGCTCGCCGAGCCACCGTCGCGCCCAGTCGTGGTGGCGGACATAGCGTAACGCTGGCTGCCACGATTCCGGCTCACCCGACTCCGGGTCGAACCGGTCGCCGGACTGGACGGCCTGCAACAGCGAACCCCGGTACTGGTCCGCTTCGATCCGGGTCCGGAACGACTTGCTGCGATGCCGGCCGTCGATCGTGTAACGCGCCACCCACGGCAACTTCTCCGTCGCCGTCGAACGACGATCCTGCACGCCGTAGACCCTCACAACTTGTGACGGTCTGGCCATCACCGATCACCCCCAGCCATCTGACCGTCACAGACCGCGACTGACACACAGTCCTGGGAAGGCCCCTGGGATGAACTTGGCCGACGCACCCTCTGCAGGTAGCCTGAATTGGTCGAATACCCGTACCGAGCGTCGGATTCCTAAACTGTAGACGGAGGTTCGAATCCTTCCGGGAGCGCTCAAAAAGTGGCCGTGAGCTCGACATTGGTGATATCGCAGGAGCTGCTCGGCTGAACCGTTCGGCTCAATCCACTGCGGATTCGCAGCGCGATTGGGAAGGGTGTGGGAAGAGGTTGGCCAGCGGACCCTGCCCCGTTGACAAGGAATCGACCTCTGAGCCAGCCAGCAATCCGGACTATCGTGTGGTTGGCCCGAGCGACAGGGTTGGCGGCCCGAGAACGTACTAAGCCCTGGTGGCCGTCTTGCGACGAGCCATCCCAGGGCCTACGTATCCAAGTATACCTACGCTGGGGCGGCGCGGCAATGGCAATTGAGGAGGTGTGATGGGGTTGTTCACGTATAGTGAGCCGGAGCAGGCGATCTCACCTGGACGGGCAAGTCGCTACCTGGGTTCGACGGTCAGCTCGGTGACAGGGCAGCCCGATCCACGCGCTGCCGTGCAGCTCTACGAGCGCAACGTCGAGATCTCGGCGGCTGCGTGGGTGGTCATCTCTGACATTGAGATTGTGCTTCGAAACATCGTCGCCGATTCGATGACGGCGAACCATGCGGCAACGCGGACCAGCGTCAACTATCGATGGTATGACCATCCGGCATGGTTCGCGACCGGTCAAAAGTGGTTCACGTCGGAAACGTTGCGTTCAATTGCGACCGCGATGGGTCGCGTGGGTGACCCTGGCCCGACTGGAGCGCCCCGCCCGCCCGAGGGACGCGTCGTGGCCGAGTTGACGCTCGGGTTCTGGCGATACTTGTTGGTCAGCAGATACGAGCACAGCCTCTGGAACCCTTCGATCCGCGGCAGCTTCCACGGTCTCAGCCACCTGTCCGGCTCCGACAGTCGCAAGGCGGTGTACTCGGCTGTCGAACGGCTGAACTATCTGCGCAACCGAGTCGCGCATCACGAGCCGATCTACGAACCATTCACCATCCCCGGCCGCCCCGGCGGACCGATCGATGCTCGTCTGACTCTCACGAACGCAATTGAGATGGTTTCATGGGCGAACCCCGCGGCCGCACAGTGGATTGAGCGACGCAGCACACTGACGCGAGCGGGCCGTTGGCGTCATCTCGGCCATTCGGCCCGGGGCATTGCCCGACCCTCGTTGTAGGCGAGTGACGCCTATCCGAGGATTGAGTCGACTCGTTGATTGCCAACGTGTTCCTCATCGTCGAGAGCGCCGACGTAGGTCGACACCAGCGTCTCGACGCTGTGCCCGAGTCGTCGTGCTGTTTCAGCGAGAGGCATCCCTGCGCGAAGCCATGTCGTGGCTGCGGCGTGTCGGCAGTCGTAGATCCTGATGGGTCGCTGACCGACCGATTCGAGTGCGCGGTGCCACGCTCGCGCCCAGTTTGATCCGCTCGGCATCGTGTCGTTGCGGGTTCGGAACAGCAGCCTCTCCGGCGCCGTGAGGCCGTTCTGGCGGATCCACTCACGCAGCATCGCAACGAGCACTGGCGGAATCGGCACACTGCGCGGACCGGTCTTGGGTTCGCCTGGTTCATCAAACGAAATATCTGCTTCGGTGACGTCGAGCCGTCCCCAACCCTCGGCCGGCAGCTCGGTGGAGCGGACCCGCAGCATCACGACCTCCGACGGCCGCAGGCCGGCGTAGTACGCAACGGCGGTCATCACCCGGTAGGTCTTGCTGCCGGGCTGTTGCGTGACGATCGCGTCAATCGCCTCCGCCATAGCTGCCGGACTCGGGAGCGCGCGCACGTCGACACTCCGCCGTGTTCGCGCAACCTTTCGCCGCGCTCGCGTCTTGGACCGCTGCGGGCACACATGGGTCGCTACTGCACCGGCGTCGATTGCTGAGCCCGAGCAGCTGTCTCAGTTTCTGCGCTCGATCGTCGGCAATCGCAACGAGGCGTTGTTCCGGCTGCTGGCGCTGACGGGGATTCGTCGAGGCGAAGCGATCGGTCTTCGATGGGGCGACATCGATCTCCAGCTCGGACACGTGAGCATCCGCCAGGCCGTCACCGTCGTGGATGGCGAGGAGATGGTCGACGCACCGAAGACTCGTCGCAGCCGCCGAACGATCGACATCGATGCCGACACGGACGCGCTGCTCGAAGCACATCGGAAGACGCAAAGCGATGCGCTCGCTCGAGTCGACCTCACCGCCGCGTTTGATGATCGCGTGTTCGCCAACGACGTCGGCGAGCCAATGCGACCCGACTCGGTCGGCCAGGCATTCCACCGTCTGGTCGACAAAGCCGGCGTGCCAGTGATTCGGCTGCACGACTTGCGCCACACTCATGCCTCGCACCTGCTCGCCGCCGGCATCAACGTCAAGGTCGTCAGCGAGCGCCTCGGTCACGCCTCGGTCAGCTTCACGCTCGACACCTACGGCCACGTCATGCCCGGCCAACAAGCCGAAGCAGCCGCCGCAGCTGCGGGACTGCTGGTCATCAAGTGACGGTGACCCATGGGTTCATCGACGAGAGCGTCCGGGCCGACGGTTGGTACAGACTGACGATGGTCGAGGTGTCTGCGCGCGATCTCGGCTCCGTGACCCGGGCGCTCCGCTCGATGCTTCCCGATGATCGCCAACGTCTGCACTTCTCGTCGGAGGGTGATGCTCGGCGTCGCCAGATCTTGACAGCGATGATGCGCCCCCCGATTGTGGCGACGACGGTCGGTGCGCCATATCGACGAGGTCGAGACGAAGAACCGGCTCGTCAGCGATGTCTCATCGAGTTGCTGGCTGTCATCAACCCAAGCGTGGCGGTGCTCGTACTGGGCAGGCTCGCTATCCCAGCGCCTGGCGACAGTGACCACCATGATCCGCAGCTACATCGACAATGCGCCAGCAGGGAGCATTCGTTGCTTATCGTTGTGCGCCGGCGATGTCGCGACGTCACCCACGCCCTCGCCGCGCATCCTCTCGCAAAGGATCTGACGGGAGCGATCATCGAACTCGATCCTGAACTGGCAGCACGCGCCACAATACGCATCGCCGAGACTGATGTTCGTCTTCAAGTGGTCGTCGGGGACGCCGGTGCCGCTGACGAATTTTGGCATGGTGTCCAGCGGATTTGCTGCTCCTGGTCGGAATCTTCGGCAACATCACCGACGGCGACGTCGAGCGGACGATTCGCGGCATTCCCCGGCTGTGCACGTTGGACTCGATCGTCATCTGGACCCGCCACCGCCGAGATCCGGAACTCACTCCTTCGATTCCGCGATGGCGCTCGGACGCGGGCTGCGAAACCACCGCGTTCGAATCGCCAGGACCTGGCGGCTGTGCCGTCGGAAGCTGTCGGGTCAACCGCTCCGATCCAACGGCAACTCTCCCGCCCTCACTCTGCGGATTCAGAGACGATCTCTGGTGACACCACGCCCGAGCCGATGCCGATTTTACTTGATACTGGTGAGTGACGTTGCGCTGTTGCGTAGCGTCGCTGAGGTCTCGGTCGAGTTGTTCACGAAGCGCCTGCCGACCCGGTTTCGGGTCTGGCTTGAGAACGAAGAACACCCGGTCGAGGCGTCGTCGTGGTGTGGCTCGAGAGAGGTGATCCAGCGCGAACACGATCCAAAGTAGGAGTGCCCACCACGGTCCCCAACCATCAAGGAACCATGGAGGTAGTGATGCATGTGATCATCGGGATCGACCCGCACAAGGCGGCCCACACAGCGGTCGCGATCGGCGACCGCGAGGATGAGATATCGAGGTTGAAGGTCCGCGCGACTCGCGATCAGGTCGCCAAGTTGTTGACGTGGGCGGCGCCGTTCCCGTCGAGGCTGTGGGCGGTCGAAGGCGCGGAGGGGCTCGGGTTCCTGCTCGCGCAGCAGCTCGTCACTGCCGGCGAAACAGTGGTCGATGTCCCAGCGACGTTGGCCGCCAGGACGCGGGTGCTGGGCTCGGGCAGGTCGAACAAGAACGACCCGAACGACGCGATGTCGGTCGCCGTGATCGCAATGCGATCACGCGATCTGCGTCGGGTGCAGTCGGTCGGCAACAGCGAAGTGTTGCGTCTGTTGTCGAAACGCAACGCGGACATCGGCCGGCAGCGCTCGCGTGTGGTGTCCCGGTTGCACGCGTTGATCGTTGAGCTCGCACCCGGCGGGATCGCCCGAGAAATCAACGTTTCAGCCGCACAAGCGTTCCTCGAGACGATCACGCCGGCGTCGCCGGTGGAGCAGATCCGCTACGGGCTGGCTTGCGAGTTGATCGACGACATCTGCCGGCTGGACGTCCAGTTGAAAGAGTCGCACGAGCGCATCGCGATAGCGGTGAAGGCG
>JAYTOM010000034.1:0-3942 GCA_043747765.1 Actinomycetota bacterium
CGGGCGATCAAACGTGGCAGCGGTGGCGACGACGGGGGTACCTACGAGGCAATCATGTACGAGGGTTACGCGCCGGGCGGCGTGGCGCTGATGGTCGACACGTTGACGGACAACCGGAACCGAACCGGCTCGAACATCCGCACGATCTTTTCCAAGCTCGGCGGCAGCATGGCCGAGCCCGGCGCCGTTGGCTGGCAATTCAGCCGCAGAGGCGTGGTCATGATCGACGGTTCGGTCGACGAGGACACCCTGACGATGGCCGCGCTCGACGCCGACGCCGACGATGTCACTCGGGACGGGGACGACTGGCGGGTGCTGTGCGCGCCGAACCACGTCTATGACCTGCAGGCCGCTCTGGAAGCCGCCGGCATCAAGGTCAACTCGGCCGAGAGCACAATGGTCTCGTCGCTCGATGTCGAGGTCACCGACATCGTCGATGTCCGCAAGATCCTGCGGATCATGGACGCGCTCGAGGACGATGACGACGTCCAGGACGTGTACAGCAACTTCGACATCTCCGATCAGCTGATGGAAATGGCTGGCGAGTGAGCGTCGGGGTCGGAGATGTCGCCCCGGATTTTTCGTTGAAGGGGAGTGGAGGAGCAACCCATTCGCTGACGGAGTTCCGTGGCCACCCGGTGGTCATCGTGTTCTATCCCGGTGACGACTCTCCGGTATGCACCAAACAGCTCAACAGCTACAACAACGACCTCGACCAATTCGAGGCAGTCGGTGCGCAGATACTGGCAATTTCTGCGCAGGATGTCGACAGCCACGACAACTTCAGCAGCAAATACGGTTTCAAGTTCCCGCTCCTCGCCGACCCGGACAAGGTCGTGGCGGGTCTGTACGGAACGCTGGGTCCGCTCGGTTTTCCCCGACGAAGTGTCTTCGTGATCGACGGCGGCGGCGTCATCCGGTACGCACATCGTGCAATCGCCGGACTCACATTTCGCCCCGTCAGCGAGTTGATCCAAGCCGTCAAAGGCGCTTCCGGTTGAGCTCGCTCTGACCGCGACGGGCTGACCAAGGTGATCCCCGATGTGCGTCATTCCATCCGCTACGATGCGAACCTGTGTTCGTCAAGCGGTCCCCAGGCGAGGCCCTCGTGGTACTCGGAATCGATCCGGGACTGACTCGCTGCGGCTTTGCCGCCATCCAAGCCACGGGCGCGTCGACGGCGATCGCGCTCAGCATGGGGGTGATTCGCACACCCGCCACCGATCCGCTGCCGAAGCGATTGGCCGAACTGCGTGCCGAGTTGGCCGATCTGATCGACGAGTTCCGACCGCATGCAGTGGCTGTCGAGCAGGTGTTCTTCCAGACCAACGTCCGCACGGCGATGAGCGTCGGTCAGGCCAGCGGGTTGGCTCTGGCACAAGCATGGGCGTGCGGCTGCGAAGTCGTCCAATACACGCCGAATCAGGTCAAGGGAGCAGTGGCTGGTTGGGGCAACGCTGACAAGGCGCAGGTGCAGAAGATGGTCCAGGCGCGTCTCGGTCTGACGGCTGTCCCCAAGCCGCCCGACGCCGCTGACGCGGCGGCGCTGGCGCTGTGCCACCTGGCGATAGCGCCGTTGCGACAACAGATCAAGACCGTGCTGGCTGCCCGGTCGTGAAAGGATTCACCCGATGATCGGCTCGCTGCGCGGCACCGTTCTGGAGCGCAACACCGTCAGCGAGGCCCTGCTCGACGTCGGCGGCGTCGGCTACCTGGTCACGGTCACGCCGAGAACGTTGGCCGAACTGGAGCCCGGCGCGACGGTGTTCCTCCATGTCCACCATCACATCCGTGAAGATGCGCAGTTGCTGTTCGGTTTCCTGCGCCGAGACGAGCGAACGACATTCCAGATCCTCGTTGCGACTCACGGAGTCGGGCCGTCGATGGCGATGGCGATTCTCGGCACGCACGCTCCGCACGCGCTGATCGACATCGTCGCGTCCAGCGACATTGCGTCGCTGACCCTCGTACCCGGTGTGGGCAAAAAGACGGCGGAACGACTGCTGATCGAACTGAAGAGCCGGCTCGACCTGCCGATCCTCGATCCGGTCGGATCGAGCGCTTCAGCAGACGGTGGCGCCAACTCGGCGTTGGCCGACGTGCGCGAGGCGCTGTACGGGCTGGGGTACGCGCCAGAAGAAGTTCGCGACACGCTGCGCGAGATGACCGGCCGCGACGGCGGCGGCGAGGACCGCCAGGCGAGCGCGGCGACGATGTTGCGCGAGGCGTTGCAACTGCTGGGGGCTCGGCGTGCGTGAGGAGTTCACCGATCCCGGGATCAACGATCACGTCGAAGAAGTCGAAGAAGTCGGATTGCGTCCGCGTCGGCTGGCCGAGTTCGTTGGTCAGCGCGAAGTCAAAGAGCACCTGACGATCATGCTCGAGGCTGCGCTGATGCGGAACCAACCGATCGACCATGTGCTGCTGGCCGGCCCACCAGGCCTCGGTAAGACGACACTCGCCGGCATCGTCGCCGCGGAGATGGGGGTACAAATGCACATCACCTCCGGACCAACGCTCGAACGGGCCGGCGATCTGGCCGCCATTTTGACCAAACTCGGCGAGGGCGATGTGTTGTTCATCGACGAGATCCATCGACTGTCGCGCGCAGTCGAGGAGATCCTCTATCCGGCGATGGAGGATTTCCAACTCGACATCGTTGTCGGCAAGGGTCCCGCTGCGTCGTCGATCCGTCTGCCTCTCCCACCGTTCACGCTCGTCGGTGCGACGACTCGTACAGGCATGATCACCGGCCCACTTCGTGACCGGTTCGGCTTCATCGCCCGCCTCGACTACTACGAGGACGACGAGTTGGAATCAATCGTCAGGCGCGCCGCCGGCATTCTCGATGTCTCGGTCTCCGTTGAAGGAGCGTGGGAGATTGCTCGCCGCAGTCGTGGCACGCCACGAATCGCCAATCGCCTGCTTCGACGGGTACGCGACTACGCGCAAGTACGTGGCGACGGGACGATCAACGAGCAGACGGCGCGTACCGGACTGGCAGTCTTCGGCGTTGACGAGCGCGGCCTCGACAAAGTCGATCGAGCAATCCTGACGGCGATCTGTCAACAGTTCCGCGGTGGTCCCGTTGGTTTGTCCACCGTGGCAATCAGCGTTGGTGAACAGACCGAGACCGTCGAGGACGTCTACGAGCCCTTCCTGATTCAGCAGGGACTTCTGGCCCGCACTCCGCGAGGTCGGATCGCGATGCCGGCCGCTTGGGCACACATCGGGTTGGAGATGCCGATCGCGGGCGACCGGCCACTGAACCTGTTCAGCTGACGCGAACGTCACCGGGTCGCGTCCTCGATCTCGGCGGCCAACGCCGCTTTCGCCTGAGCGGTCTGATGCATGTTGTCGGACACGTACGGGCCGTCGATCTCCAACGTGTGCACCGGCCACGATCGCTCCAGTGCAGCAATTGCGGCGCCGGTTGCGCACAGTTCATCGTGGTATTCGCCCACCAGGGCGACGCCCGCTGCGGTGACCGGCTGCGTGCAGAGTGGAAAGTTCGGCGACGGTGCAACGAGTACGACCAACTCGGCTCCGATCCCCACCAGCCGCGCCAACACGGCGTTCAAACGAACGAGGATCTCCGCATCATCCACACCCGGCGAGTGGAAACCGCCGACGCTCGACAGGACGACCGTGTCGTTGCGGTTCAGCTGGGCGGTCGTGATGAATTGGTCGGTGAGGTTCGATCCATCGAGATCGGCCACCCACGCGCCGGGATAGGTGACACATCTCGCGTTCGGGAGATTGTCACAGAGATCGTGAACGATCGAGTCGCCGATCAGCACCAGCCGCCGGTGAATCGATCGCGCATGATCGACGACACGAGTGGCGCTGATGGTCTGCGTCGGCAGCGCACACCACAGAGACACTGTCGAAATCAGGGCGATCACACACAGACCGGCCCGCGAACGTATATTTCTGGATCCG
>JAYTOM010000035.1:0-31958 GCA_043747765.1 Actinomycetota bacterium
CGAGCGGCAGCGCCGCTCGCGACTCCTGAATTATTGTGCTAGGCGGCCTTCGGCGTGTCTGGCGTCGTGATCCGCTCGACTTCTTTCGAGGAACCGTCGTTGCCGTACTTCGCCACGATGACCGAGTGGAAGAAGTAATGGGCACCGTCGGCGTGGATGTTGTCCTCACAGATTGCACCGTCCGTCGGCGTCAGCTTCACCTTGGCCATCGCGTCGTTGACGGCCTTGGCGTCGGTGGTGCCGGCGATTTCGACCGCCTTCTTGATGATGAAAATCGCGTTGTAGGTCTGGAGTGCGCCAGAGTTCGGCTCTTCGTTGTACTCCGCCTTGTAGGCCTTGTAGAAATCGGCGATGCCGGGGCGGGTCGAGTCCGGGCTGACGACGCATCCGTTGAAGACGGCGTAGGCATTGGCCATTGCGGGGCCTTTCACCAAGACGTTGGCCACGTAGGTCAACGACGAGCTGGTGATCGTCGGAATGTTGATGCCGTTCTGCTGGAACTGGTTGAGCTGGACTGCGCACGTGTTCGGGTAGCAGTAGTCGATCAATGCGTCCGAGCCCTTGACCTGCAGGATCTGCGGGGTCAGGTCGTTCGCCGTCGGAGAGTACGGAAGCGCGACCGTGACCTTGCCGCCTGCGGCGGTGACGAGGTCTTTGGCGACGTCCATCGTGCTGGGAGCGAGGTCGGTGGTGGCCATGAGCGCCAGGTTCTTCATGCCGAGCTTGGTGACAGCGAAGTCGACGGTCTCCTTGACGTAGAAGCTGTCAGGGTTTCCGAGCTTCCAGTTGTACTGCGACACCCCCTGGGCTCCGAAGAACGCACTGTCGGCAGCACCACTGGTCGACAAGGTCGGAATGCCGGCCTTTTCGATCTGTGCCTGCAGACCTGCGAGCTCGTTCGGGGCAGGGATGCCGACCATCGCCGTCGGCTTCTTGTCGACAGCGGCGAGGAACGCGGCGTTGGCGACCTGCACATCGCTGATGGAAGGTGCCGTGCGGTCGTACTTCATCTGCTGGCCGCAGACGCCGCCCGCAGCGTTGATCGCCTTGATGGCCAGTCTCGAACCGAAGTCGAACGAGTTGACAGCGACAGCACTTTCGCCCTGAATTTCGTAGAGGCCGACGACGAGCGGGGCCGATTTCAGCGTGCAGGACGCGGCAGTCGCCGCCGGTGTTGCCGCCGTGCCGCCGGCTGCCGCTGTGCTGCCGGCTGCCGCTGTCGTCGCCCCCGCGACGCTCGTGGCACCCCCGGCGGCCGTTGCTACCACCGCAGTGGTTGACGTTGTCGAGGTCGATTTGGTACTGCTTCCACATGCGGCTGCGGCCACGACGAACAACGCCACCGTGATCCCAGCCGCCCTTCTCTGACGAACTGCCATGTACTTCCCCCTTGCGAAGACCCAGTTTGTACCGAGTCGGCTAATGTCGGACCTAACCGTAGTACATATTTGCATCGTGGTATTCCTCGGGCCGGCCATTTTTGCTCGAGCGGCCGAACTCACTGCACCGGCTCGCCGAGCAACAGCGCATAACGATCGAGCAGCGGCAAAACCCGGTCGGCGTCGCCCGGCGGCACGGCGATGACCGCCCGGGCCACCCCCATCTGCGCCAGACGACCAATCACGTCCGCCTTCGGCTTGACCCCGACGACGGTGATCGGACGAGGACACACGTCCCGGTCCGCCTCCAGCCGGCGCAGGGCAGCAACGGCCACGGGCAGTTCGTCGATCCAGCCCATCGGCGGGATCCACCCGTCCCCGTACTCTACGACTCGCTCGATCGCCTGACGGCCGACGCCACCGATCAGCACCGGAGGTCCAGGGCGCTGGACCGGTTTCGGCCACGACCAGATCGGGTCGAAGGAGACGAACTCGCCGTGAAATTCGGCGACGTCGTCGGCCCAGATGGCCCGCATTGCCTCGACGCGTTCACGCAACAGCCGCCACCGGGTCGACGGTTCGGTGCCGTGATTGAGCATCTCCTCCCGGTTCCATCCTCCGCCGATGCCGAAGAGGAACCGTCCGCCAGACAGGTGATCGAGCGACGCGACCTCCTTGGCGAGTGTGATCGGGTCCCGTTCGACGACGAGGCAGACAGCAGTGCCGAGGCGCAGCTTCGTCGTCGTCGCCGCGGCAGCAGCGAGTGCGACGAAGGGATCAAGTCCCCGCGCGTACCACTCCGGCAGATCGCCGCCGCTCGGAAACGGCGTCGCCCGCGAAACCGGGATGTGGGTGTGCTCGGGCAGGAAGAGTGACTCGAATCCGCGCTCCTCTGCCGCCTGGGCGAATGCTCCCGGTGCGATCGACTGATCGGTCGCATAGGTAGTCAAACCGATGTGCATCAATCCGAACCACAATCGACGACGATCGACTGTCCGGTGATCGGCTTGGCCAAGTCCGATGCCAGAAAGACGGCTGTCCCGGCAATTTCCGCGGCGTCGGTGACGTAACGAAGGGCGAGCCCGGCGCTGACCTCCTGGACGAGTTCGTCGAAGGTGATTCCCCGCTCCGCAGCCTCTTGTGTGTAGTGCTCGACCCAGTGCGGGCCCATGATGTGGCCGGGATGGATCGAGTTGACGCGAATACCCAAGGGTCCGAGTTCTTTGGCAAGACAACGCGACATGTGCGCCAGGGCAGCCTTGGAACCGCCGTAAGCGCCCCCCGCCGGGCTAGCCTGTAGAGAGCCTGTCGTGTTGATCATGATGACCCGACCATCTCGTCCCTCCATTAGTGGGACGACGAGTTGTGTCAACGCCAACGTCGCGAAGACGTTCATCTCCATTGTCTTGCGCCAGGAATCGAGGCGTGACGTCATCAGCCCTTTGTAGTTGCCGCCGTGAGCGGCGTTGTTGACGAGGATGTCGACGTGACCGAACTCGGACGCCGCCGCGTCGACGAGGCGCTGCCGGGAAGCCTCGTTGGTGATGTCGGTCGGGACCGCCAGTGCGCGCCGACCCGTCGCTGACTCGATCTCCTTGCTGAACTCGTCGAGTACATCCTCCGACCGGGCGGCGAGGACGACATCGGCGCCCTCACGCGCCATCGCTGTGGCGATCTCCTTGCCCATGCCGGATCCAACGCCCGACACGATGGCAACTTTGTCCAGTAACAACATGTTGTCCCCTTTTCACCTACTAAGTATCTGTCCGACGTTATGTTACGCGCGAATTCGGCGCGCCATCGGCTGTTAGGATTTCGAACCTCCGCACAGTGGGCATCTGTCGAAGGTCCACCGTTGGAATGCGGCGATTGCTAGGCTGAGCTTTCGAAAGACCGCGTGACGTGTCCGGCCGTCGGCACGTCAATTGCGGTCGCCGGACCACGAGGCAGCGACTATGGCGAAGACAGCGATCGATAACGACAAGGCCGGAGCGGGTGTCACCGCATTCTTGCCGATACCGGTAACCCGCCCTCGTGAGCAGGTCGAGGAGCAGTTGCGGTCGGCAATCCTTTCTGGACAACTCCCCATCGGCACGAAGCTCGGCAGCGAAGCGGCGCTGGCAATCGAATTCTCCGTCTCTCGCACCACCGTCCGTGAAGCGCTCAGGTCGTTGGCCACCAAGGGCCTGATCACCAAAGTCCCCGGATCGGGCGGTGGCAGCTTCGTTCGCAGTGTCGACCACCATTCCTTCGGGCATCTGCTGCGGGAGGGCATCGAGAATCTGCTGCAACTCGGCACGATCGAGACCAGGGAGGCGAGCGCCGTGCGCCTGCTGCTCGAAGTCCCGGCGGTGCGGCTCGCGAGCCAGAACGCCACCGAGGCCGACCTCAAGTCGCTCGATCGCATCCTCGAGCGGCTCGCCGCCGCCCCGATCGACGACCCCGAGATTCCGCTCCTCGACGCGGGTTTCCACACGACGATCGCCTACGCCTCGGGCAACCGAGTGCTTTCGTCGCTGGTGTTCGCCCTGCACCGGGCCACGGAGCCGGTCAGGCACCTGAGCCTTAGCAAGGAGGTCGGTCGCGAAAGCCACCGCCAACACAGCAGGATCGTCGAGGCGATCAGGCAGCATGATCCAGATGCTGCCGAGCTGGCAATCGTCACGCATCTCGCCTACCTCGACGAGCATCATCGCACCAACGACGAAGCGTAGAGCAGACGGTGAGCGCCGGCTCCTCGGCTGTCCCCGTTCCCCTCGCCGGCGTTCGGGCACCCGACCGGCGACGATTCCTCGATGTCGATGGCGTTCGGCTGGCGATCAGCGAGTGGGGCGACGAGCACGGTCCACCCGTGTTGATGGCCCACGGCGGTGGGGACACGGCGAGGACTTTTGATCTGCTCGCACCGCTCCTGGCGCGACACGCATACCGACTCGTGTGCTGGGACCAACGTGGACACGGCGATTCGGCCTTCGCAACGTTCTACGGCTGGCCCGCAGACGCCAGAGATGCGATGGTAGTGATCGAAGATCTACGGTCGGGCGCCGTGCCGGTCGTCGGGCATTCCAAGGGTGCGATGGTGTTGACGATGCTCGCCGACGCCCGCCCCGACCTCGTCAGCCACCTCGTCTCCATCGACGGCTTCCCGACGGAAGTCGATGCTGCGGAAGGCTTCAGGGCCACGACGTCAGCCAGACTAGCTGCGCGTCGCGTGTGGTTGGATCAGCACCGTAACGGCATCAGAACTCGTCCGCCGTCGACGCTCGACGCGCTCGCCGCTCGGCGCGCAAGGATCAGCAGCCGGCTCTCGGTCGAGTGGCTGCACTACATCGCCGCTGCGGTCGCCGACCAGTCGCCGGATGGATGGCGATGGAAGGGCGATCCGGTGCTGCAGCAGTTCCTGTACAACCCTGCGGACCTCGAGAGTCCACTGCGCGGCATGCGCGGGCTGCCGATGCCGGTGCTGGCGATCCTCGGACTGGTCATCGAGGTGCCGGCGATGGGCACCACGATCGAGCACGCCACACGGTTCTTACCTCCGCATGCTGAACTGCTCGCCTATGCCGACAGCGGTCACTTCGTGCATGTCGAGCATCCCCGACGCGTCGCTGACGCAGTCGCCGACTTCCTCGGCCGATATTCCTTCAGTACGAACGCGGCAGGCGCAACACGTGCTGGGCGACGTAGTTGAGGACCATCTCCTGGGAGACCGGGGCGAGGCGCATCAGGCGGGCCTCGCGCCAATAGCGCTCGACGTCATATTCCTTCGCATAGCCCATCCCGCCGAGGGTCTGCACGGCACGATCGGCAGCCTCAAATCCGGCGTCGGCCGCCAACCACTTGGCGATGTTGGCGTGCTCGCCGCACGGCAGGCCGCTGTCGTAGCGCGCCGATGCTTCCCTGATGACGAGTTCCGCTGCATGCAGCCGCGCATACGATTCGGCCAGCGGGAAGGCGATCCCTTGGTTCGCGCCGATCGGGCGGTCGAACACGATTCGGTCGGAGGCGTAGCGCACGGCACGTTCCAGGGCAACCTTGCCGATGCCCAAGGCCTCTGACGCTACGAGGATCCGTTCGGGATTGAGGCCGTCGAGGATGTACCAGAACCCCTTTCCCTCCTCGCCGACGCGATCGCTGACGTCGCACACCAACTCGTCATAGCGGACCTCGCACGACACCACGGCATTCCGCCCGGTCTTGGGGATCGGGCGGATGTCCACGTGGGGATCTTGCAGGTTGGCGAGGAGCAACGTCATACCCTCCACCGGGCGCTCGCCCGGCTCCGGATCACGGGTCCGCACGAGTAGCAGCACCTTGTCGCAGTACAGCGCCTTGGTGGTCCAGATCTTCTGCCCTGTCACGATGTAGTGGTCGCCGTCGCGGACGGCTCGGGTGGTGATACGGCTGGTGTCGGTACCTGCATCCGGTTCGGTCACTCCGAAGGCCACGTGCAAGTCCCCATTGGCGACTCGCGGCAGGTACTTGCGCTTCATCTCCTCGGACCCGTGGATGACCACCGGATTCATGCCGAAGATCGACAGGTGCAAGGCGCTGCAGCCGTTCATCGCCGCGCCGGACGCTGCGACTTCTTCCAGCATGATCGACGCCTCGGTAATGCCCCCGCCCCCGCCCCCGTATTCCTCGGGGATGGCGATGCCGACCCAACCTCCCTCGGCCATCGCCTCGTAGAACTCCCAGGGGAACTCGTGGGCCTCGTCTCGTTCCCGCCAGTAGTGGTCGGGAAAACGGGAGCATGCCTTGCGGACGCCCTCCCTCAATGCTTCGAACTGATCAGGTGGGGTGTTCAACACTCCTGAGCCTTTCCATGACGCTTCTGTTGGACAATAGAAGAGTGGACGTCGAACAGTCAATTGGTAGCGAAGGCTGGCCGAGCGCCACCGGCGGTGCATTCCCGGAAATCGCCCCTTTGGCGTTGGTCGGGTTGTAGATGAAGACAAACTCGTAGACCCGATCTTCGGAGAGCGCATCGCTGGGGACCGCCTCTCCGACCCGGACGCCGAACCGCATCGGGAGTTCCTGATGACACATCATCGTGTTGTTGGCGTCCTCGCGGGCCTGACCGAAGTACCACACGTCGACGCCGATGATCGCCGGGCGCCGCACGCCGAGATATCGGCACTCCCGCAAGAAGATGCCGGGCTGCCGCATGCTCAGGTAGCGCTCAGGGTCGGCGGTGATCAGCTGGCGCCATCCGGTCCGCAGAAGCACTACATCACCTGGGCCGATCGGCGCGCTGACGCCCTCCCATTCGAGGACCGTCTCGATGTCCTCGACGGTGATGCGGTACGCGTCACGCAGCAAGGGTTGTCCGTTCGGCAGCGTCTCGTAGTCGGCGGTTGCGCCGACGGCCACCTTGTAGCCGAGCACGTCGACGAGTACGCCGCGCGTGACGATCGGGCCCTGGGTTTCATTGCCGAGCTTCGTCGTCCCCCACGTCCTGGCGATCTCGCTGCCTCTGGACCCGTTGTAGAACATGCCTCCGATGCCGACATGATGGAGACCGTTGATCTTCGTCCCCATGTTGTAGGTGAGCCTTACGCGCTCCTCCATGCTGCAGATCAGCGATGGGCCGATGGCATCCGGCGTGGACACCGTCCCTTCGAAACCCTCCGACGGGGCGAACCCGGTGATGTACAGCGTCTGGTCGTAAGCGCGATCACCGAACGCAGGAAAGCCGTTGAACAGCGTCTCACTGAGGTTGTAAGTCTTCACCGGCCGGCGAAGGTCGAGCATCGCCAGCGCCCGCGCCGTCGTCGTCGGGGTCACCTCGTTGAACGTCCCCCGTTCGTCGTTGGGCCCGTAGGGCCCTGGCACCCACGCCGAGCCGGCAGCGATTGCCGGGGCGTCGAAGAACTCGTCGTCCAATCGAATCTCGTCGACATCACTGGAGAATGTGGCGGACATCGCGGCGGACATCGCGGCGGACGTCTCGGCGGACATGGTGGACCCCCTCGGTAGCAGCGGACCGTACGGTCCAACATTTCTCTTTAACCTGGTCGGCAAAAGATGCACGTTAGCAAGAACTGATATACAGTCCTTTGTTCCCCGAAGGGGAGTCTTTTGGGGAAGACACCACGTGGAGGACAAACGATGGCGAACGCGCAACTGCAAGTGCTGGAGATCGACCACATCAACCAACTCCTGCCGGACACGGACCAGGCGCTCGAGTTCTACGAGCGGGTCTACGGCGGCAAGGACTTTCGGACCTTCAGAAAGGTGTTCGGGCCGTACGACAACTTTGTGTTCAAGCTGGGTTCGATGACAATGGAGATCTTCACGCCTGGCGACCCTGAGCAGTCCTTCGGCAAGCAGTACAGCCGATACGGAGCGAACTGGCAGGCCGTCCTGTGGCGGGTGCCGAACCTTGAAGAATGCATCGAGACGTTCCGGTCCAAGAACATTCCCCTCGTCGACATCGAACTCGATCCGGACCGCCGCTGGGCCTTCACCGATCCGCGTGCGACGTATTTCTCGATCCAGTTGGAGGATCGCGACGAATGGGACAAGACGATCGATCCCGCTGGCATCGGAGCCGAGAAAATGGTCGGCTACACGGCTGTCGTCAAAGACGGCGAGGAAGCCGCTCGGTTCTTCACCGATCTCATCGATGGCGCCGACGTGGTCTACCAGGAAGATCGTCCGAAGCTGAACGCCTCGGCGATCGGGGTCAAGTTGGGCGAATCGGGCTACACGATGGAGCTGTTGAGTCCCACCGGCGACGGCGTGATCTCCGCCTTCATCGACAAGAACAAGGTGCGCATCCGCACCGCGACGTTCAAGGTCGACAGCCTCGACGCACTGAGCACGCACTTCGCCGAGCACGGCATCACCCTCGTCGAAGGCGACCGCGCCGACACCTTGGCCACCAAGCCAGAGGACAACCTCGGCGTGATGATGCAATTCACCGAATAACGATCTGGTGACGGTGCGATCGGCGCCCGGCCAGCCCCGACGCCGATCGACCGCCGGCCGGCGCGCCCGCCGGCGGTCGATTCGACCCGTCGACCACCCGATCTTTTGGTCTAGTATTTATCTACATGACTTCTCTTCGACAATTAGCGACCGGACCGGACGCGATGGTCACCCGCCAGGACATGTACTTTCACCAGCCCCGATATCGCGAGTACCGGTGGCTGGAGACCAACTGGTTCTCGTGGACCATTCCGGAGCAGGCGATGCGGTGCCACCTGAGATCGGCCTTCCGCACGAATCTCAACGTCGTCAACACGACATGCTTCGTGTTCAACAACCCCGACATGCGCGCCGGCGCCCTCGGTGTGCTGTACAAGGACGAGCGCCACCACGTGCCGATGCCGGTGTCCAACCTCGACGACTACCACTTGCTCAACGGGATGGCGGTCAAGATGACCAAGCCGATGCAGGAATGGGACGTTCGCTACGACGGCGACGAGGGCACGACGTTCGACCTGCACTATCGGGCGATGATGCCGCCGGTGCACATCGGTCAGAGTGGTACTGCGTCGTACGCGTCGTCGGCCATCCGCCACGGGCACATCGACCAGATGATGCACGTCACCGGCACCGTACGGGTGCGGGGCACGGACTACCCGGTCGACTGGCCGGCACCACGCGATCACTCCTGGAGCCCACGCCCTGAAACGACGTCGGGCTACGGAATTCCGATGTCGGGCAACTTCGACTACGGCAGTTTCGGACCGAGCGGGCAATCGTTCACGTTCTTCGTCCAGACCCGCAACGAATGGAGCGATCTTCGCCGCGGCCTCGTCCACAACGCTTACATCATCGACCACGGCGAACTGCTCGGTGTCAAGCACGGCGAGGGCCGCTACACCTACGCCGACAACTGGGCGACGACAAAACTGGTGTACGAGCTGGAGGACGAGACGGGCAGGACGCACGTCTTCACGGGAGAACCGATCAGCTTCTACCCAGGCGGGGTCGGCTTCCTCGCAGTCGTCAAGTGGACGACTGCCGACGGCGAGGTCGGATGGGGCGAGTACAACTGGCACGGCGACTTCTACGAGATGCAGCGCCTCGGCAGCCCTCCGAGTTGAGCTACGGGCAGGCCCTTCAGGCGTCCCACGCAGCGCCGTAGGCCGTTCGCTTGGCGGAGCGCACAGCGTCGGGCGGCAGCCCGGCGATCTCCAGGGCGAGCGACACCGCCGCATCGAGCACGTCGTGATGCTCGACCACACGATTCACCAGGCCCAACCGTTGTGCCGTCATGGCGTCGACGGATCGGCCGGTCAACACCATCTCCAGTGCGATTTTCAGTGGGAGCTGGCGGCCGAGGCGCGCCGCCCCACCTGCGTTGGAGCCAACCCCGCTGATCACTTCCGGCAGCCTGAAGAAGGCACGTTCCGAGGCGACCACGAGATCGGAGGCGAGGCACATCTCGAACCCTCCCCCGATCGCTGCGCCGTTGACCGCAGCGACGATCGGTGTGGCAACGAAGTGGTGGCGCATCCCGCCGAAGCCCCACTCAGGGTGCGTCGCCGAATGGATCGATGAGCCCTGCTCGACGAGGCGCAGGTCGCCGCCCGAGCAAAAGGCGGTGCCTGCGCCGGTCACGACGACCGCTCGCACGGTTTCATCGCCATCGGCGCGATCGAGCGCCTCACCGATGGCGGTTGCCATCGAAGGGGTCATCGCATTGCGGACGTGCGGGCGGTTCATCGTGATCGTCATGACCTGGTCTGCGATGGCGACCAGCACGTCCGGGCTCACGGATTCGATGTTCACGAGGTGGCGGTTTCGGTCCGGCGCGATCGCAGGTGGGCAAGCTCGTTGAGCCCGCCGATGCCTCGATCGCGATGCCGGGATGCAAGCACCCGGTTGATGCTCGTGTAGCCAGGGTCGAACCACAGTGGCCGGTTGATCTCGGTGATCGCTCCGAAGTAGGCGTTGATCACCCCAGCGTGGCAGACGGCGATCACCCGCTTGCCGGGATTGGCATCGATGATCCGTTCGACCGTCTCGACGACGACGGCACGAAACGCCAGCTCGGCATCGTCGCAGGCGGCACGTGATCGCATCCGTTCGGTCACCATGCGCCAGCGCTCGTCGTTGTCGGCGCGAAGCTCCTCCATCGGGATGTAACTCGCCGATCCTCGATCCGATTCTGCGAGCCCGTCGGCGCAGGATACCGTGAGACCCAGCTGAGCGGCGATCACCTCCGCCGTCTCGGCGGCGCGCCGCAACGGCGATGACCAGATGGCGTCGATGTGCTCATCCGTCAGGTACTCGGCGAGCCGTCGGGCCTGGTAGACCCCGGCATCGCTCAACGGAGGGTCAGCCACGCCGTCAGCGGTGATAATGCGCAAGGGCAGACCGTGCCGGATCAGCAGCAGTTCCATCGCTTCGGGATCACCGCCGACTCGCCCACGTCACCGAGATCATCCAGCCATGGTTGCGGTGTCAGCGGACTCAGCGGCTGCCTGCGTGGGCGGCACTCGGCGGGCGGATCAATACCTCTTGCACGAGCGACACGCCGAGCTCTCCGCTCTGGGCGTGCATCGTCCCGCGGATGAGGCTCCTCGACCGCTGGGCGCTCAGGGTCTGGATCTCGTACAGGTTCCATGCGTCGGCACGGATCGGGCGATGAAACCACATCGTGTGATCGAGGCTGGCGGCCCCCACCGACTGCCAGGCGACATTGCGCATGATCGGCAGGCGTGCGGCCATCACCGTTCCGACGTCGGAGATCACCGTCAAGATGCAGGGGTGAAGCCGCGGATCGTCAGGGAGCGGGGCGTCGATCCGCACCCAGGCCCGTCTCGTGGCGCGAAAGGTCCCGTCGCCGCGCAGCGGCGTCGGGCCGATCTCGCGATACTCCAGGTCGCGCAGCTCACGGAGGCGAACCATCAGCGCGTGATCGGACGGGGCGACATCCTCGGGAGCAGGGACGCGGCGATCGATGCCCAGTTGGTAGTCGGGACCGGCCTCGTCGCGATGGAACGATGACACCAGGTGGACGATCAGCCGGCCGTTCTGGGTGACCTCGGCGGACCTAGTGGCGAAGGACCTGCCGTCCCTAAGTCGGGTCACGCGGATCGTCATCGGCTGGTCGCTCGCGCCGACTCCGATGAAATACGCATGCAGGGAATGCACCCGCAACCCGTCGGGCACCGTCGCCGACGCTGACCACAGCGCCTGCGCAGCCACGAGACCGCCGTGGGCGAAACCACCGAGCCAGTCGCCCTGAGCAGCGGCTTCGAACGTGTCGATGCCGCCGGTCGCCGAGCCGTTCGAATCGGTACCCGACGCGGCGATGTCGAGGGGTTTCGTGACGATCAAATCGACGAGTCGCGATGACGTCATCGGCGTTTCGTCGGACAGCATTGCCGAACCCGGCGAGTCGCTCATCTCAAACCATGCTTCCGGCGTTGGCCCAATACTTGTCGCGCAATGCCCGCTTGAGCACCTTGCCGCTCAGGGTGTGCGGCAGTTCCGAGACGAACTCGACCGACCGAGGCACCTTGTCGGACGAGAGGTGCTGCCGACAATAGTTCGTGACGTCCGATGGCTGCATTTCCACCCCAGGGCGGGCGACGACGACGGCGTGCACCGCCTCGCCCCACAATTCGTCGGGAATGCCGAAGACGGCGCATTCGAGCACGCCGGGGTGACTGTCGACGACCGCTTCGATCTCCTGCGGATACAGGTTGACGCCGCCCGACACGATCATGTCCTTGTTGCGATCGCAGATGTAGTAAAAGCCCTCCTCGTCGAAATAGGCGATGTCGCCGACCGTGCGGTAGTCCCCCCAGATCGCGTCGGCGGTCGCCTCCGGCTCATTCTCGTAGCCGAGGAAGCCGACGGTGTACGCGCTTCTGACGTAGAGCACGCCCTTGACCTGCGGCGTCGTGACGATCTGATCATCCGGATCGCGAAGGACGATCTCGACACCGACCACCGGCTTGCCGCACGAACCGGGACGACCCCAGTGGTCCCAAGGGGCCATGACCGTGTTCGAAGCCAACTCCGTCGAGCCGTAGATCTCCCACAGCGTGTTCTCGGGAAAGGTCTCGCGGTACATCAATTTGACGGCATAGGTCCATTTGGCCGCTCCGGCGAACACGGCGTGGATGCTGCTGATGTCGTACTTCGCCCTGACCTCAGGCGGCAGGGCGCAGATCTGGCGGCAGACCGCGGGAGAAAGGTAGGCGACCGACACCCGGTACTTGGCGACGAGTCGCATCCAGTCCTCCGGGTCAAACTTCGCCTGGAGCACGATCGTGTCGCCGTGGCTCAAGGCAATGCCGTAGTAGCCGCCGGCGGCGCCCGACGACACCGCCCCCGAGGTGATGAAGACCTGCGGGTCGGTCGTCCAGATGCGGTCGATGTGTTCGCGCTCGCGGGCCAAGGTGCCCTTCGTCGGATCGCGCATGATTCGTTTCGGCTTGCCGGTGGTTCCGGACGTGAAACCACCCATCGACGACAGGAACCGGTCCTCCGGCGCAGGCGGTTGATCGTTCGACACGCCGTCGAGGAAATCGGCGGACGACTGGCGCCCTGGCGGAGTCGGCCCGTTGAAGACGACGACGGACTCGACCTTGGTGTCGCCCTCGATCCCGTCGAGCACCCCGACGAGATCGGACGACGCCCAGACGAACACGACGTCATAGGCCGACAGCAGGTTCACCGCCTCGGCGCGCAGCACCCGGTGGTTCAACGGCACCGGCAGGCAGCCGGCCTTGCCGGCACCGGCGATGAACGTGATGATCTCGATGCTGTTGCGACCGAGCCAGGCGACGTGATCGTTCGCTTTGACACCGCGACGAAGCAAGGCGTTGGCGATCTGGTTGGCCGCATCGTTGAGTGCTCCGTAGGTGACCGTCCTGACCGGCTCGCCGAGGCGGTCCTCGACGAGCGCGATCTTGTCCGGCTGCGTGATAGCGAATCCTGCGAGCAGGTCGGGCGGTGGGTCGGTCATCTTCTGCGGAGACCGGCTAGCGGCGGCTGGTTCGGTCGTCATCGCGCGTTCATCGTCTTGTTCATCTCGCTTCATTCCCCTGGACCGCCACTCGGACGGCTTGGCAACATCCTGTCATTCAGCCTAGCTCGCGTCAACTGAGAGAATGTCGGACTGATCCATTGTCTGACGTTCGGTTCAGCGGTACGGCAGTATCAGCCCGGCCAGCGTCGACGAGCAGTGGCGGCAGCGGTCAGCAGACGTTGATCTCGTGCACGTCGTCGGCGACGTCGAGCACCGGTTCCGTTCTGGCGCGCACCTCGTCGACGGAAACACCCGGGGCGAGTTCACGCAGAACGAGGCCAGCGGGGGTGACGTCGATGACGGCGAGGTCGGTGATGACACGATGCACGACGCGGCGGCCGGTGTACGGCAACGAGCATTCCTGGACGATCTTGAACTCGCCGTCTTTGGAGGTGTGCTCCATCAGCACGATCACCCGCCGAGCACCGTGCACGAGGTCCATCGCGCCCCCCATGCCTTTGATCATCTTGCCGGGGATCGTCCAGTTCGCCAGGTCACCGGCTGCCGAGACCTGCATCGCCCCGAGGATCGCTGCGTCGATGTGACCGCCGCGGATCATGCCGAACGACGTTGCCGAGTCGAAGAACGACGCACCCGGTAACAGCGTAATGGTCTCCTTCCCCGCGTTGATGAGGTCGGGGTCCTCCTCGCCCTCCCACGGGTATGGACCGACGCCCAGGATGCCGTTCTCGCTCTGCAGCACGACCTCGATCGAGTGCGGGAGGTAGTTCGGCACGAGCGTCGGCAGCCCGATGCCGAGGTTGACGTATTGACCGTGCTCGAGTTCCATCGCCGCCCGTTCGGCCATCTGCTCACGTGTGAGCGTCATGGCGCGACCTCCTGTTTAACGCGTACGGTTCGTCGTTCGATCCGTTTCTCGGCGCTGGCGACGACGACGCGCTGCACGAAGATCCCGGGCGTGTGGATGACGTCGGGGCCGAACTCACCCGGCTCGACCAGTTGCTCGACCTCGGCGATCGTGATGCGGCCGGCGGTGGCACACAGCGGGTTGAAGTTGCGGGCACTCTCGTGGAACACGAGGTTGCCGTATCGATCGCCTTTCCACGCTCGCACGAGTGCGAAGTCGGTCACGATCGCCTCCTCCATGATGTAGTCGCGTTCATCACCGAACGTCGAGAAGCTCCTGCAGTGCTTCTGCGGCGACGACACGACGACGTTTCCGTGGTCGTCGTAGCGCCACGGCAGGCCGCCGTCACCGACCTGGGTGCCGACGCCGGCCGGGGTGAAGAATGCAGGAATGCCGCAACCACCGGCACGCAGCCGTTCCGCCAGCGTTCCCTGCGGCACGAGTTCGACCTCCAGTTCACCGCTCAGGAACTGACGGGCGAACTCCTTGTTCTCCCCGACGTACGACGACGTCGTACGTCGGATGCGACGATCGCCGAGCAGCACCCCGAGCCCATAGCCGTCGACCCCGCAGTTGTTCGACACCACCGTGAGGTTGGTGGTGCCGCGGCGATGGACCGCTGCGATGAGGTCACTGGGGATTCCGCACAACCCGAACCCCCCGACAGCGAGCGATGCACCGTCTGGGATATCGGCGACGGCGTCGTCGGCGGTGGCCACGACCTTGTCGATCCTGGGAACGTGACGACTCATCGGATGCTCCGGGTGTACATGGTCCAACATTAGCTGTCCACCTCGCGAGGGTTGACAGCGGCGCCCCATCTCGCCTGCCTCTTCCGTTGGTCCTGAATTGACCTATACGGTTATGGTAGGACCGAGACATGCAATGTCGAGCAACCCGAGGAGCCCGTGATGACCGATCTCGACAGCCACAGCACCGCTGAGTCTTCCGTGGGCGCGGACTGGGATTCCCTCGCCCGTTTCCTCCACAGCGAGGCCTTCGCCGAAGCTGCGACCCTGCGCATCGTCGACGTTCGACGCCCTCGTGGCGGGATGTCGTGGGAAACGTTCTTCGTCCTCCTCGACATCGGATCACCGCACGATCGCCAACAATGGATCGCCGTCAAGCGCGCCCCTGGCGACGTCGGACCGCTCGGGCCGTACAACGCTCGCAAGGACGCGATCATCTTCCGATCGCTGCACGGCCACGTACCAGTCCCGAAGTTCGTCGCCCACTGTGACGATCCCGATGTCTTCGTCAGGCCGTTCACCGCATCGGAACTGATCGAGGGTGAATCGGACGACTTGTATCGCATCGAACGGTGGCCGACCTGGCAGACGCACCGTGACGAATTGGGGCAGGCGATCGTCGACGCACTCGCCGCTCTCCATCGTTTTCGTTGGCAGGGCAGCTCGATCCTGGAGACCCTTCGCATCCCGGGCTCGATCCACGACGCACTGCGCCCGATGGTCGAGTGGTACTCACAGCCGTATCAGCAGCGTCGTGACGACGTGACGCTCGCCCAGATCTTCTGGCGTGACCTCGGCGTTTGGCTCCTGGATAACGCCCCTGAGATCCCGGTCGATGAGATGGTCGTGGTTCACGGCGACTTCCGCTTCGGCAACATGCTCTGGCAGGGAACCCGTGTCGCTGCGATCATCGACTGGGAGCGGGCGATGCTCGGCGACCCGATGTCCAACGTCGGCTTCTTGTCGATGCCGATGGCCAGGCGCCGGCGCCCGGAGCTCATGGGGATGGCGGTTACCTTCGAGCGGCTCGACGAGCTCTACACCGCTGCCCTCGGGACGCCGATCGATCGGCGTCGGTTCCAGTACTACATGATCTTCTGGCAGTTCATCGAAGGCAGCCTGATGTCGCGACCGACGAGCGGCCGGCAGGAAGGCGTCGGCCCCGGCGGCACCGACCTGGCGGCGCGCAAGCCGGTGGTCGGAACGCTTCCCATCGGCCCCACGCTGCACCTCAATCAGACACTTCGCCTCGTCGAGGCGTTCGAGAACGGTGACCACGATGTTCTATGACGAGCCTGGCAGCCTGCTCCGTCGAGCCGGTGAACTGCTCAGCCGCACCGAGGCACCGGACGAAGCGTTCCTCGCCCAGCTGCGGCTGATCGGCGTTCAGCTGAAGCGGCTCGGAGCGATGTGGCCGGATCTCTTCAGCACCCTCGATGCAGAGAATCGCATCCTGCTCGCCGCCCACGCCGACATCGTCGCCTGCGTGCCACAGTCGCTCGCCGTCCGGATCGTCGCCGACGACGAGCAGCCTGCTGATCCGGTGCTCCTCAACGCCGCACTGCTCAGACAGCTCAACGACATGCTTCCTGTGCTGCACGAGCACCGTCACGAGGCGTGGGGCGCAGCGGCGCTGCAGCGACTCCGTCGGGCCGTCGCCGACGCCGCTGGCGTACAGGGCGCTCTGACCGACAAGGCCTGGGCCAGTTGATCCGAATCGCCGTCGCAGTGGACGGCGTGGCCATCAAGCCAGATCCTCTGCGACGAGCAGTACGGGGGCGACCCTGCGCTGCACTGCCACACGGAGCAGAACCACGCCGAACACGGCGCTGACCGAACCAAAGGCGAAACTGGCGCGGTAACCGAAGGCGGCGGCCGGGATCGCCAGCAGGAAGCCACCCGCGCCGAGCGAGAGGTTCATGAACGCGGTGTAGGTCCCGACGGCGCTCGCTCGCTCTCGGTCCGTCGCCCGGTTGACGGCCATCGTCATCAGTGCCGGGAACTGCACCGCGAACCCGGACGCGAACATCGCTGCCCCGACGTACAACGTCGCTCGCGAGGCGACCGAGGACATCACCAGCAGGCCGCCGGCCATCATCGTCATCGCCAGCGTCGCTGCACGCCGCGGGTCCATGTGGTGGACACGGCCACCGAAGGCTCTGATGCCGATCATCACGGCGCTGTAGGTCAGGAAGACGTATTGCGCCCCGCTCATTCCGAGATCGGTCGCGTACAGCGGCACGTAGGCATCGAACGCGACGAGGCCCATCACGCCGAGGGCAAGTACCGAGCCCGGAAGCAGCGCGTCGCGGTTCAACAGAGGTGGCCGCTCCCCGCTCGTCTCGTCGATGCGCAGGTTGGGCAACGGAATAGCCAGCAGCCCCGACGCCAGGCTGAGCAGCCCTGCAACGGCGAACGTCTGGGTGAAACCGATGGCCTGCTGCAGGGATTCCCCCAGCGTCGGGCCGAGTCCAGTGCCGAGGTAGATCGCCACGGAGTAGTAACCGATCGCTTGGGAGCGCCGGTCCGGCGGTGCATGGTCGGCGACCATCGTCGCCGCGCCTGTGTAAAAGAGCGCTTCTCCGACGCCGGTGCTCAATCGCAGGACGACCAGCAGGGCGATCGCCGGAACGACCCCGTAGAGACCGAACGACGCGCCGATCACGAGCGCGCCGGTGATCATGACCGATCGCCTGCCGTAGCGGTTGCCCAGTCGACCGGCAGCCGGCCGCGTGAGCACGCCGGAGACGGCGAAGACTCCGACGATGACACCAACGGCGAAGTTGCCTGCCCCCAATTTGTCCTTGATCAGGTGCGGCAGCATCACCGTGACCATGCCGAACGCCAGGTAGTTGCAACTGCCGCACACCACGATGGTCATCATCGTGCGGTCCAGCACCCTGACGGGCTCGGTCGTCGCTGAATTGTCAGGCTTTTGCACCTCGGGAGTATCCCATACAGCAGGCGGTCAAACCACGGTTCTGTCCACTAGTTCCAAATTGCGCGCTGATGATAAATATGGGACAGTTCACCGATGATCGTGATCGACCCAGAGAACATGGCCCCACATCCCATCCCGCAGATCTATCTGCAGGTCGGGGCGGAGATGAAATACGTCGACGAGGACACGGCGGAGGGGACATTGACCATGCGCCCCGGGCTTCGCAACCTCGGTGGCCCATCGGCGGCAGCGATGGCGGTGGTGTTGCAGGACATCTCGGCGTTGACCATCTCGCGCTTCGCTCCGCTCAACGTGCCGATCTTCATCAACGTCCGGATTCGCCCGGCGGCCGCCGACGTCCGCACGATCTTCGCCCGCGGCACGACGTTGCGTCGCGGCCGGTCGGTGATGTCGCTCGATTCGATCCTCACCGACGCGGACCGACCCGGCACGGTCATCGGCTACGCCACTGGCAGCTGGGCGGCGATGGACAGCTACCTTCGCGAGCCACGAGCGACACGGTTCGGACCGGGTACGCCGACCCCCGCGGACCCCCCAGGCGTCCGCGAGTTCGACAGCCTGCTCGAAGCAGTCGGCGGCCGGTTGCGCGACGACGGGCGCGGCGCAGAACTCGGTGAGGTCAACCTGGGCGCCACCGAACCGGTCGCCCTGGGCGGAACCGGCACTGGCACACTTCACGCCGGAGCGCTCCAGGTGCTCGCCGAAAGTGCTGCGTCGTCAGTCGCCGCGCAGGCCGTCGGGGCGGAGCGGCTGATGATCCATGAGCTGTCGACACAGTTCCTGGCTCCGTGTAGGGTCACTCCGATCGCAGCGATCGCCTCGGTCATCGCGACGAGCGACGGAACGCTCGATTGCCGCGTCGAGCTTCACGAGGACGGCGGCTCCGGCCGGCTCACCGCGCTCAGCTATGCTCGGTTCAAGGTCAGCGATTGAGACGAACTGTGCGAGCGGTCGGTCGACCGGCGGCTACCCGACATGGTCGTCGCTTGCCGCCATCAACCGCTTGGCAACGATGGGGAGCATCTTGACGGCCAGCTGCGGGACATTCTCCAGCAGGTCATCGAACGACCGACCGTCGATGTGCAGCACGACGACGTCGGTCTTCGCCGTGACGGTGGAGTTCCGTACATGACCCGTGAGTAGCCCCATCTCGCCGGCGAATTCGCCCGCTTCGATATCGGCGACGTGAACGCCATTGCGGGTCACCTCTAGCGTTCCCTCGAGGACGACCACCATTTCACGGGCGAGCTCCCCCTCCGACATCAGCTTCTCGCCTTTGGCGATGCTCAGTTGCGTCGAGATCGGGGCCAGATGCGCCAGATCATGACGGTCGAAGTCGGCGAACAGCGGCACTTGCTTGAGGCCCGCCTTGGCATCGTGGTCAGTCATGATCGCTCCCTGTGCGTCGTTCCATCGCGTCCGAGGCTCGCGTCGGCCAGCATATTGCCCCTTCTTCTCCGGCGGCAAAAGTCGCTGCGCTGTTGAGCGTCACGTCTTCGAAACGCTCGATCGCCTCCCACAGATCGGCGGGGACCGAACGCGATCGACGAGCCCTCGGATCGAAACCGACGTCGGTGATCGTTCCGCGCAGGACCATCCGTAACGACGTTCTCTCCCAGACAGCCAGTTCGACCTCGACGGTCTTGACTGTCCGCGAAATCGTGCGCACACCGCAACACAGTTCCTCGCCGGCGAAGGCTTCGCTGACATACTCAATCGTCAGGGTGCGGATGATCAGCCAGAAGTCCGGCCCCAGTCCCGGCCAATCGATCGCTCGCAAGTACGCCGACCGGGCGTTGATCAGCAGCTCGGACGCCGAACCGGCGAACAGATGGCTGGAGTTGTAGTGACGGTCCTCCAGCGGCAGCGGCCGCACGAACCGGAAGGAAGCGCCGTCGGGCTGTTGTACACAGCTGCTTCGGCTGTTGCAGCTATTCGGCGCTGAGATCAGCATGTTGCCGGGCGAATCGTTCGAGGACGTCGGCATAGTCGGTGACGAGATCGAGCATGACCTGGCGCACCGGTTTGACCTGGTCGATGAGCCCGATCACCTGCCCGACCGGTCCGGTCGTCAGCTCGTACCCGCCGTTGCCTGCTTTGGCGACCCTGGCGGCGCGCTGTTGGGCGGGGCTGGCGATCAGGTCCTGGAGCGGTGGCGGCAGCGGCTTCGGGGCGTCGGGCCGTTCCCACGCCTCGGGCCACGCGCTGCGCAACATGCGCATCGGTTTTCCGGACCACGATCTGGATCGGATCGTGTCACTCGACGACGCTGCCAGCAGCTTCGCCTTGAGTGCCGGAGCCGTCTCGGCCTCCTCGGTGGTCAACCACAGTGAGCCGCACCACACCGCCTCGGCGCCGAGAGCGATCGCCGCAGCGATCTGACGTCCTGACCCGATGCCGCCGGCGGCGATCACCGGAACCGCACCGGCGAGCGCGACGACCTGCGGGATCAACACCATCGTCGAGATCTCCCCGGTGTGGCCGCCCGCCTCAGTCCCCTGGGCGATGAGGAAGTCGACCCCGGCGTTCAGTTGGCGGGCGACGTGTGAGGGGTGCCCGATCAGCGACGCGACCAGCCGGCCGGCGTCGTGCGCCCGGACGACCAGGCTCTGCGGCGGGACGCCGAGACCGCAAGCGATCAGCCGGACCTGGTGGTGGCCGAAGACGACATCGAACTGCTCCAACGCTCCGCTGCTGTCGTTGCGGGCGATCTGCAGGAATCCGCCTTCGGCGCCGGCGCTGTCGATGCCGTCCGGCATCGGTGGCACGGCAAACTCGTCGAGCAGCAGCTCGGCAAAACGCAGATGCTTCTGGGGGATGAGCGTACGGATCTCGTCGGCGTCCAGATGTCCTTGGTCTGCGGTCTCGCTGCCTTGCATCGTCGGAAACAACAGGTCGACGGCATACGGCCGACCGCTGGTATGGGCGTCGATCCAGTCCAACTCGACTTCGAGCTGATCGGGACGCAGAAAAGCTGCACCCAACACCCCCATGCCTCCGGCGTTCGTCACCGCGGCAACGACGTCACGGCAATGACTGAACGCAAGAATCGGATATTCGATGTCCAGCCGGTCCGACACTCGTGTACGCATCAATCCTCCGTCGTAAGAGTAGTGCTTGTCGCACCAACAATCAAAGAGTAGACAATTGCGGGACGGGCATCTACGATCCAGATGTGCTGCTCAACAACAAGGTGATCCTCATTTCCGGCGTCGGTTCGGGAATGGGCCGCGAGATGGCCCTTGCATTCGCCCGCGAGGGTGCCGACGTCGCGGTGGCGTCCCGGAACACCGACTACCTCGCCACCGTTGCCGCAGAGGTCGCAGAACTGGGGCGACGGGCGCTGCCCGTCGCGACCGACGTCTCGCAGGCAGACCAGCGCGAGGCGCTCATCGCCGCCGTGCGCGAGACCTTCGGCCATCTCGACGTGCTCGTCAACAACGCCGCTCATCCAGGAGACCGCAAAGGGTTCCTGGACGGCGACCTCGTTCGCTGGCGCAAGACGATGGAGATCAATCTCTGGGTCCCACTCGAATTGACCCGCCTGTGCCTGGCGCTCATGCAAGGACGCGACGCCCGCGTCATCATGATCAACGCCGGCGGCTCGGGTCTACCGGCGCCGAAGGGCCCCGTCGACGAGGAGAGCGGCCCGGTTCGGTCGACCGCCTACACACTGTCGAAACACGCTCTCGCATCGGCGACGCGATTCCTCGCCGCCGAACTGGCACCGCTCGGCGTACGCGTCAACGGCATCCACCCCGGCCCAATCGGCGGTGAACATCTCTTCGATGCGATGGATCGCGAGGCGGCGCAGCGCGGCATCAGCACAGATCAGGCGCGTCGAGAGTGGAGCGAACGGACCACCCTCGGCTACGTCACACCGGCTGCAGAGATCGCCAGGACCGCCGTGTACCTCGCTTCGGACATGGCGAGGCCGATCACCGGCCAGTCCATCGGCGTGCAATGACGCCGTCTGCCGCACGTTGACCAGCCGATGAACGCGCACATCGAAGCCGTGGGCTATGTCGCGACGGCGATGGCAGCCAGTCAATTCGTCCCACAGGTGATCCGCACGTCACGTTCTCACGACACCGCCGGCGTGTCCTCGGGAATGTTTGCGATTCTCGTCGCCCAGGCGGGTGCATGGATGGGATACGGCATCCGCCAGCACCTGTTCCCGCCCGTCCTGACAAACGTGATGCTCGGCTACTGCGGGATCGTCATGGTCCGGCTGCTGGTCATCAATCGGGCCCCGCACATCCGCAGGGCGATCGCGGCGATCATCGGCGCACTCGTGTTCGAGGTGCTGGCCTACCTGTTCGCCCCCGACGCCGTGCTCGGGGTCGTCGCCGCCGTCGGGGCGTTCATCCTGCTCTGGCCACAGGTGCTCGTCGTCTTCACACGCACCGACCTGTCCGGACTGTCGTTGGGCAGCTGGCTGCTGTCGATCGGCAACACAATCTTGTGGATGGCCTACGGCCTCGGTCGGCACTCGATGCTGTTACTGCTGTCAGCCGGCCAAGGCCTCGTGCTCAGCCTGGTCATCGTCGCCAGGATGATGTTCGTGCAACGTCATGCCCGAACTCTTGCGACCGTCGTACCATCCGACTAATGTCTGACCGGAATCACGCAGTCCATACATCGGACTGAGACACGTCATCTGTGGAGGTCACCCAATGTCGGTTCAAGATCAAATTCGAGACTTGCCACTTCGTCACGACGGGGGACGACTCGGACCCCGGCTCGACCTCGATGCGTTGATCGGCGACGAACGCCTCCTCGCCTACCGATTTCCGAACGGCGTCACCGGCTTCCTCACCACCAACGCCGCAGACTTCAAGGCGATCCTGTCGGACCCCCGATTTCACGCCAAACGCTTCCTCGGCGAGCCACAGATGGCGATCATGCCCGTGGACGTCCCCGACATGCCCGGCTTCATCCCCAGCATGAACGGCCCCGAACACCTTCGGGTACGCCGCCTCGCCGCCGGCGATTTCACCGTCAAGCGCGTCGAAGCGCTGCAGCCGATGATCGACGGCGTCGTGACGAAGTACCTCGATCAGGTCGCCGCCCACGGCTCCCCCGCCGATCTCTATGAGATGTACTGCCTGCAGATCCCTTCGGAAGTCATCGCCCTGATCCTCGGTGTGCCACACACCCATGCCGAGGACTTCCAGAACGCAGCACGTCTGACCATCGGCGGATTACCCGATGCGATGGCCGACCCGGAAGCGCCGGCGAAGGCAGTCGCCAGGCTTCACGAGATCGTCAAGGAGGTCATCGCCATCAAGCGTGAGACACCAGGCGATGATGTCATCACCCGACTCTCGCAGACCGACAACCCGCCGCTCAGTGACACCGAAATCGCCGGGCTGTGCACGAACTTGTTGCTGGCCGGCCACGAGACGACGGCAACGACGGGCGCCCTGGCGGTCGCCACCCTTCTGACCCAGCGCGATCAATATCGAACGTTCAAGGACCATCCCGAGCGACTCCCTGACTTCGTCGACGAACTCGTCAGGTTCGCCTTCATCATCCAAGATGCCGGCGCCGGCATCCCCCGACTGGCCGTCGAGGACGTCAATTTCCACGGCGTGCACATCCGCGCGGGTGACTGGGTGATGCCGACGACCATCGCCGCGAACATCGATCCGTCGGTCTGCCCCTACGCCGCGCCGGAACAGATCGACCTCAACCGCGACCCGATCCAGCACCTCACCTTCGGTTTCGGTGCGCATACGTGCCTCGGCCAGCACCTCGCCAGGGCCGAGCTGCGTTCGATCCTGTCGATGCTGTTCGCCAGGTTCCCCACTCTGGAACTGGTGACTCCGGTCGACGAGATGCCATGGCTGGAGAGTGGCTTCGGCTACCGCATGGCAGAACTCAACGTGGCGTGGTGACGCGATGACCTCCGACCACCGCACCGCACCGCTCGGCTCGGCCATCGGGCTGCGCGACATGCACTTTCATGCGCCCCGATTCCGCGACTACCGCTGGCTGGAGACCAATACCTACTCCTTCACCATCCCCGAGGCGCGAATCGGCTGCCACATCTGGAACGGCTTTCGCACCAACCTCGGTGTCGTTCAATCGGGCATCACCCTATTCAGCAGCGACAACCCCGGAGCCGGGGCGATGGAACTCGACTACTCGGATCAGTGCAACCACCTGCCGATGCCCCCCGACTCGTTGACCGACTTCTCATTGGCGAATGGCCTCGCGGTCAGCATGACGAAGCCGTTGAGCGAGTGGGACCTGCGCTACGAAGGTGCCGACGAGACGGTCTTCGATTTGCACTACCGCGGGTTGTGCCCGCCGCTGCACATCTCCGAGACCGGTACCGAGGCTGCAGGGCTCGGCAGCATCAAGTACGGCCATCTCGATCAGATGATGGCGATCACCGGGACGGTTCGCCTCCATGGCACCGTCCACGCCGTCAACTGGCCGTCGTGGCGCGATCATTCCTGGAGCCCGCGCCCGGAGGGCGCAGCGCGCGGGGGTTATGCGTCCGACGTCTCGGCGAACTTCGACTACGGCGCCTTCGGGGACGATTTCACGTTCTTCGTGCAGACGACACAGCGGTGGGACTCCGTCGACCATGCGGTCGTCGATCACGGATACATCACCGACGGTGCCGACGTACTGCGGTTGAAGGCCGGAACCGGCCGCTTCGTCTACAACGGCAACTGGTCGACGCGTTCGCTCGTCTACGAACTCGAGGACGAGCGTGGCAGGACACATATCTTCAACGGTGAAGCCGTCAGCTTTCACCACATCGGCCCGACGGTGCTCGCGGTCGTGCGGTGGACCAACGAGAGCGGCGACGTCGGATGGGGCCAATACGACTGGCACGGCAACGTGTACCGCCAGCAGACGACCAAGCCCCCGGGTTTCTGACCGACGCCGCGCAGGAGCGCCGCTCCTTTTCGCGTTTTCAGTCGCCGTCGGCGAGCGAGTGGCGGGCTTGTTGCGTCCCGCCATTCGCGCCGTGCGCAGTGTCGAGCCGTATCAGCGCCCGACCAGGTTCATCCCGTTGTCACGCAGAATCCACCGCTGCTGATCCTCGGTCAAGTCCTTGACGAGCGCAGCGAACTCATTCGGATGGGCCATGCCTTCGGAGTGCGGATAGTCCGATCCCATGGCGATCATCTCCGGCCCGACCTCGGCGACGATCTTGTGGACGTCGTCTTCGGGGAACGGGGCGACGAGGATGTGCCGCTTGGCGATCGCCGTCGGGCGCTCGCTCAGTTGACCACCCACCCACGGCCCCTGGCGGCCCATGCCACGCATCTTGTCGATGTGCGACATGAAGTACGGGAGCCACGTGGCGCCGTTCTCGACGCTGGCGACGCGGATGTTCGGGAAGCGGGCGAAAAGGTTGTCGTACAACAGTGCGGACAGCACCGCCATGACCGGGGCGTTGCCATAGGTGTTCATCCACTGCCATGCGGCCTGCTCGACCGCCGGCGGGTCGGGGTTCAGGCCCCACAGCGGGGCGACGCTCTCGTTCCAGCCGCCCTCGCCCTGATGGAAGGTGACGCCGAGGCCGGCCTCGTTGATCCGCGCCCAGAACGGGTCGAAGTACGGGTCGCCTGGCGAGCGCCCATAGGCGTGCCCGGGACGGAGGTTGATGAGGCGGGCTCCCGCTGCCATCACCCGATCGAGCTCTGCGACCGCCATGTCCAGGTCACGTAGCGACAGCATCGCCGGCGAGTAGATCCGACTCCTGTAAGCGTATCCCCAGTCGTCCTCGATGAACCTGTTGAGCGAGCGGAAATGGGCGTACAGCGCTGCCGGATTGTCGAAGCGGTGCTCGACGGATACTCCGGAGGAGAACATCGCGCACGCTTCGATTCCCTGCTCGTCCATCAACGCAATGCGTTCGTCGCGGTTCTTGAAGCCGGGATGGGGCGGCATCAGCAACTCGAGACGCTCGCCCTCGTCGGACGACTTCATCTTCCGCAGCCGCTCCTTAAGCGAACCCGGCTTGACGACCCAGTCCTCCTTGCCGGGGATGGCATCGAGCGGTGAACCACCGCCGGTCAGGCTGAACTTCGAGTGGCCCAGCGCGTCTTTGAATTGAGGTTCGAGATGGCGCGTCCAGGCATCCTCGGTCTCATAGAAGTGGTTGTCCAAATCGAACAGTTGGTAATCGAGCGCTGTCATCGTGGTCCTTTCGCTGTCTGTATCTGTGTTTGTCTAGATATAGTGAATGGGTCTGCTGAATCCTGGATCGTGCGCCGCGCGCTCAATCCTGAGCCAGGGAGATGACGTCGGCCGGGCATCGGGTGATGGCGTTCATCACGGCGGGCCGCTCGCTCTCTGGCGGCATCGAGTCGAGTAGGACGACGATGCCCGAATCGTCCAGATCGAACACCTTTGGAGCAGCGAGGAGGCATTGCCCAACGGCGATGCACTTGTCGACGTCGAGGAGGATCCGCATGGCTCCGACGTCGCTCATTTCCAACGCACCGGGAGCACAGCCATCCGGTAGCCGAAGCCGGATTCGAGCCATGGGAGGTCGTCGACCGCCATCTCCGGGGCGAGGTTCGGGAAGCGTTCGAAAATCTTCGGAACGATGACCTTCAGTTCTGCCCTCGCAAGGTGTTGGCCGAGACACGTGTGCGCCCCGAAGCCGAAGGTCAGATGCGGGAACGGGGTTCGGTCGAGGTCGAGTTCGGTCGGCGAGTGCGGACAGACGCTGGCGTCGACGTTCGCCGCAGCAGCGCACGGCATCACCCATTCGCCCTTTTCGATCAGCACGCCATCGAATTCGACGTCTTCGGTCGCCAGGCGCGGGATGCCTGCCCCGGAGTCTGTGAGGATTGCCTTGAAGCGCAGCAGTTCCTCGATGAAGTCGGGGATTCGGTCGGGATCGGCGAGGAACTCGGCCTTGACGTCTGGGCGATCGAGCAGGATGGCGATCTGGTATGCGGCGTTCGTCGAGGTCGTCTCGTGACCTGCGAGCAGGAGGTTGGTGCATAGCCCCCAGATCTCCTCGTCGCTGAGGACGGGGTCCGTCGCTTTCGTGAGCCGCGTGATGAGGTCGTCCTGTGGGTCCTTGCGCTTCAAGGTGATGACGTCGGCGAGCAGTTCGTGGAGCGTCTTGATCGCCCTCGCCGGTGCCTCCGGATCGGTCAGCTTCTCCGGAAGGCCACCGATGGTATACCTTGCGGCCATCTGGAACTCCTGGGTGTGAGTCGTCGGGACACCGAGGATCCAGGCGATCACTTCGGACGGGATCGGCAGGCAGTACGAGGCGAATAGATCGACGGGTGAACCCATCGCCTCGGTCTCGTCGAGATACCTGTCGACGACCTGCTCGATCTTGGCGCTCAGATCGCGAATGTGCTTGACCGAGAAATCACCGGCCGCCAGCCGACGAACAGCGAGGTGATCAGGCCCGTTCATACTCGGAATAAAGCCCGGCATGTCTGGTACGGCGACGCTGACGGGGGTCGGCTGCGGCTCGCCGAGGAATCGCTTGGCGTGAAATCGAGGATCCGACAAGATCCGGCGGAAGTGGTCCGCTGTCGTCGTCATGTAGCCGGGAACGCCGTTCGGATACATGAATTTCATCAGCGTGCCGGCTCGGTTCATCTCTTCGAGAGGGAGCCGGGTCTCGAGACGCCCTGGATTCTTGCGTACAGGTATCGGCTTCACGTCGACGTCTTGCATGGTCATCGGAGGGTCGTTCCTTACTCGTTGGCCAGGCTGATCACGCTGGCGGGGCAACGGTTGACGGCGTCGAGCACACGCGGATACTCGCTCTCGGGCGGCGCCTCATCGAGCAGTACGATCGTGCCGTTCTCGGTGCTCTGGTCGAAGACGTTCGGCGCTGCGAGCAGGCACTGCCCTGCTGCTGTGCATTTCGAGTAGTCGACGAGCACGTGGAATGGATGCGGCGCGCTCAAAATGACACCGGCAGTTCAGCCATACGGTACCCGAAGCCCTTGTCGAGCCACGGCAGTTCGTTCACCGGCGTGAGCAGCTGGAGGTTCGGGAAGCGTTCGAAAACCTTGGGGATGATGACTTTCAGCTCAGCGCGGGCGAGATGCTGGCCGAGGCATGTGTGCGGGCCGAAACCGAACGTGAGGTGATGGCCGAGGATGTCTTCACGCGCGAGATCCAGTTGCGTCGCACCGTGCGGGCACACCGTCGGATCGGCGTTCGCCGTTCCGACGCATGGCATCACCCACTCGCCCTTGTGGATCGTCATCCCGCCGTATTCGACGTCCTCGGTCGCGAGCCGCGGGATTCCACCGCCGGAGTCGGTGACCATGAAGACATAGCGGATCAATTCCTCGACCATCTCCGGGGTCCGCTCGAGGTGGCTGAGGAAGTACTCACGGGCCTCGGGGCGCTCGAGCAGGATGGCGATGGCGAACGCTCCGCTCGTCGATGTTGTCTCGTGTCCGGCGAGCAGGAGGTTGGTGCACAATCCCCAGATCTCCTGATCGCTGACCACCGGGTTCGTCGCCTGCGTCAACCTGGTGATCAGGTCGTCCTCCGGGTTGGAACGCTTGAGCTGGATGATCTCGCCGATCAGTTCGTGCAGGCGGGCAACAGCTTTGGCTGGAGCCATCGGATCTTCGATCTCGTCGGGGAGTCCGCCGATCGTGAGCCTTGCGGCGAGCTGGAACTCGGGCGTGTGCGTCGTCGGCACACCGAGGATCTTGGCGATCACCTCGGACGGGATCGGGAGGTTGTAGGACTCGAACAGATCGACCGGCGAGCCGTGCGCGTGGGTCTGATCGAGATATTTGGTGACAACTTCGTCGATCACCGGCTCGAGCTTCTGCACCGCCTTCACCGAGAAGTCGCCCGCAGCAAGGCGACGCACGGCGAGATGCTCTGGCCCGTTCATGCTCGGGATGAATCCAGGCATGTCCGGCACCACGACACTGACCGGGCCGGGCTGCGGCTCACCGAGGAAGCGCTTGGCATGAAAGCGTGGGTCGCCGAGGATGTTGCGGAAGTCCTCGGCGGTCGTGGTCATGTAACCGGGCACACCGTTCGGATACACGAACGGGAGCAGACCACCATCGGCATTCAGCTCTTCAAGGGGCAGGCGTGGTTGAAGCCGCTCTCCGTCATTTCGTATCGGCACCCGCCGCATCTCCGAAACTTCCTGCACCGTCATCAAGGCCCCCTGCCGCTTGAAGTGGCGAGCGACACTCGCTCTCCGCTTGTTCCGACCGCCTTTCGGTCGGACGTTTACCCAACAGACTTTAGCGCAACTGATTGACCTTCGCAAGCCGGTCGGCGTTGCACGAGGCCACGAACGGGCGCCCGCCCCCGCTCACCGGACGCCCGACTGACCCGTCTGGACACGCGCAACGGCGAGCGCCTCGTCCCAGGAGGCCCGCGTCGACAAGGACGGGCGAAACGCCATGAGGGCGCGTGTCGAATTGAGCCCGAAGACGCCTTCCAGCCGGTCGCCGCGGCGGTACAACGCTACGAACTGTCTTGCGGCAGTCGATCCGGAGACGATCCTGACCTCGTCATGATTGGCAGAGCGGCCGAGAAACTGCACGCGCCTGTCGTACTGATCACTCCAGAAGAACGGCACAGCCGAATACGGCACCGCGGGGTCGCCTCGCGACGTCGCCAGCAGGTTGGCGGCGGCCGCAGCGCCCTGCTCGGCTGCGTTCGTCCAGTGCTCGACACGCATCTCCTCACCGAAGAGCTCGTTCGGCCATCTGGCCACGTCGCCAGCGGCGTAGACGCCATCGACGCCCACGTTGAGCGTGGCGTCACAGACCACGCCGTCGCGCAACTCGAGGCCGCTCCCCTCCAACCACCTTGTGGCCGGCGCAACGCCGATGCCCACAACGATGACGTCAGCGCTGACCCGCTCGCCGCCGGCCAGGGTCACCATGCCCGGTTCGACCGACTCGATGACGACGTTGCAGCGAAGATCGACACCGTGTTCGGCGTGGATCTCGCCGATCACCGTCCCGATGTCGGCGCCGAGCCCGCGGATCAGCGGCGCCGGCAGCCCCTCGAGCACGGTGACGTCGTTACCCAGTTGACGAACCGTCGCTGCGACTTCCAGTCCGATAAAGCCGGCACCGATGACGACGACTCGTTTCGAGCCGTCAGCCACGATCTGGTGCAGCGCGAGCGAGTCGTCCAGCGTGCGCATGACGACGATCGAAGGGTCGACCACCTGTCCCGCCAGACGCCTGGCTTCGGCCCCCGTGGCGATGATTAGGCCGTCGAAGCCGATCTCATCGTCGTGGTCGCCACCGTCATGGTGATGATAAGTGCGAGGTTCGTGGCCGGCTGCATCCTCGTCGTGGACAGGGCGCACGCACTCGGCGCCCTCGACGGAACGCACGGTGACGACTCTTCGGGCAATGTCCAGGCCGACCGCAGCGACGCCGAGACGCCACTGGAGCTCGAGCGGATCGTCGACGGTGAACTGTCGCAGCGCCGTTCGCTCGGGCGCCCACTCGCCGGAGAGCACCTTCTTGGAGAGCGGCGGACGGTCGTACGGAGGATGGCGTTCGGCGCCGACGATGGTGATCGTTCCGGTGAACCCGCTGGTGCGGAGCGTCTCGGCAGCACGTAACCCGGCGAGCGAGGCACCGACGACGACGACGTGCCTCAAGGGGAACACCATTTCTACCTCCTACGAACCGGGACGTTTCAGCCCGAAAGTGGACAAATGCTGCTCTCAATGAGCAAAGACGTTGTTGACGGTATGAGCGTCTCGTTCTATTGTCGAACGTCAGACAGAATATCGGCTCGCCCTGCTTGGCGAGCCATCGAAACGGAGAATGCAATGACTGCGCCAGACACCGATGTCCTCGATCTGCCCCTACGCCATGGCGGCGATCCGCTGACGCCTCGCCTGCCGCTCGCCGAACTCCTCGAACGCCGGGACGAGCGCCTGATCCCGTACCGATTTCCAAATGGGGTGGTCGGTTGGATGACGACGAACATGGACGACTTCAAGGCAGCACTCAGCGACGAGCGGCTCCACGCTAAGCGGTTCCTCGGCGAGCCGCAGCCCTGCCCCGTCAGCGTGTCGGTGCCGGACATGCCTGGATTCATCCCGAGCATGAACGGACCGGAGCATCTGCGAATCCGTCGCCTCGCCGCCGGCTATTTCTCGGTGAAGGCCATCGAACTGATTCGGCCGTTCATCGGATCGGTCGTCGACAAGCATCTAGACCGGCTCGCCCAGCACGGTCCGCCTGTCGACCTGATCACCGAGTTCTGTCTCCCGATTCCCTCCGAGGTCATCGGGCAGATCATCGGCGTCCCTCACGACGAGGCCCCGGCGTTCCAGCGCGCCGCTGAGCAGACGATCGGACAACGCAAAGGCGGCAAAGACGACCCCGAGGCCGCCGGTCAAGCGGTCGCCAAGCTGCACGAGATCCTCGGCGCCGTCGTCGCCGCGAGGCGTCAGAACCCCGGCAGCGACCTGATCTCCCACCTGACAAAGACCGACGATCCCCCGTTGTCGAATGCTGAGATCGCCGGGCTGTGCACCAACCTGCTGCTCGCCGGCCACGACACGACAGCCTCGTCGACGGCCGTCGCCCTGACGATCCTGCTGTCTCGCCCCGATCAACTGGCCACGTTCGTAGCTGACTCCGGCCGTGTCGCCCAGTTCATCGAGGAACTCGTCCGCTTCGTGTTCGTGATCGCCGAGAACGGCGCAACGATCCCCCGCCTGGTGACCGTCGACATGGAGTTCGCCGGTCGGCAGTTGCGTCGTGGGGATTGGGTGATGCCGGCTACGGGAACCGCAAACATCGACCCGTCGGTGTGCCCGCACAATCCCCTCGAGCTCGATCTCGACCGTGACCCGGTCCAGCACGTCGCCTTCGGCTACGGGCCGCATACCTGCCTCGGTCAGCACCTGGCAAGGGCGGAACTGCAGATGATGCTTTCACGCCTGCTTCAACGCTTCCCGGCGATTCGGCTGGTGCAGCCAGCAGCGGCGTTGGACTGGAACGACGAAGCGTTCATCTACAGGATGTAC
>JAYTOM010000036.1:0-3058 GCA_043747765.1 Actinomycetota bacterium
CAAATGGCCAACAAGCCGCGCAGCGCCATTCGGCGATGCTGCCGCTCGAACAGCATGGCCAGGATCAGCCATGCCCCGATTGCGAGCAGCCCGTCGAAGCCCGACTGTTTCAGCGACAGCGAAATGCCGGCGAGCAGGCCGGACGAATAGAACCACACCCAGCGGTGCGTCTTGCGCGTTGCCAACACGGCGACGGCGAGACCAGCTGCGGCGACGCCACCGCTGAGCAGTTCGGCGTTCGCTGAGTACCCTTCGAGAATCGGCGCAGCAGACACGACAGCGCAGATCACCGCCGCATAGCGAGCCGCTGAATGACCAGCCACTTCACGGACGACAACGGCCATGGAAACCACGAGCAGGGCCCCGAAGAGCATCGCCATGACGCGGATCGACTCGGTGTTTCCGCCAGACACCCAGTCCCAGAAGCGGAAGAGGACGAGCAGACCTTGCGGCCGGTCGACGAAAACGTCGCGATACAACACGGATCCGTGCCCCCAGGCTCGGGCGATGGCCAGATATCCGCCCTCGTCGACGCTGACCGGAACCCATACCATCGGCAACCGGAGGAGCGCTGACAGCACGGCGGCACCACCGATCACCCACCAGGTTCGTCGTCCGGCGGCGGCCGCCACGTCAGCCGTCGAGAGCCCGTCGACGGGGGGCTCGACGACGGGGGGCTCGTCGACCGAGGGGCGATCAACGGTGCGCCCGTTGGTCGCGTGCCCGTTGGTTGCGGGCTCGGGGAACGACTCTTCCTCGAGGGGTGGTGGTGTGTCCAGCGTGCGCATCTCGGTCACGAACGAACGACGCTGTTCCACCACAACGTCAGAAGTTGGCGAGCAGTGCGGGCCAGCGATGGCAGACGAAAGAATTGGGACTTGCCGCTGATCCGTCGATAGTGATGGACCGGGGTCTCGACAAACCGCGCACCCGACTGCTGGAACCGGTGCATCATCTCGACGCAGATCACACCGCTCGTCGATGTGAGCATCTGGTTTGCGATGAGCGAGCGGCGGAACATCCGGAAGTCGCAATCGGTGTCCCGACCTGGCAGTCCGAACAGGCGCTTCACGCCGTGGTGGTAGCAGCGGCCGATGACCTTGCGTGCCATCGTGTCGCCGCGGCCCAGCTTGAAGCCCTGCACGACATCGACGTCGTCGGTTGCGAGTGGAACGAGGAGGGCTGCTTCCAGCGCGTCGTACTGGCCGTCGCCGTCGGTGTAGAAGATCCAGTCGTAGCGTGCCGCGCTGAACCCGGTGATCAGTGCCCCGCCGTACCCACGATTGACATCATGGTGGATCGGGCGCAGCCACCGCCGTGTCTCGGCGAGTCGATCGAGTACGTCACGCGAATTGTCACTCGAGCCGTCGTTGACGACGATCACCTCAAGATCGGCAACGAGGGGCGCCAGCGCCTGGTGGACGTCGTCGACCAAGCGGCCGATTGTCGAGGCGTCGTTGTAGCAAGGGAACATCGCCGAAACAGATGGAACCGAACCAACGGTTGTGACCAGGCGTGCAACAGCGGTCCGCTGTGGTGTCCGATGTGGTTCGAGGTCGACGGACACGATGTGCATTGACAGCGGCTCGACAAGGGTGTGGGCAGCGAGATCGGAATTCCAACGGTCGTTCACTTCGGCATCATCGTCCCCGGCCGATGAGACCGTGATGAGAACTCGGTCGATTCGTGAGTCAATGACCCGTTGCGAGCGTGACTTCGACCACACCTCCGCCGAGAGGAGGACCGTTGCGGGCGGTCACGGTTCCGCCTTGGCGTTCGATCAGGGCCGAGACGATTGCCAGGCCGAGGCCAGCGCCGCTGGCGCGTCGGCGCGAGGGATCGGCCTGACTGAAGCGGTCGAATGCGCTGACGAGGAATTGCTCGGGGAAGCCCGGCCCGTCGTCGCACACACTGATCACGGTTTGAACGCCACGAGTGGCGATCTGTACGGTGACTCGGTCATTTGCGTACCTGCGCGCGTTGGCGACCAGATTGTCGACGATCTGTTCGATCGCCCGACGGTGACCGTGCATCCCGGCGGCACCTTCGACGTCGACCCGCACCACGCGTCGGTCGACCCGTTCCACGCGTCGGTCGACCCGTTCCAGGCGCCGTGCTACATCGCTGACCAGGGCAAAGAGATCGATCGGCTCCGACATCTGGAGCGCGTTGTCCACTCCGCTCCGGGCCAGCACGAGAAGTCCTTCGGCCATGTCGGCGAGACGTACTGCTTCTTCGAGTGCACTCCCGACGGCGTGGCGGAGTTCGTCGACGTCGGTGCTCCCACTGGCCAGTTCCAATTCGCCACGCAGGATTGCGATCGGAGTTCGTAGTTCGTGGCTGGCGTCGTCGACGAATGCCCGCTCACGTTCGAATGACTCTGCCAGGCGGTCGAGCATCGCATTGAGATTTCGTGCGAGCTGAGCGAGCTCGGTCGTCGCCGGCTCCGGCAGTCGACGTCCAATGTCGAGGCGGGAGACCTCCTCGGCCTCTTCGCTGATGCGCCGCACCGGCCGGAGAGCGGCGGTGACCACGAACCACGCCCCGACGGCAAGCAGGAGCGACAGCAACGGACCTCCGATCGCCAGCGTCGTGAATACCCGCTGTCGAGCATCGACCTGGGCGTCGAGTGACGTCCCGGTCACGACGATCAGGTGTTCGCCCCCGATGTTCTCGGGCTGAGCCAAAAGACGCGCGTGTTGGCCGAGGCCCGGCACGGTTCGGTTGATCGACACGACGGTTGTGGTTGCTTCGGCCAACTCGGTGGCAGTCAGGACCGAACGGGGGCGGCGAATCGTCGACGACGCTGTGACGACGCTGCCATCGAAAGTGAGGACGACCCCGAACCCGTAGTCCTCGTCGATGTTCGGCCGTTTGAGATCGAGTGCACCGGCGATGATGTCTGCCCGTTTGCTCAGTCGATCGTTGACCGAGCGATCGAGTTGCGCGACGAGCGTCGCGTACACCGCAGTACTCGCACCGGCGATGACGATCGTCAGACCAATGGCGAACAGCCCGACCAGGCGACCGCGCAGGGAATGGACCTTCAACCTCATGA
>JAYTOM010000037.1:0-34000 GCA_043747765.1 Actinomycetota bacterium
GGGTGGACAAGCTTGCTGCGCCGGTGCGGTCGAGGGCCGCGCCGAACGAGATGGCACTGGCAACGATCGCCGGAAGGCTCAAGAGCGCGTACCAGCGAACGAAGAGGCGAACCGATTCCGGCCGCCCTGAGGTCGCTCGAAACGCGCCGTGCGGTCGATCGGCATCGTGGCTGGTTCCCGGAGTCAACGAACGACGTTCGGTGGCAGAAGCAGTGGATCGAAAAGGGCGATGAAATCTTTGGTCGAGCCACCGGTGAGGTAGCGACTCAGGTGCGTCATCCGTGAGTCCAGCGCGTTCGGCTGCGAGGAAGCCGGGTCTGTGCGATCCACGCTGACGAATTGTGGCCAGGAGCCGTTGATGTCGAGCTCCATCGCACGCCTGCAGTGTGCACCGATGAGCGCTTTGACGAGACCATTGATGTCGACTCGTCCGACGACTGCGTACATCATCAGACCGTCTGACCGCACGCAGATCGCCGAGCGGAAGTCGAGCACCACACCACCGAAATCGTCGCCCCAGTAAATGTTGGTTGTGCCCTGTTCGTGGGCGGTGCTCACCGTTTCGTGCTCCCCATCGATGATCAATGGCAAATTTTGTCGAAGAGACAGCCATGACCCGTCATTGGTCAGATCGACGCCGTACACGCCGATGCTGATCCGACCCTCACGATTGATCGCCAGCGTTGCCTCGCCGTCCAGCAAGGGTTTGATGACTTTTCCTTCGGTGAAATAGCCACCTTTGATGTGTTTGAACTTGAAGCCGCCGTTGAACGCAGCCATCAGCGACGGTATCGCCGCTGGCATGACCTTCGAACCGTTGTTCCAAGGGCCACTGCCGGGCAACTCTGTGCCGTTGAAGAGGGCAGCATGAAGTCTGCTCTGGTCAAATGTCGCGTAACTGGCCCTGACCTCCGGCTGTGTCGCGAACGGCCGGACCGTCGTTCCCCACAGGACCGGCCCCGCCGCGGTGGAGCCGAGAACCCTCCACTGTCCTTCGTCCCGCAAAGCCGGTGACACGACGACCGAGATCGGCGCCGGCGCCCGAAGTGTTGGAGCAATCGTCGATGCGACCGACGGAATGGTCGTCGATTCAAGAGGTATCGGAAGTGGCGGGGCGATCATGGGTGATGACGGAGCAGTCGTCGATCCAACCGTCGTCGTCGCCGCCGGGAGTGTTGGATCAATCGTCGATGCGACCGACGGAATGGTCGTCGATTCAAGAGGCACCGGAAGTGGCGGAGCAATCGTGGGCGATGATGGGATGGTCGATGATCCAACCGGCGCTGGAGCGGTCGTCGAACCAACTGGCGATGATGCGCCACGAGACGTGGAACAACCCGCGACGAGGACGATGGCAGCCAGCCGGGTGAGCCGACGAACCCGCCGCTCAGCTCGGGCACCTTGGTGCCTGGGGTGCATGGGGTGCATGGGGTGCTGAACCTGCAGACCTGATGATCGCTCGTTGTCGACGTTCCTGGGCATCGCCCCCAAACGTAGGCAGTGCGACGTCGGCTTTCAGCGCATGCCAAATAAACGCTGGACGAATCAGGAGGCCAGCGACTCCTCGTGCTCCTGCTACGTTCGCAGATGTTCGGGCAACAGGGGGACAGGCATGACACTTTCAGATCCGCTGGCCGAAGGTATCGATCTGCTCGATGGTGAGTGGTGGGCCAGCCAGCCGTTCGAGACATGGCGCTGGATGCGCGAGAACGCGCCCGTCTTCTTCGACGAAGCCAACTCCGTGTGGGCAATCACTCGCCACGCCGATGTGCTGGCCATCGAACGAAATCCGACGGACTTCTCCAGTCGCCGAAGCCCCCGTCCACACGGATTGCCGTTGCCGATGATGATCTCGATGGACAACCCCGAACACCAGCGCAGGCGTTCGCTGGTGCAGCGTGGGTTCACACCGCGGCGAGTTGCCGAGCACGAGCAGCGCGTCCTGGCGATCTGCACGGAGATCATCGACCGCATCTGCGATCGAGGCGAATGTGATTTTGTCTGGGACGTGGCCGCGCCGCTACCGCTGTTGTTGATCGCCGATCTGCTCGGCTTCCCACCATCGTCATACGACGATCTCCTGCGGTGGTCGGACGACCTGATTCGCGGCACCACCGGAAGTCCGACCGCAGACGTCCAGCTCAAAGCGATGGAGGCGGGGATCGCGTTCCGCCAGTACCAACTGGAGGTGATCGCTGACAGACGCGCCAATCCGACAGACGACCTGATCAGCACGCTGGTGCATGGTGAGATCGATGGCACTCGCTTGGACGACGAATCGATTGTCCAAGAGACGCTGCTGATCCTGATCGGCGGCGATGAGACGACACGTCATGTGATCACGTGCGGGATGCTCGCCCTGCTCGAGTATCCCGATCAGGCGGCGATCCTACGCGACGACCCGAACGCGATGATCGGCGGTGTCGAAGAGCTACTGCGATGGGTGACACCGATCAAGAACATGTCGCGCACCGTCACCCGAGACCTCGATTTCGGTGGCTCTCGGCTCGCACTCGAAGACCAGGTGATCCTGGTCTACCCGGCCGCCAATCGTGATCCGGATGTCTTTGCCGAGCCAGACCGGTTCGACGTACGTCGCCGGGACAATCAACATCTCGCATTCGGTTTCGGGCCCCACTTCTGTTTGGGTGCGGCCCTTGCCCGGCTCGAACTGAAAGTCATGTTCGGGGAAGTCCTGCGTCGGTTGCCCGACCTGGAACTGATGAGCGACACGGCACTTCCGTGGCGTGCGTCCAACTTCATCACCGGTCCCGAGGCAATGCCGGTTCGCTATCGCCGGACGCAGATCGGCGACTGAATCGGCGACTGGCACCACCCGGCGATCACCAACGCAACAGGTTCGCGCCCCACGTCATGCCTCCACCGAGCGCTTCGAGCAGGACGAGGTCTCCGGGCTTCAACCGACCATCACGGCTGGCCGTGTCCAGAGCAAGGGGGATCGATGCCGCTGACGTGTTCGCGTGCTGATCGACCGTCATCACGACGCGCTCGACCGGCAAGCCGAGCTTGTCGGCGACGCTGCCGATGATCCGCTGGTTGGCCTGATGAGGAACGACCCAGTCGATGGCGTCGGCAGTCGTCCCGGAGTTGCTGAGGATCTCCGTGATCACGCCGCTCAGTTTCGTGACGGCGTGACGGTAGACCTCGCGACCATGCATTCGCAGGTGGCCCGTGGTCCCTGTCGACGACGGTCCGCCGTCCACATACAACAGATCATGCAGGCGCCCGTCTGAATGCAGCACGCTCTTCAGTACGCCCCGATCGGCCTGTGTTCCGCTGCTTTGCGTGGAGCGGAGCACCACAGCCCCAGCGCCATCGCCGAACAACACACACGTGTTGCGGTCGGTCCAGTCGAGCAGTCGGGAGAACGTTTCAGCTCCGATCACCACGGCGGTCTCGGCCATATCGTTCTTGATCATGCTGTCGGCCACGGACAGGGCATAAACGAACCCAGAGCACACCGCCTGCACGTCGAACGCTGCCCCGCGAACCATGCCCAGCTTGCGCTGTACGGCCGTGGCCGTGGCCGGGAACGTCTGGTCCGGGGTGGATGTGGCGACGATCACGAGATCCACATCCTCGGCACCGACTCCAGCGTCGCGCAGTGCATCGATCGCTGCTCCGGTGGCCAGATCGGAGGTCAGTTCGCCATCGGCAACGATGTGGCGCTGGCGAATCCCTGTGCGCTGCACGATCCACTCGTCAGATGTGTCGACGATGCCGGCAATCTCCGCGTTGGTCATGATCCGCTCGGGAAGACGGCCGCCGCAACCGAGTATGACGGAACGAATCACCCGTCCATCATTGTCGATGGGCACCGCAGATGTCGGATGCCACAGGAAGTCAGCTGTGCCGGGGCTGCCGATCGGCTCCGTCGGACGTACCTGCGTCGGCCGCCGGAACATCGTCGGTCATTGCGACGGCACTGGGATCGACCAATGTCCGCAGGTGTGATCCCGAGTTGTTCGAGTGGGGAGCCAACCACGGCAACGGAGCGAGGACCGAGCGGTGAAAGGCGAGGTAGCCGCGATGCCGGTTCTCCTCGAACGGGGCGGCCATCTGGTCCATCCGGTGCAGCGAAGGGCTGGGCGCTCTGGGCAACAGATGGTGCACGGTGTGGAAGTTGATGTTGAACACTGCAAAGCGGGTCACGGGATTCGACACCGCCGTGTACGTGTTCATCAACGTGCCGTCCTCGGCGCGACCGCCGTAGTGCTCGCCGCAGAGGGCGAACGCGAGAACGGGCACCATCAGGAACAACCACGGAAACAGCCAGACATGCCTGAACGTGTCGGACTCGATGCTGGCGACGACGGCCGCTGCGGAGATGATCGCGCCGGGGAACAGGCCATGACGCAGGACGCGCCTGCTGCTTTCGGTGCGCGCCCATTTCGGGGGATGGCGAACCGCGCCCCCAAACGCGCTCGCCCAGATCAGCGCGAGAAACCCCGGCCCCAGCGCCACGTGGAACACGGCGTACTGGGCCTTGCTCTCGAAGGTCAGACCGGGACCCTCGGGGTCCGCATCACCCAGCGTGTCGGCGTGGTGGAGCAAGTGGTACTGGCGGTAGACGGGGAAGGGTAGGCCGAGGACCGCTGAGGCGGCGTGACCGATCACGAGATTGCCGAGCTTCGATGCGACGACCGTTCCATGCACGCTGTCGTGGCCGACGCCCCCGAATCCGACGAACAGGAAGGCGACACAGATCCACACCGGAATCCAGACCAACAGTGTCCCGGCGGCGTATCCGGCGCCGATCAGAGCCGCCCACGCCGCCAACAATCCAGCGATGTGGATCACGCTCCTGATCCCGCCGACTCGCAGTAATCCCGCGTTCATCGCCTCTTGACGCAGCGTCGGAAGCATTGCGGCGGTGGAGGTTTCGACGAACACCCTGTCACGATGCATCGCTCGATACCCGAAATCAACGGTCGAGTGAGAGATCGCGAGGTGCTCTTGGCACGCTACCCACCCAGGGCGCTATTCCGCGAGCACATGTCACTCTCTGTCGTTGTTACCTCGCGGCGAGCGCCTTTTCGATATCGCCGGCGATCTTCTCCGGCTTCGTCGTCGATGCGTATCGCTTGATCGGATTACCCTCGCGGTCGACCAGGAACTTGGTGAAGTTCCATTTGATCCGGCTACCGACGAGTCCGCTCTTGACCTTGCGTAGCCACGTGAACAACGGGTGGGCATCATCACCGTTGACGTCGACCTTGGCGAACATCGGGAACTTCACGCCGTAGTTCAGTTCGCAGAACTGCTCGATGTCGCTCTCGGTTCCCGGTTCCTGATGTCCGAATTGATCACATGGAAATCCGAGCACGACCAGACCCTTGTCGCCGTAGTCCTCGTACAGCTTCTCGAGCCCCTGGTACTGCGGTGTGAAGCCGCACTTGGACGCAGTGTTCACGACGAGAATTGCCTTGCCGCGGTATTGCTCGAGCGAGGTCTCCTGTCCCGTGATCGACGTGGCCGTGAAGTCGTAGATGTTCATGGTGTGTGTCGCTTTCGTCACGCTGATCAGGGACCTTCGTGCAGCCTACAGAGTCGTTCCGGTAGGGGCAGAGCCACATCACGCGTGATCCTCCGAACCCGGGATGTCGGCTGCGTAGTACCGTGAACTCGTGACTCGTTTGTGCGAACGGCCTGGCTGCTCGATGCCAGCCGCTGTCGCATATGGGATGTACCCGGACCAACTGACCGTGTGGCTGGAGATCGTGCCGGAGGGAATCTCGGCGATCCGAGTGGGCATGCTCTGCCGTCGCCACGCTGACGCCATGGTGGTGCCGCGCGGCTGGACGCTCGACGATCGTCGCGAACAGCGACCTCGTCTGTTCCGTGTCGCCGACACTGCGGCGGACAATCATCCCAGTCGGCGCAACAGGCCGAAAACTCGCACGCCAGGACCGAGCGATCCACCGTTGCAGCTCGTTTTCGACGATCACGACGCCGCCCCGGCCGCGGCCGAAGAGCCGCAATTCGTGCTCTCGGCCAGACCGATCGAGCCTGAAGTCGTGGTTCCTCCCGTCGACACCGCCGAACTGACGGTCGGAGAGATCAGGCCCGCTGATCGCCGTGACCCGGATGAGACGCAGGCCATGCCGTGGCGACCGATGTTCGATCAGGACGACGACCTGGGAGGTTTGCTCAGGGCCAAGAGTCCCTTGCTCGCGCGGGCGTTCCGGACTCCGGAGGTGCCACCTCCCGAGTCCGAATAGCCCAGTTCGTTGCAACTAATTGCAGTGCGCCGCGATCCAGTCCGGCGCCTTCGTGAGCCTGTTGTCCACCTTGGCCAGGCGGACGGTCAGCGCGTCCTCGCGCTTGGTGATCCGTTCCACGACCTTGGGGTGACCCGCCGTTGTCGCGGCGGCCTTGGCTGTGTCGAGCTTGGCGATCCGGTCGGTCAGTTTGGTCTGGCGCTCGGTCAGGTGCGGAATGATGTCCTCCTTGTGGGCGCACAGGGCCGTGATCCGTGCAGCCTTGTCGGGGCTGCCCGTTCCGGCTGCACCGTTGCCACCGTTGCTTGCGGCGAATGCGGCCGCGCTTCCACCGATGACGATCGCGCCACTGAGGGCGACTGCGGCAATCTTCTGCTTGACGTTCATTGTGCTTTCTCTCCTTGAGATGGACTCGGTGTTCGGTGTCCTGTTGTTGAATGCATCATCGGCCAGACATGTGAGCGAATGATGAGGGATCGATGATCGAGCCGCGATACTGCTCTGGTGGAACTCGCCGCCGAGATGTCAGCGCCGTGCGCGCCGAGCGAGCTGTTCGCGTGGATCGACGACCTCGCTGCCTATCCGTCGTGGATGGGCCTCGTCCATCGCGCCGAGCCCGTCGACGAGCGAAATGGCATGCCCAGGTGGGACGTCGAATTGCGGGCCCGCCTCGGTCCGTTCGCCCGATCGAAACGGCTGATCATGGCCCGCACGGTATGCACACCGAACAGCGAGGTCGTGTTCGAACGTGACCAGCAGGACGGCCGAAAGCACAGCACGTGGCGGCTGTCGGCGCACATTTCACCCAGCCCGTCGAGCGTGTCGGAGAGCCTGATGGTGATGCAGTTGCACTATGGCGGCTCGCTGTGGACAGGCGGCGTGGCGGAGCGTGTTCTGCACGATGAGATCTCCAAGAGCCGTGACCGACTGGTCAGCCAGATCGCCGAGACCACGCGCTGAGTCGGCCATCGGCGCGGCGTTCCAGCGTCAGCGACATCGAGAAGCAGTCACTCAGCGAATCGGCGGTGAGGACCTCGTCGAACGCCCCGGCCGCCAGGACGCCTCCGTCCCGGAGCAACATTGCATGGGTCATTCCCGGGGGAACCTCGTCGACGTGATGGGTGACAAGCACGAGTGGCGGTGCAGACGAATCCATCGTCAATTGTGTCAAGGCATCGACCAGGTGTTCGCGACCCCCGAGATCGAGTCGAGCGCTCGGTTCGTCGAAGATCACCACACCTGGATCGTTCATCATCGCTCGCGCGAGGAGGACCCGCTGCTGCTCGCCGGACGAGAGGGTGCCGAAACTTCGTTCGGCGTATTGTCCGACCCCCATCTGCGTCAGGCAGAGCTCGGCTCGTGCGTAGTCGTCTTCGGTGTAGGTGTGCCACCACGGTTCGAGAGCTGCGTACTTGGCGGTGACGACGACGTCGCGCGCGCTCAGCGCCAGCCGGAGTTGAGCGCCGATCGCTGCCGACATCACGCCGATCCGACGCCTCAGGACCCGGACATCGGTGCTTCCGAGCATCTCGCCGAGCACTCGAACTGTGCCCGTCGAAGGATGCTCGTACATGGAGGCGATGCGCACCAAGGTCGTCTTGCCCGATCCGTTCGCGCCGAGGATCACCCAGCGTTGGTCCGGATACACAGCCCAGTTCACGTCGTCGAGGATCTTTCGTCCGTCCCGGACGAAGCTGACATGAGCGAGATCGAGCGTGGGCGTAACGGCGGTGGACGAGGCCGAGGAAGTCGGATCGATCGCTGCGGCGGGTGACGCCGCAGATGGGAGGTTGGCGGACGGCATCGAACGGCCACACTACGGGCAGGTGCTCTGTCGGCGGCAACGATCAGCGAAACCGAAATCGGTCCGCTGGCGGTGCCTGTCCGGTGGCGAGGTATGAGACGGTGCTAGCTTCGACCCCGATATGCGCACCCGCCGCGGGATCCCTCTCGTCTTTGCGCTCGCCGTTGCGCTGATGCCGATCACCCAGGCCGGGGCGGCGCGAGTCGAAGACGCAGGCACAGGTGCGACGGCAACGCCGGACACGACCGTTGGAACGGGCCGAGCGACGGCGGAGGAGGCTGCGCAGCAGATCACCGCTGCCCGAGAAGATGCGAACATCGCCGCAGCTGCGTTCTGGCAGGCGCAGTCGAGACTCGATCTGGTGACCCAGGACAAGGCCGAGCTCGATGTCCAGCGAGCGATCCTGCAGGCTCAGGTCGACGACCTGAAGAAGGCCGTCGCAGCCGTCGTCGTCAACCGCTACATCGGTTCTGGGACGACGGGTATCAACCTACTCAGCGGAACGGTCGGGCCGACCGAGCAGGCCCAGACGGCGGTGCTCGTCGGAGTCATCGACGAGTCGTCGTCGGTCAGCCTGGACGACTACGCGGTGCTTCTCGGCAAGCTCGACGCGTTGACGACGAAGTCGAACAAGGCTGCGACCGCGCTCGAGGCCGCCAAGAGCGACTCTCAGACCAAGCAGCAGCAGGCCGACGCGGAGATCGCGCGATTGAAGGTGGTGGAGAAGGACCGCCTCAACGACGAAGCGGTGCAGAAGGCACTCGAGGCGGGCCGGCAGAAGGCCGCGGAGGCCGTGCAGAAAGCCGCGACGGAGCAGCAACGGCTCGATCAGCTCGCCGCAGCCTCGAATGTCGCCAGCGATGCAGCGGTGGCGGCACAATGGACCAACGACGACGGCGGCGATCAAGGGATCACGGTCACGCCCGTTTCCAAGACAGCGCCGGCCAATCAAGCATCCGGTTCTGCCGTGGGTGGCACCACAGGTGGCGGCGGCGAGGGAGGTCGGCCGATCACCGTTGGAATATACGGACAGGGCGCAGCGTGGGTCTGTCCTCTGCAGGGCACGTATGCGTTCAGTGACACGTTCGGAGCACCTCGATCAGGCGGTCGGACCCACGAAGGCGTCGACATGATCAGTGCTCGTGGAACGCTGATCGTGGCGGTCGTCGATGGAGTCGCCACGGCACGACAGGACTCGCTCGGAGGAAACACAGTCGGGTTCGACGGTGATGACGGCAACCACTACTACTACGCCCATCTCGACAGCTATGCGACACTCGGTCGGGTCACCAAGGGGACCGTCATCGGCCTCGTCGGCGACTCGGGCGATGCCAAGTTCTCCACCCCCCACCTGCACTTCGAGATCCACCCGGGCCACGGGCTGGCCGTGGACCCGACACCCACGGTCGCGGCCAACTGCTGACGCCACTCTGTGCTGTGCGAGCGTGTCCGGGATGAGCACAGAGGAACTCGCGCAAGCGCTCTCCGGAGTCCTCGGTGGAACGGCTGTCTCTGGCATCCGGCAGCTTTCGGGGGGCGCTTCGCGTGAAACCTGGCAGTTCGAATCAGATGGCCGTCCGCTGATCCTGCAGCGTCAGCGGGCCGGCGACATTCGCGACATGGCCGCAGAGGTTTCCGTCCTGCGCGCTGCACACGACGGCGGCGTGCGTGTTCCCACGGTGATCGCCGCGTCCGCCGATGCTCCGGCACACGCACTCGGTGCGTCGTTCATGATTCTCAGCTATGTCGAGGGCGAGACCATCGCTCGGAAGATCTTGCGCGATGCCACGTTCACCCAGGCGAGGATGCGACTGACCGGCGACTGTGCCGAGTCATTGGCGCGCCTGCACGCGATCGATCCGTCGAAGGCGCCAGGTATTCTCGCAGTCGATCAGCTCGAGCAGTACCGGACCGTTCTCGACACGCTCGGACGACCCCACCCGACCTTCGAATTGGCATTCAGGTGGTTGGCGAACAACCGTCCTTCGACCCCGAGAACGTGTCTCGTCCATGGAGATTTCCGACTCGGTAACCTGATGGTCGACCCGCAGGGATTGCGTGCCGTCCTCGACTGGGAGCTGGCACATGTCGGCGACCCGCTCGAGGACCTCGGCTGGCTGTGCGTCAAAGCGTGGCGATTCGGCTCGGCCGAACCCGTCGCCGGGGTCGGTGGCTACGACGAGTTCTTCGCCGCGTACTCGGATGCAGCCGGACTTGAGGTGGATCCTGACGCAGTCAGGTGGTGGGAGGTGATGGGGACGTTGAAATGGGGGATCATGTGCATCATGCAGGCGAACGTGCACCTCAGCGGTGCTTCGCGCAGTCACGAACTGGCTGCGATCGGCCGGCGAGTCTGCGAGAACGAACACGATCTGTTTCTCGCTTTGGAGGGTCGCTGGTGACGGGTGCAGAAGGAATGCCACACGACGCTCCCAGCGCACTGGAGCTCGTCGAGTCGGTCCGCGAATGGCTGCAGCGCGACGTCCTCGCCGAGACGACCGGTCGGATCAACTTCCATGCCCGGGTCGCGATCAATGTCCTGGCGATGGTCGAACGGGAGATGACGCTCGGACCCGGGCAGGCCGTCGATCATCGAGCGCGACTGCAGATGCTCGGATTCACCGATGACGCTGAGCTGGCTGCAGCGATCCGCAGCGGCGATCTGGATCCTGATCAGAGGGTGCGAAACGTAATATGGGACAGCGTCCGTGACAAGCTGGCGGTTGCTAACCCGACGTACTTGAACGACGACCGAGGGTGATGGGCTGCACGGGTTGACCTGCCGCCAGCTGTCCGCAGGCAGCATCGATGTCGGTGCCGCGGTTGCGCCGAACTGTTGCATTCACGCCGAGTGACTCGAGACGGTCGCGGAACTCGTGGACTCGACCAAGGGTGGTCCCGCGCGTGAGGTATCCGGGTGTCGGATTGAGCGGGATGATGTTGACGTGAGCAGGAAGGGGCAAGCCTCGACACAGCGCGGCGAGCCCACGCGCGTCGCTGTCACGATCGTTGACACCATCGATCAACGCCCACTCGAAACTCAGCCGGCGGCCCTTGGCGAGCAAATAGTCGGCGCATGTGTCCATCAGCGCCTCGAGCGGATACCGCTTGTTGATCGGCACCAGTTCATCGCGCAACTGATTGTTCGCGGCGTGCAACGACACAGCCAAGTTGACCTGTATCGGCCATTCGGTGAGACGTTTGATGCCCGGCACCAACCCAACGGTGGAGACGGTGAGATGGCGTGCGCCAAGTCCGATGTCGGTGTTGATCCGCTCGACGGCCGACCACACATTCGCTTCGTTGGCGAGCGGCTCGCCCATGCCCATGAAGACCACATTGGCCAGCCGACGATTCAACTCCTTGGCCTTGCGGGCACCACGCACGACCTGCTCGACGATCTCACCGGTGGTCAGGTGACGCGTGAATCCTGCCTGCCCGGTCGCGCAAAAACCGCATCCCATCGCGCACCCGGCCTGGCTGCTCACGCATACCGTGACGCGATCGGGGTACAGCATCAGCACTGTCTCGATCCGACTGCCGCCGTCCAATTCGAACAGGTATTTGACAGTGTCACCGTTGTCGCTGACCCGCTCCACGACGGTTGTCAGCGCTGGTGGCAGTTCGGTCTCCAGCGTCGACCGGAGGGCCTTCGGCAGGGTGGTCAGGTCGGCCGGCTCGGTGAGCTGATGGTAGAGGCCCTTCCAGAGTTGGTCGACGCGAAAACGCGGTTGGTCGGCGAGCAGCTCACCGAGCTCGGCACGCGAGGCGTCGTATCGGGTTCGTGTGGCCACGACTGACGGTACCCGGCCGACAGAGATCGGTGAATTTGTCACGGATGTAGCTCGGCAGCGAGCCGGTCGTAGTCGGCGATCCGAGTGCGGAGTACATCGAAGCTCGATGTCCAGAACGCCTCATCGGTGACATCGAGACCGAATGCGGCGCCGAGTTCTTCGGCGTTGTCCATGCCCGCTCGCGACAGGACGTCGTCGTAGTTGCGCCGGAAGTTCTCGGGATCGGCCTGATACCCGGCGAACAATCCGAGTCCGAAGAGCAGGCCGTAGGTGTACGGCCAGTTGTAGAAGTGCGACCCGTAGTAGTGGCCTTTCACCGCCCACATGTAGGGATGGGCGGTGGGCTGATCGAGCCCGTCTCCGTACGCCGTCTGCTGGGCAGCGCTCATCAACTCCTTGAGCTCGTTGACACCCAACGTCCTGCGTTGGCGGCGAGTGAACAGTTCTGTCTCGAACAGAAAGCGACTGTGGATGTCGGTGACGACTTGATTCGTACTCTGGAGATCGACGTCGAGCAGGGCAAGTCGTTCAGCGCCGTGCAACCTCTGCAGACCCTCCTCGACCACGAGCGTTTCGCAGAAGATGCTCGCGGTTTCGGCGAGCGCCATCGGCAGCCGACGCTGCAGTGGCGTCCGTTGAGCGAGTTGGGTGTTGTGGTAGGCATGGCCGAGTTCGTGGGCTGTTGTCTGCGTGGCGTCCGAACTGCCGTTCCAGTTGAGGAAGACGAGCGAGCGGTCACCGATGAACTGCATGCAGAACGCACCCCCGCGTTTGCCGTTGCGCGGTGCGGCGTCGATCCACTGTTCGGTGATCGCGCGATCGACGAGACCCCCGAGTGTGCCGCCGTATGACTCGAATGCGTTGCGGACGATGTCGAGGCCACGCTCCCAGCTGATCTCGGCCGGGCTGTCGGGTAGTGGTGCGACCAGATCGCGCCACTTGAGTCCACCTTCGTAGCCGTGCAACCGAGCTTTGCTGCGCATCCAACCGCGCATGTCGTCGAGGCTGGACCGGACGGCTGATTGCATGGCGTCGAACGTTATGCGACTGACGTTGTTCGCATAGAGCGAGGCATCGAGGGGAGAGTCCCAGTGTCGGCGGCGGTTGACGGTGTTCGCCTCACCTTTGATCGAGTTGATTGCAGCGGCGCACACGACGGCCACGGACGGCCAGGCGTCCAGCTCGGCCTCGTAGGCGGCCTGACGCACTTCGGGGTCGGCGTGATTGGCGAGGCCGCGTACCGAGGCCATCGGCAACCGCTCGACATCACCGTCGGGCATGCGCACGTGACCGTGCAATTGTGAGGTGACGTCGCTGTGCAGCCCGCTCCACGCCGTCGAACCGGACACCGTCAGCTCGGCGTACAGGCCCTCGCCGGCCTCGTCCATCTGATGCGCTGCGCGCTGGGACAATCGGCTGAGCGGCCCGAGGTGCTCGCGCGTCTCGGAACTGATGGTCGCGAGTCGATCGACATCGAGTGCGTGGACCCAGTCGACGAGACGGGCCAGCAACGGACGGCTGCGCGCGCCAATCGTTTCCAGCTCGTTGGCCAGCGCTTGGCCGCTCTCGTCATAGCTGTTTGTCGAGACGTAGGAGTGCACGAAGGCCATCAGCTCCTCGACGAGCTGTTCCCAGGCGTTGAACCGACGGATCACGGTGTCGGCGCACAGACCATCTGCTTCCGTCACCGGTCGGGGCTCGACGGAGCGGATTCCGAGCTCGTCGAACAAGGCTTCGAGGCGGGTGGTTTCCGAGCCGGCCTGCTCCATGGCGGAGCGGAAGCTACGCGAATCCATCGATTCGTGAAGATCGGTGACGCTCCAGCGGGGGAGTGATTCAGTTGAGCTCATCGGTGTCTCCTCGGTCCGCCAACGCAATCTGTCCTTCGTACATGCAATCGGTGCGATGGATCGTGAAGCCCAGTTTGTCGTACAGTGCCACCGCAGCGACGTTGTCGGCGTCGACGAACAGCATGCCGATGGTGCTCCCGCGCCGGGCGAGACTATCGAGGCCGGCAAGTGTCAGCGCTCGACCGAGGCCGAGCCCGTGGAAGTCCGGATCGACGGCGATCACGTAGATCTCGCCGAGCAGCGGTGCCGGTCCATCGTGGATCTTGGTCCAACAGAAGCCCGCCATACGTGGTGCACCGTTGTCGACGACCCTCTCGTGGATCAGAAACCCCAGCGGGTCGAACCATGGCTCGTCCATCCGGGCCAGCACGTTCGCAGCAGTCCAAGAACCCTGTTCGGGATTCCACTCGAACGCCCTGGCGTTGAGCCTGACCCAATCGTCGAGATCACGCAGCGGGTCGAAAGCGCGTGTTCGGACGTCGAAGGACAGTCCGGTCGGGAGCGGACGACGCATCTGGTACAGGCGCCTCTGTGCTGTCAGGCCGAATGTGGCGGCCAGTGCCTCGTGCGCGTTGATCGGGTTCTGTACCAACCATTCGACGCGCGTTCCGCCACTCGACAGCACCGCCTTCAGGACGAGTGCAAGGAGGCGACCGCCGAGACGCACGATTTCGGCGAACGCATGGGTTGTCAAGACCGTTTCGATCGTCCACACCGAGTCGGATGCACCCGTCGACGTGAGGGTCGCCTGCGCGTAGGCGACCGTCGCGTCCGAGTCGGGCGAGCGTCGGCTCGGGGAGTCATCGATCAAGCGGACCGTGATCAGGGTGGCATCAACGCCGTGGCCGAGATCTGACCAGGCCTGATCCGACAACGGGCGGAAGCCGACCACGGCCGTGCGATGGTCGATGAACCGACGGATCGCCTCCGTCTCCACTGAGGTTCCGTTCTGGTGCGCTCGCGTCGAGACAACTGCGGACTGCACCTGATGCACTCTAGCCTTGACGCTCGTGGCTGGACCGAGGACCCCCAAGTCGAGAGCGAGAGAGGTCAACCGGCGTCTCACTGAGGTGTACCCGGTCGCGTTCTGTGAGTTGGACCACCGCAACGCGTTCGAGCTGCTCGCGGCGACGATCATGTCGGCGCAGACCACGGACGCAAGGGTGAACATTGTCACCCGGACACTGTTCGCCACCTACCCGACGGCCGCCGAACTGGCCGCAGCAGATCCCTCCATTGTCGAGGAGATCATCCGCTCGACCGGCTTCTATCAGAACAAGACCAAGAGCCTGATCGGAATGGCGATCGCGCTCGAGGAACGGTTCGATGGTGAGGTCCCGACCGCCCTCGAGGACCTCGTGACGTTGCCCGGCGTCGGTCGGAAGACAGCGAATGTTATACGCAGCGTGGCATTCGGCTTGCCGGGCCTTGCCGTGGACACGCACGTCGGACGCCTCAGCCGTCGTCTCGGACTGACCGATCATGACGATCCAGCGAAGGTCGAGATGGACTTGAATTCATACCTCCCACCAGTCGAATGGGGGCCGTTCAGCCTTCGCCTGATTCTTCATGGTCGACGTATCTGCGATGCCAAGAAACCCCAGTGTGGAGCATGTGCACTGGAAGATATCTGCCCGTCTTCGCTGCTCCCGAAACGGCGTCCACGAAGCAGTCTGTGACCGATTTCTGGAGAACTTGCGTTGGCCAAATATGCGTGTATGATGACGACACCAACCAGGTTCCCGCCACCTGGTTTGCGGGCGATGCCGGGATCCGCCGCCTGGCATCGCAGTGCGACGGCCCCGCAAGGGGCCGTTGCCATTTTTCACCCTGCGTGGTTGGTTCAAGGGATTTTCTGAATCACAGCCGGTTACTCAACTTGAGCGCTTGGCGCATGGCTCGGTGCGCATTCCGAAGTGCTCGCTCGGCCTCGTGCAGTGCGGCCACGAGGTCCTCCGACGGCGTTCCGATCAGAGGTTCAGCGAGGCTGGCGACTCGCGAGCGATAGAGATCGATACCATCGGCGATCGAGCCGACCTCGGCGGAAGAAATGGAACTCACGAGCGCAGTCTTACCCGCTGGAAACCGTTCGCGACATCCGCGAGGGGTTCGCTAGCCTGCGTTGGTGCTGCAGATCCCCGTCCGCGATGGCCTCAGTGCGCTCGAAGGGTATCACTCTGCGCAAGTGGCGGTGCGCGTGCGGTTGAACACCAACGAGTCACCGTCGGCGCCACCGCTGGCCTGGCGAGATGCGTTTGCGTCAGAGTTGTCTCGTCTCGAATGGCACCGATATCCGGATCGCCAGGCCATCGAGCTGAGGGCCGCCATTGCCGAGCAGCACGGCGTCGATCCGTCGCAGGTGTTCGCAGCCAACGGTTCGAACGAGGTGCTGCAGACGTTGCTGCTCACCTATGCAGGCCCAGCAAGGACCGTCGCCACGTTCGAGCCGACATACCAGATGCATGGTCAGATCGCGCGGGTCATCGGCGCCAGCGTCGCCGAAGGCGAACGGCGCGACGACTTCACGCTCGACCTCGATGAGGTGCGACGCGTCTGTGCCGAGTCAGCGCCGATCATCACCTTCTTGTGCTCGCCGAACAATCCGACAGGGCTGGTCGAGTCGGCGGCTGACGTCCGTGCGGTGATGGACATTGCTCCGGGCCTGGTCGTCGTGGACGAGGCATATGGACAATTCGCCGACTGGTCGGCGATCGATCTGGTCGGCGAAGACGTTCCGCTCGTCGTCACACGCACATTCAGCAAGACGTGGTCGATGGCCGGAGCGCGCCTCGGATACCTGATCGGTCCCGCGTCGCTGGTCGAGGAGTTGGAGAAGGTCACGCTCCCGTATCATCTCGATGCTGCCAAACAGATCGCTGGTCGCCTGGCACTGCGCTTCGTCGACGAGATGGAGGAACGCGTCGCACACGTCGTTGCCGAGCGCGAGCGGATCCAGATGGTATTCGCCGATCTACCGGTCCGCTTCTGGCCGAGCTCAGCGAACTTCATCCTGTTCCGACCGTCTGACAACGGCTCGTCGGCGCCTCTCACCGGCAACCAGGTCTGGCAGGGATTGCTCGAGCGGAGTGTTCTGGTCCGCGATTGCAGCGGCTGGCCACGACTCGAGAACTGCCTCCGGGTGACGATCGGAACCTCCGCCGAGAACGACGAATTCTTGAACGCACTGCGAGAGGTGTTGCAATGAGCCGTACAGCACATCGGTCACGGATCACCAAGGAGACGTCGATCGAGATCTCGGTCGACCTCGACGGTACGGGTCAGACGAACGTTTCGACCGGCATCCCGTTCTACGACCACATGCTCGACCAACTCGGCCGCCACGGTGGCTTCGACTTGACGATCCACGCAGTCGGCGACCTGCACATCGACACACATCACACGGTGGAGGACGTGGCGATCACGCTGGGCGAGACCTTCCGCGATGCATTGGGCGACAAGGTCGGCGTGCGTCGATTCGCGAGCGGCCAATATCCGCTGGACGAAGCACTGGTGGAGGTCGCGCTCGACCTCTCCGGTCGGCCGTTCGTCGTCTGGCAGGTCGAGATCCCCGAGAGCCTGCCCCTCGGTTCTCCTGCGTTCGATCCGCAACTGGCCGAACACGCGATCAGCAGCTTTGCCACGGCAGCGGGCATCACGCTGCACGTCACGTTGAAGCACGGTCGCAATGCGCACCACATCATCGAGGCGACGTTCAAGGGCTTGGCTCGGTGCTTACGCGACGCGGTGCGCGTGGAAGGTACGTCTCTGCCATCCACCAAAGGTGTCCTGTGACCACATCGGGTTCAGCTCCGGGTGCGCCCGTGATTGCTGTGATCGACTACGGCATCGGCAACCTGAGGTCGGCTGAAAAGGCGCTGCAACACGTCGGCGGTGACGCTCGCCTCAGCGCCGACCCAGACTTCATCGCGACCGCTGACGCCGTCGTGCTGCCAGGCGTCGGCGCATTCGGAGCCTGCATGAGCTCACTACGCGTCTGCGGCCTGGAGGATGCGGCGGTGGCCGCTGTGGAATCGGGCAAGCCGTTTCTGGGCGTGTGCGTCGGCATGCAGATGTTGTTCGACGGCAGCGAGGAAGATGCTTCTGCACGCGGCCTCGGAGTGATTCCCGGTGTCGTCAAATGGATCCCGCCGGGTGTCAAGCGCCCGCAGATGCAATGGAACCAGTTGCGACTCGAGCGGCCTGACGATCCCATGGTGGCCGGCCTCGGCCAGAACCCGTGGATGTACTTCGTCCATTCGCTGCACGGTGTGCCGACCAACGGCGGTGATGTCGTTGCCACGTGCGAGTACGGCGTGTCGCTCAACGTCGCGTTCCGACGCGGCAACGTCTTTGCAACCCAGTTCCACCCCGAGAAGTCAGGGGTCTCCGGATTGGCCCTGCTCGCCAATTTCGTCAGGGCCGCATCGTGAAGGCCGGATCGTGAGGGTGGCGCGCGTGATTCCGTGCCTCGACGTGACCAACGGTCGAGTCGTCAAGGGCATCAACTTCGTGGGACTGCGCGACGCTGGGGACCCCGTCGAGCTTGCCGCTCGGTATGACACCGAAGGCGCCGACGAACTCGTCTTCCTCGACATCACCGCGTCGTCGGATGGGCGGGACACGATGGTCGACGTTGTCCGCCGGGTGGCCGAGCAGGTGTTCATTCCCTTCACGGTCGGCGGCGGGATTCGCACTGTCGAAGATGCCAGGCGGATGCTGCGCGCCGGTGCTGACAAGGTCAGCGTGAATACGGCCGCATACGAACGGCCGGCCTTGATCACCGAAGTCGCGGCGGAGTTCGGGTCACAATGCGTGGTCTGCGCGATCGATGCTCGTGCCGACGGTCGAGGCGGCTACGAGGTGTATCTGCACGGTGGCCGCACGCCGACCGGCCGAGATGCTGTCGAGTGGGCCCGACAGGCGGTCTCCTGCGGAGCGGGGGAGATCCTGCTCACGTCGATGGACCGCGACGGTACTCGTGACGGTTTCGAGACAACGCTGACCAACGCAGTGGTCGACGCGGTCAATGTCCCGGTGATCGCCAGCGGAGGTGTCGGGTCATTGCAGCACCTCGTCGAGGGCGTGACCATCGGACACGCCGATGCCGTCCTGGCGGCGTCCATCTTCCATTGGGGTGAGCACACGATCGCCGACGCGAAACGGGCCATGCTGGCCGCTGGTGTCACCGTGCGTCCCCCGACGTGAGCGACCGCTCGCACACGAGCTGACGCCCTGTTTGTCGGGGGCGTACATCAGAGATGTACGGTCGGTTCATGCCTCAGACCAAGATGCCATACCGCCGCCTCGGACGCTGCGGACTGCAACTGTCCGTTCTCTCCTTCGGTTCGTGGGTCACCTTCGACACCCAGATCAAGGACGACCTCGCGCTCGACTGCATGCAGGTCGCACACGACGCCGGATGCAACTTCTACGACAACGCCGAGGCGTACGCCGGTGGCGAGAGCGAGGCGATCATGGGTCGCGTCATCGAGCAGCTCGGTTGGAAGCGCCAGAGCTACGTCTTGTCCACGAAGGTCTTCTGGGGACTCGACGGCAAGATGCCGAACATGCAGAACACGCTCAACCGCAAGTACCTGCACCACGCGATCGAAGGTTGCTTGGACCGTCTCCGCGTCGATTTTATCGACCTGCTCTTCTGCCATCGGGCGGACAAGAACACCCCGATCGAAGAGACGGTGTGGGCAATGCACGACCTGATCGAACGCGGCAAGGTTCTCTATTGGGGCACGAGCGAGTGGAGCGCCGACGAGATTCGCGCCGCGTGGGACATCGCCGAACGCCACCATCTGCACAAGCCCGTGATGGAACAGCCGCAATACAACATGATCGAGCGGACCAAGGTCGAGATCGAATTCGCCCGCCTGTACGACGACATCGGGCTCGGCCTGACCACGTGGAGCCCACTCGCCAGCGGCATCCTGACCGGCAAATATCGGGATGGAATCCCGGACGACAGCCGCGGCGCGCTGCCGGGTTACGGCTGGTTGGCCAAGCGTTTCACCGATCCGGCTCAGGTCGCCCGGGTCGAGAAGATCCGCCCGATCGCCGAGGGTTTGGGCTGCACGATGGCTCAACTGGCGGTTGCCTGGTGCGCCTCGAACCCGAAGGTCACGACGGTGATCACCGGTGCAAGCAAGGTCAGCCAGGTCGTCGACAACTTCGGCGCGCTGGACGTGCTCGAAGCGTTGACGCCCGAGATCATCGAGCAGATCAACGCCGCCGTTGCCGTGTGAGATGAGCCACGATGTCGTCGGCGATTCGTTGTACATGACCTGAGAGGAAGTGATCGGCACCGTCAATAGGACGCATCGCGGTGTTGGCCCAGGCTTCGATGATGGGTGCAGCCGTCTCCGGCGGACTGAACTGGTCGCGAGACGGCACCAGGAGCAGCTTCGGGCGATGGTCGGTGCTCGCCAGGACACGGCCCGCCACGGCGGCCAACGGGGGTGCCACAGCGACCCAACCACTCACCCTCGGGTCCACCACGTTCAGAGCGACGACCGATCCGAACGAATATCCGACCAGCCAGGTCGGCGAATCGGGCTGAGCGAACTCGAGCAGCTCGACTGCCGCAAGGACATCGAGCCGTTCGCTGTCACCGTCGTCGTGCACGCCGCTCGACTCGTTGACGCCACGGAAGTCGAATCGGACAGTCGTGAATCCCGCTTCGGGAAGCAGCCCGAAGAGTGTGTCGATGATCGGGTTGAAGCGGTCGCCACCGAACAGCGGGTGCGGATGAGTCAGCACGACGCCGCCGACGGGAGCATCGACGCGCATGAGATCAGCTCGTAGCCGAACCCCGTCGAGCGCGTCGATCATCACAGTTTCAATCGGCATCGACCAGACGGTACCGTGCCCGGTCGTGGCCACCGACGAGAAGCTCCCGATCAAGATGCTCAACGATCGGCTGCTCGTCCACATCCCGGACCGCGAGGGTGAACGGCGCTCAATGGGCGGCATCGTGATCCCGGCGACAGCGCAGATCTCGAAGCGATTGGTCTGGGCCGAGGTCGTGGCTCTCGGACAGAACGTGCGCAGTGCCGAAGTCGGTGACCGGGTGCTCTTCAGCCCGGAGGACCGCTACGAGGTCGAGGTCGGTGGCAAGGACTACATCATGCTGCGCGAGCGCGACTTGCATGCCGTGGCGGCATCACGAGTAGAGGGCAACACCGGGCTCTACCTGTAGACCACATCCGGTGTGAATCGACAGCGGTCGGTCGTGGCGCCCCTCGTATCATGGGCGCCATGCCAATTGGAGTCCGCATCGACGCGACACCCGAACAGCTCGGCGGCGTCAAGTTCGACGCAGCGGGCCTCGTTCCAGCCATTGCCCAGGACATCATCACGAGGGACGTGTTGATGGTCGCATGGATGAACGCCGAGACGATGCGGATGACCTTCGCCGAAGGTCGAATGGTCTACTGGAGTCGCAGCCGGCAAGAGGTGTGGCGCAAGGGTGACACGAGTGGTGACCGCCAGTTCGTGCGCGAGGCGTACTACGACTGCGATGCCGACACGCTGCTGTTCATGGTCGAGCAGGAGGGTCGAGGTGCCTGCCACACCGGCGCCTACAGCTGCTTCTATCGACGCTTCGGGGCAGCCCAAGCAACCGCCGCAGAGGACTGAGCCGATGCCCGATTTTCGGCTCCGGCCGACGCGAGAAGAGTTTCACGCGCTCGCCTCTGAGCACACGGTCCTGCTCGTCTGGACCGAGTTGCTCGCCGACCTCGAGACACCCGTGGCCGCCTACGCCAAACTCGTCGGCGACGGCGACGGGTTTCTGCTCGAATCGGTCGAACACGCCGAACGGTGGAGCCGGTATTCGTTCGTCGGTCGCCACCCGCGGGCATCGATGACGCTCCGTGACGGCACGATCGCCCTCGACGGATCGCTGCCAGACGGCGTACCGCTCGACCAGGGCATACTGGCCGCGATGGAGGCAATCCTCGCCGCCTACCGGGCTCCGGTGTTCGCCGAGTTGCCTCCGTTGCAGGGTGGGCTGATGGGCTTTCTCGGCTACGACGTGATCCGCGAAGTGGAGAACCTGCCGGACGTGCCCGATGACGACGTCGGAATGCCCGACGCCGTGATGAGCGTGATTGGTTCGCTGGCGGCGTTCGACCACTGGCGCCAACGGGTCTACCTGATCGAGAACGTTCCCGTGCTCGGATTGTCGACAGCTGAGCTCGACGACGCCTATGACCACGCTGCGCTTCGTGTGAGCCAGGCTGTCGAAGATCTCGGCCGCCCGTTGCCGTACGTCGCAGTGGCCCCGCCCGAGGTCGGTGAAGAACTGCCCGAGACCAAATCGTCGATGTCGCACGGGATGTATCAACAGGCGGTCGAGGTGGCCAAGGAGCACATTCGCGCCGGAGACATCTTCCAGGTCGTGCTGGCCCAGCGGTTCGACGTCGACCTGCAGGCCGACCCGTTCGACGTTTACCGTGTTCTCCGTCAGATCAATCCCAGCCCGTACATGTACTTCCTCCGCCATCCCGAGATCACCATCGTCGGGTCCTCGCCGGAGCCGATGGTGGTACTGCGCCAAGGCCGCGTGACGTCTCGCCCCATTGCCGGCACGCGCCGTCGCGGTCGCGACGAGGACCACGACCGCCGTCTGGCCGGCGAGCTGAAGGAGAACCCGAAGGAGGTCGCCGAGCACATCATGCTCGTCGACCTGGCCCGCAACGATGTCGGTCGGGTGGCGCAGTACGGGACGATGAGCGTCGACGAATTGATGACACTCGAGCGATACAGCCACGTGATGCACCTCACGTCGCAGGTATCGGGCACTCTGGTCGACGGCAAGGGCCCGATCGACGTCCTGCGCGCGACTCTGCCGGCGGGCACGGTCAGCGGTGCGCCAAAGGTTCGCGCGATGGAGATCATCGATGCGCTGGAACCTGTCAAGCGCGGTCCGTACGCAGGTGTGGTCGGCTACGTGGACTTCAGCGGCAACCTGGACACCGCGTTGACGATCCGGACGATGTTCGTCAGCGAACACGGCGCTCATTTCCAGGCGGGAGCGGGCATCGTCGCCGATTCGGTCCCGGAGGACGAAGACCTCGAGTGTCACAACAAGGCCGCTGCGCTCCTTGCGGCCATTCCCGCAGCTCGCCGAATGACGGCCGCACGAAAAGCCGCCGAGGCGTCGCGGCGATAGCGGGCCGCATGTCAGATGGTCGCTACCGGACGATGAGACCGCCGACAACGGCGACGACGCAGAAGATCAGCAGTCCGAACGACCCGATGATCCCGACGGCCATCAACCCTGGTAGCGACGTGACGGCGGTGATGGTCTGCCACAGATCCACGAGTTGGGCGCGATGGCTCTCGGTTGCCGTCCGTAGCGGGGCCAACTCCTTGCCGAGGCTGATCAACGGTGCCGTTTCCGGGTCCTCGCTGCTGGCTGCCAATAGGGACATGGCATCGCGGGCGGGGCGGTCGCTCACCAGAGACGACAGCGAACCCGCCAGTGACGAGATGGACCGTGTGGCACGGTGCAGCCGACTGAACGCCTTCCAGAGTGCGTAACTCGGCAGGAAGCAGAGCAGGCCGATGAACAGCCAGATGTACCTCCACGAACCGCTGAACACGAGGACCCCGACGAGGTAGGCGAGACCGCCGCACGACGTCGCCAGCAAAGCCACCCCACGAGCAATCGGTCGTGCCCGTTGGACGACCGCCGTCAATCGGTCGCTCGCCAATTGAGCGATCTGGGGAACCTTGGCCATTGGTCGAGTCTGGCAGAGCAACAGGCGCGCCCACCTCTCTCGCGACATTCGGGCAGACTGATCGTGTGACTGCGTTCTGGACCGAGATTCCTCGCGATGTGCTGACCGTGTCGGGATCCGACGCACTGACGTATCTGCAGGGTCAGATCAGCCAGGACATTCGCGGCCTGGGAGACGGTGAGTCGGCCTACACGTTCGTCCTGCAGCCGATCGGCAAGGTCGAGGCGCTCGCCCGTGTGCGTCGCGTCTCGGCCGACGAGTTCGTGGTCGACACCGATGCTGGATACGGCGAAACTCTGGTGGCACGCCTGAACCGTTTCAAGATCCGGGTCGCGGTGGACATCGTGCTCAGTTCGCAGATGACGATCGCAGTGCGCGGATCAGACGTCTCGATCGACGGTGCGACGCCGGCGTGGGGGCGTCTCGATGCGTTCGACCTGTTCGACCGGGCCGCACCTGCCGGTGTGCGGCACGGAACGACCGACGAGTTCGACGCAGCACGGATCGAGGCCGGCTGGCCGGCGATGGGCTCGGAGATCACCGACGCCACCATTCCTGCCGAGACCGGCGTCGTGGCGCTCGCGGTCAACTTCACGAAGGGCTGTTACCCGGGCCAGGAGCTGGTCGAGCGGATGGACAGTCGCGGCTCGAGTGCACCGCGGTTCGTGCGTCGTCTGCGCGGCGAGGGCTCCGCCGCTGTCGGCGACACGGTCGTCCACGACGGCAAAGCGGTCGGCGCGCTGACGTCCGTCGCCGACTCGGACGAAGGCTGGCTGGCGCTGGCCACCATCAGCCGTTCCGTCCATGTGAGCGATTCCTTGACGGTCACCACCGGAGCAGGTACTGTCGACGCGGCGGTCGAGCAAACCCTCGCCTGAAAGGCCGGCATGTCAACGGATCACGTGTACGACGTCGATCTCGATCCGTTCGTGTCCGCAGCACACCTCGCGCCCGCCGAACTGCGCCGTATCCGGGCCGAGTGCCCGGTCGCGCGAATCCCGGTCGGCTGGTACCTCTCGACCCAGGCCGACGTGCTCGAGGCGATGCGCCTCGTCGATACGTTCATTGCCAGCTTCCGCGCCCCGGGTGTGGTCGTGCCCGAGCAAGAGCAGTTCATCAACGAGATCCCCGAGCCGCGGCACGGCCGGGTCCGCAAGATCATCAACGCCAGCGTGGCCCACCACAAGGCAATGCAGGTCGAGCCGTTCGTGCGTCAACTGTGCAACGAATACCTCCAACCGGTCATCGATCGTGGGTACGGCGACCTGGTCGCCGATTTCGTCGCGCCAATCCCGATCAACGTGATCGCCCACCTCATCGGTGTGCCCCGGAGCGACTGGGCCAGCTTTTGGCGGTGGAGTGACGAGGTCGTCGAGGGCACATACCCGACCCAATATCGGAACGAGCGCGGCGCCGGTCTGGCCGGCGCTCATCCCGAGTTCACGCAGTACGTCGACGCGCTCATCGTCGACCGCAGGCGGCACCCATCCGACGTCGACGATCTGCTCGCCCGCCTGCTCATCACCGAGATCGAGGGGCGGCGACTGACCGATGTGGAGGTGCGAACACAGCTCGTGTTCATCATCATCTCCGGCAACGAGACCACTCGTCATCTGATCGCCAACCTGATGGTCACGATGGCGACTGCGCCCGAGCTGTTCGCCACGCTCAAGGCCGATCGATCGCTCGTCGAGCGAGCTGTCGAGGAGTCACTGCGCCTCCAGCCGCCGATCCATCTGCTGCTGCGCAACGTCGTCGAGCCCACGACTGCGCTCGGACGGGAGATGTGCCCGGGGGAGAAGATCGTCTACGGCATCGCCTCGGCCAACCGCGACGACTCGGTCCATGACGATGCCGACGAGTTCCGACTCGACCGTCCCAACTGGCGCGACCACGTCGCCTTCGGCGGCGGATCGCACGTCTGCCCCGGTTCGTCACTGGCTCGATTGGAAGCGCGGGTCGCGCTCGAGACCGTGCTCGATCGTGTCGATTCGATCGAGGTGGTCGACGGCTGGGTGTGGCGCAAGACGCCGGTGTTCTGGGCCAACGGCCCGGTCGATCTTCCCGTCCGGCTGGTCGGACGGTGACGGGTCGTGAGCGACACGAGCCGTTGCGAATCGTCATCGATCCGGATCGGTGCGAGGCCAACGCAATCTGTGTGCAGGTCGCGCCGGGATTGTTCGCGATCGGTGCGGGCGACATCGCCGTCGCGTCGGGCGATGGGCTGACCGGTGAGACCGATGATGGCATCGACGGCGATCGTCTCGCTCGCGCAGAAGAAGCGGTTCGTCAGTGCCCGACGCACGCGATCCGGATCAGCACCGGGTGAGTTGCGCGAGGCTTGCTGGATGACCACGGCGTCGACCGACAAGCAGTGGACCGACAAGCAGTTGGCGGCGAACCTCCAACGCATTCGCGCCATCGCAATGGCCTTGCCCGAGGCAACCGAAGAGATCACGTGGGGGACCGACATCAACTTCCGTGTTCGGAAGAAGATCTTCTGCTTTCCTGGGTCTGGTGGAGGCCTGACGGTCAAGGCCGAGCGAGACGAGCACGCTCCGCTGCTCGATGACCCGCGCTTCTCGCCTGCCCCCTATCTCGCTCACGGCGGCTGGGTGCGGATGGATCTGCAGACGTCGGCACCGTCGAAGATCGACTGGACAGAGGTTCGCGAGTTGATCCAATCGTCGTAGTCGCTGATCGCCCCCAAAGAAGCTCGCCGCCCAGGTGGAGTCAGCGTGCTGATGCGAGATCGTGGCGAAGTGTCATCACGTCCGGGCGAACCCTCAGGCGAGCGAACTCGGATCGACGATCGATGGCCTCGGCCAATCCCGCCAGGTTCGTGCCACTCGAGAAACCGGCACGCAGCCACTTGACAGCCAGTTCGTCGTCGCCGAGGGCGGCGGCGCATTGGGCCACGATCACTGCCGGCATCGTCCCGGGGGACCGGCCGTACGACTCGGCTGCGTACCGTCCGGCGACATCGAATCGACCGACACGAGCCAAGACCGATGCGAGGACGTACTCGGAATACGAATTGCCGATCGGTAACGGCTGTGGCAACAGTCCGACCAGCGCCTGCAGTTCGTGATCAGTGGCTGCCTCCGGCGGCAACCAATTCGGTGACTCGACCTTGTCGAAGTCCGAGAGCAGCATCAGGTGGGCTTCCTCGAATTTGCCATTGCGAGCCAACTCGGCGGCACGGAACCACGGTGATGCAACCATGCCTGGTGGGAATCGCCCCGGCTTACCGGTCGTCCACGCATCGCGTTCTGCGCTGGTTGCCCACTGCTGCCACGAGCCGTGCTCGTCAAGGGCTTGCTGCGTATGCCGGTGCTGCAGCATCTGGATCTGCACGACCAGCGGGAAGATGAAGAAGATGACCCGGGAAGGATCCTTGCGGCCGATGATGACGATCGCCGCAGCCGTGACCGCGATGCTGAAGTAGATCATCACGATGCGCGAGCGACCCGGCAGGAACAGGTCCACACCCGACATCACGATGTTGCCGCCATCGAGCGGCAGGATCGGGGCGAGGTTGATCAAACCGAGAATCGGGCCGGCCCACCACACAGCGAGCGACGAAGCCGACGTCCTGACCTGATCGATGTCGAGTGGGTTGACGCGCATCGCGGCGAGCACGATGACGCCGAGGACGATCTGGACAGCGGGCCCGGCGAGGGAGATGCCGGCGCGTTCCCAGCGCTTCAGGACGCGGGTCGGTTCGAATGATGCGTAACCGGCGAGGAAGTCGAGCGCGATGGTCGCCTCGGCGCCTGTCGCTCGAGCAGCGAACGCATGCCCCAACTCGTGGGCGAGCGTCAGCAAACCAACGGAGCCCGCGAGCCACAGCCCGAACTCGCCCTGGCCCTGTCCCGAGTTGAGAACGACGAACAATCCGAGCAGCACGACGAATCCGGGGCGCACGTCGACAGGGAAGCCGAAGATGCGCAGACCGGGTGTGGTGCTCATGTTGGAATCCTAGGCGTGCACCCGAGGGAAACATCCGCACTCGGACGTCGTCGTCTGGTGCCACACCTACACTTGAGCACCGTGCCCTATGTCTATGCGTTCTCTCACAAGCACCGCCGCCCTCCGATGGAGTACAAGGATCTCCTCGGTGGAAAGGGTGCGAACCTTGCCGAAATGACCAGTGTCTTGAAGTTGCCGGTTCCGCCCGGTTTCACGATCAGCACCGATGCCTGCCGTGCGTACATGCACGAGGGCTGGCCGGCAGGTCTGAACGAGGAGATCGCAACTCAGATCGCAGCGCTGGAGAAGACGATGGGTCGCGGCCTCGGCAACGCAGCCGACCCGTTGCTCGTGAGCGTTCGTTCCGGGGCCAAGTTCTCGATGCCGGGAATGATGGACACGGTCCTCAACCTCGGTCTCAACGACAAGAGCGTCAAGGGTCTGGCGGCGGTCACCAAGGACGACCGTTTCGCGTACGACAGCTACCGCCGATTCATCGCGATGTACGGGCGCATCGTCCTGAACATCCCCGGGGAGCCGTTCGAGCACGAGTTCGAGGCGGCCAAGGATGCATCGGGCGCACACAACGATGCAGCCATCTCGGCCGCAGTGCTGAAGAAGCTGTGCGACTCGTACAAGGACATTGTCAAACGGCACACCGGTAAGCCGTTCCCACAGGATCCGTACAAGCAGTTGCGCGGCGCAGTCGAAGCTGTCTTCGCAAGCTGGAACGGTGCCCGAGCCATCGCCTATCGCGTCCGCGAGCGGATCAGTCACGAGCTGGGCACGGCGGTCAACGTGCAGGCAATGGTGTTCGGCAACCGTGACGACAACAGCGGTACCGGCGTCGGGTTCACCCGCAATGCAGCCACCGGCGAGAACAAGCCGTACGGCGACTTCCTGGTCAACGCACAGGGCGAAGACGTGGTTGCGGGCATCCGCAACACCGAGGACCTCGACGCGATGAAGGCCCAGTTTCCCGCCATCCACGGCGAACTGATGGACATCTTCGACCGTCTCGAGCGCCACTACACCGACATGTGCGACACCGAGTTCACAATCGATCAGGGCAAGCTGTGGATGCTGCAGACGCGTGTCGGCAAGCGCACCGGTGCTGCGTCGTTGCGGATGGCCGTCGAGATGACGAAGGGTACGGGCAAGGGCGACAAGCGCTGGAAGATCAGCAAGAACGAAGCGATCATGCGTGTCGCTGCCGAGCATCTCGATCAGGTTCTGCACCCGCAGTTCGCGAGCAAGGGCAAGGTGTTGGCCAAGGGCCTCGCCGCTTCACCCGGCGCCGCCGTCGGCAAGGTGTACTTCACGGCCGACGCAGCCGTTGAAGCCCATGAGCGTGGCGAGAAAGTCATCCTGGTCCGCAATGAGACCAGCCCCGAAGACGTGCACGGCATGATGGTCGCACAGGGTATCCTCACCGCCCGCGGTGGTCTCGTCAGTCACGCGGCCGTCGTTGCTCGTGGTTGGGGAACTCCGGCCATCGTCGGCGCCGACGCGATCAAGATCAAGGGTAACTCGTTCTCGGTCGGCGACGTCACCGTCAACATCGGCGACAGTATCAGCCTCGATGGCACCACGGGAGAGGTGGTCCTCGGCGAGATGGACTTGGCCGCAGCGGAGCCACCAAAGGAATTCGTCACCATCCTCGAATGGGCCGATGCTGTCCGCAAGGGCAAACTCGGCGTACGCGCCAACGCCGACACCGGCGAGGACGCCACAAACGCTCGCAACCTGGGCGCCGAGGGAATCGGCCTGTGCCGTACCGAGCACATGTTCCTCGCGCCGGACCGGCTCCCGGTCGTGCGCGAGATGATCCTCGCCGACACGCCGGACGACGAAGCCAAGGCAATGGACGAGCTCGGCCGAGTTCAGCAGATCGACTTCGAGGAGATCCTCGCAGCAATGGATGGTCTGCCCGTCACCGTGCGGCTGCTCGACCCGCCGCTGCACGAGTTCTTGCCGTCGGTCGAGGAGCTGCGCATCAAGCAGGCCACCACCGAGCTGAGCAAGCGGGAGAAAGCCGAGTTGAAGGCCGCTGAAGAATGGTCCGAGCACAACCCGATGATCGGCACGCGCGGAGTTCGTCTGGGTGTTCTCAAGCCCGGGCTGTATGCGATGCAGGTCAAGGCGCTGATGGCAGCGGCCGCCACCTTGCGCAAGCGGGGCAAGAACCCGATCGTCGAAGTGATGGTCCCGCTCACCGTCACTCGTGAGGAGATGGCGCTGGCTCGCAGCTGGGTCCAGACTGAGATCGACATCGCCGTCAAGGGAATGAAGAAGAAGCCGGATGTCACGATCGGCACGATGATCGAGACGCCGCGTGCAGCCATACGCGCCGACGAGATCGCCGAGGAAGCCGACTTCTTCAGCTTCGGAACCAACGACCTGACTCAGATGGCGTTCGGTTTCAGCCGCGACGACATCGAGAGCAAGATGATGCCGGCGTATCTCGAGCAGGGCTTGCTCAAGCGCAACCCGTTCGAGACGATCGACGTCGGTGGCGTCGGCGAACTGGTGCGAATCGGCGTCCAGCGCGGCCGGGCGACGAAGCCGAAGCTCAAGATCGGCGTCTGCGGCGAGCACGGCGGCGATCCCGAGAGCATCGCCTTGTTCTACGACGCCGGCCTCGACTACGTGTCGTGCAGTCCGTTCCGTGTGCCGATCGCACGTCTTGCGGCAGCGCAGGCGATCATCGCGTCCTCGGGTGCCAAGAAGACCGAGACCAAGTAGACCGAGACCAAGGAAACCGACACCAACGAGTCCAACACTTGATGTTCGGCGGCTGCGAGGCACACACCGAGGGCGGTCGCGCAGGCCTCCGGTAACCTCGGCCACCTATGGCCATCGTCGACGAAGACATCGAGCGGATCCGCTCGACCGTGTCCATCGTCGACGTCGTCCAGGGTTACGTCGCGCTGCGCAAGCAGGGTAAGAACTGGGTCGGTTTGTGCCCGTTCCACGCCGAGAAGAGCGGGTCGTTCAACGTGGCTGAACAGATGGGTCGCTACAAATGCTTCGGTTGCTCGGCCGGGGGCGACGTGTTCAAGTTCATCCAGGAGATCGAGCACACCGATTTCGTCGGAGCGGTGGAGCACCTGGCCAACAAGGCGGGCATCACGCTCAACTACACCAGCGGCGGCGAGAACAAAGAACGTGTCCGGCGCAAGCAACTCGTCGAGGCGATGGACAAAGCTGTCGGCTGGTACCACGACCGTCTGCTCACGTCGCCCGACGCCCGTGAGGCGCGCGAGTACCTCCGCCGACGTGGTCTGGCAGGCGACATCGCCAGGCAGTTCCGGTTGGGGTGGGCGCCTGACGACTGGGACGTGATGAGCCGCGAGCTCGGTGTCGCCGGCGACCTGCTGCGTGACACGGGTCTGGCGTTCACGAACAAGGCCAACCGGCTCCAGGATTCGTTCCGTGGCCGCGTCCTGTTCCCGATATTCACCGACAACGGCGAGGCTGTCGCTCTCGGCGGGCGGGTGCTCCCTGGTTCCACCGATCCGGCCAAGTACAAGAATTCGCCGGAGACCGTCGTGTACGCGAAGAGTCGCACGCTGTACGGGCTGAACTGGGCAAAGGCCGACATCGTCGCCCAGGATCAGGTGATCGTGTGCGAGGGCTACACCGATGTGATTGGCTTCCACAAAGCGGGAATCAAGCGCGCGGTCGCCACATGCGGTACGGCACTGACCGAACAACACGTTCAAATCCTGAAGCGCTTCGCCAGCAAGGTCGTGCTGGCGTTCGACGCCGACAAGGCGGGCCAGGGCGCGGCCGAGCGTGTCTACGAGTGGGAGCAGAAGTACCAGGTGACGTTCTTCGTCGCCCAGTTCCCGTCGGGCAAGGACCCCGGCGAGCTCAGCGTCACGGACCCCGAGTCGTTGGGCAGGGCAGTCCACGACGCGTTGCCGTACCTGCGATTCCGGCTCAATCGGGTGATGCTCGGCAAGCCGATGCGGTCGCCCGAGGAACGGGCGCGCGTCGGCGAGCAATCGATGGCCGTGCTCAATGAACACCCCAACGTGATGACCCGCCAGCTCTATGCCGGTGAGGTGGCTGCACACACGGGCCTGCCGTTGAGTGACCTCCTCCGCATCGCCGAGCGTCGCCAACGTAACCCCACCGTGCGCGTCGCCGAGCAGCGCCAACGCGGCACATCGGAAAATGGCGAGTTCGTCGCCATTGCGCTGCTGATGCAGCGCTGGGACGAGATCGCCCCGTGGCTCACCGAGGACCTCTTCCGCGAGGAGCTGCATCGACGTGCGTTCCTGGCGCTGGCCGAATCCGGCGGCGACGTCTCGGCGTCCATCGACCTCGCTGATCCCGAAGCGCGCGAGGTGCTGGAACGGGCGGCGGTCGCCGACGTCGATGCGGATCCCGAGATCGAGGCGATGAACCTGATCGCTGCGGCGGTCCGACGTGAACTGGGAAAGCGATTGCGAATCACCGACAGCGTGATGATCCGCGAGGACAGCGAAGCCCGTGTCCATCTGGAGCAACTGACGATTCGCGACACGCCCCAGACCGCCGCGGAGTGGTTGCTAGGGTGGCTTCAGAAGCGAAACGAGGAGCGGGCCTGATCGAAAGCGACACCAACATCGAACATGGCCTGCCGGCAGTGGACCCGCCCTTCCCAGGCGTCGATCCGTTGAAGTGGCATGCCCTTGTCGTGACGGGTTCGCAGCTGGGTTCGGTTCGTGCCGACGATGCAGTCGAGGCGTTGCTCGATGTCGAGTTGACCGGCGATGTACTTGCCGAGCTCACCGCGGCGCTGGCGACACAGGGCATCGACATCGACGACGCTGTCGACGGACACGACGCCGATGACGCCGACACACCCGTTCATGGAACGCCGGTCCCAGTCGTCACAGCTGAACCAGAGGACGACGCAGCCGGCAATTTGCTGAAGCGGCGCACCCGGCGCGCCGAACGGATGTCGGAGAAGTACGAGACCGGCCCCACTGGCGACACCGTTCGGATGTACCTCAAGGAAATTGGCCGCGTCGGCTTGCTCAGCGGCGATGAGGAACGTCTCATGGCTCAGCAGATCGAGGCTGGCTATGCCGCGGCTGCGGCGTTGGACGAGGGTGGCGATTCGCTTGATTCGGCGGAGCAACGACGGCTGTTGCGCATCGTCACTACCGGCCAGCGGGCCAAGAGCAATCTGATCCAGGCCAACCTGCGCCTGGTCGTCAGCATCGCCAAGCGGTACAGCGGTAGGGGTATGCAGCTGCTCGACCTGATCCAGGAGGGCAACCTCGGTCTGATGCGCGCTGTCGACAAGTTCGACTACACCAAGGGTTTCAAGTTCAGCACGTATGCCACTTGGTGGATCCGTCAGGCCATCACCCGTTCGATCGCCGATCAGGGCCGCACGATCCGCATTCCGGTGCACATGGTCGAGAGCATGAACCGGGTTCTGCGGATGCAACGCCAGATGCACCAGGAGCTCGAGCGCGAGCCGACCCTCGACGAGCTCGCCGATCGCTGCGAGATCCCGGTCGAACGCGTCCGAGACATCTTGCGCATCTCACAGGACCCGCTGTCGCTCGATTCGCCGGTCGGCGAGGAGGACGATTCCAACCTCGGCGACTTCATCCAGGACGGTTCGGCCGACGCGCCGGATGATGCGGCGGCGAAGAAGATGCTGATCGCCGCGGTTGACGAGGCGCTAGGCGAACTGTCCGAGCGCGAACAGGAGATCGTCAGGATGCGCTTCGGCCTCGAAGACGGACAAGCGCGCACGTTGGAAGAGGTCGGCAAGTACTTCGGCGTGACCCGTGAACGCGTTCGCCAGATCGAAGCCAAGACTCTCGCCAAGCTGCGCCACCCGCAGCGAAGTCAGAAGTTGAAAGAGTTCCTCGACGCCGAGTGAACCAGTCCGGTCACATGGAAACCAATTCGGAGAAGGCGATCCGCATCCGATGACGAATGCGCATGATTGCCGCTGGCGGCACTCAAATCTGCGACATCATCTTCGACGAGAACGATCAACTGGATCCCCGTCCATGAAGGGGGGGTTCCCAAGGGTGACCGACCTCTGACTTGATCGCGATTGCCGAACGAGACCGAGCTGAAGGCTGTGGAACGCGGAGCAGCCGCTGCTAATGTCGCGGTGTCCTTCCGAGGTAGCTCAGTTGGCAGAGCAGCTGACTGTTAATCAGCGGGTCGCAGGTTCGAGCCCTGCTCTCGGAGCGATACGGGGTCCGAGCTTCGGGCCCCGTTTCCGTATACGGGGTGGTAGCTCAGTGGTTAGAGCAGGGGGCTCATAACCCCTGGGTCGCGGGTTCGATCCCCGCCCGCCCCACAATGGTCTACCAGGTATTATGATGTTATTCACAACCTCGTTGACAGGCTTGACGAGGCTCCATCCAACATAAATCCAACTTTTATCCAACACGCGCACCACGATTTTGGCGTGGCCGGCCTGCGAACAGCGCCAGGAATGCGAGAACGGTCACCCGGCGCGTGTCGCGATCATTCATGGGTCCGCCGAGGGGTACCGTCCCCCACTGGCAGTTATGCAACCATCGAACTTTGTCGCTCCGACGTCGTTCAGCGCCAT
>JAYTOM010000038.1:0-11335 GCA_043747765.1 Actinomycetota bacterium
CAGACACGGTCGAACACGAATTTCGTTGCCGGTTCGACGGTGGCGAATCTTGCGGTCGTTCCGACCACCAGCTCGACGGCCGGTGCACAAATGTGCTCGTACACCAGCGCAACGACGCAGAAGGCGATCGATCTCCAGGGCTACTTCGCTCCGGCGGCGGCCGGGGGCTGGGGTTTTGCACTGTCACCGTCGCAGCGTCTGCTCGACACCAGGAACTGTCAGATCGAGGCGAGCACCGGGGCGCAGCAGTGCGCAACTCCGAATGCGGCGGACACGATCGTCCGTGTCCAGGGCCCCGCCGGCGAATCTGCAGTGCTGGTCAACCTCACCCTGACCGATGCCATGCAGGCCGGTTACGCGACCGCCGACAAATGTTCGGCGTTGGTGGCAGGTCCGCAGACCAAGTCGAACAGCAACATGACCGTCGGCAAGGTGGTTGCCAATGTGGCGGTCGTGCCGCTCGATCCCGATGGCGGGTTCTGCGTCTATCTCTCCGCGTCAGCCCACCTGGTCGTCGATCTGCAGGGCACTTTTTCGGCGGCAGCGGCCCTACGATTCAATCCGATCACACCGGTGCGTCGGCACGATTCACGCGAGTTGAACACGCCCTGAGGATCGTCGAGCCACGGTGAGGGCCAGCCAGATCAAGGGAATCTGGAGCGGAAGCCGGCCGTAGGCGAGCAGACGCTGCGCCAAAGGTCGGTCGGCCCAATCAATTGCCATCTGGATGTTGGCCGGCAAGACGGCGATGAACAATGCTGTGGCGAGGTAGCCGCCGAGTCTGCGCGTGCGTGGCACAGCGACTGTCACAGCAACACCAAGTTCTGCAACGCCGCTGATGTAGGTCCACATCCGTGATGCACCGGGGAGTGCACGGGGAACGATGCCGTCGAAGCCCTTTGGCGCGATGAAATGGGCGACACCCGCTGTGGTCAGGATGCCGAGCAGGATGCGAGTGGGCGTGCTGGCTTTCACCGGCTGCGCAGCCTGGCGAAGAACTCGGTCGTCGCCGGGTCGGCGTCATGTCCGAACGCCGAGACGAGGGTCGCTTTGACGTCCGTATCCGGATATCGCAGGCCGAGCACGATTGCCTCGTCACCCGGGTCACTGTCACCTTCGAACCGGAACGTGTGATCGACGATCACGTTGTCAAGCGCGTATTTCACCTGCGTGCGCGAGCACGACAGGTTTGAGCCGTCGAGTTCCACGTCATCGGTGTAACCGTTGGCTCGTAGGTACGCGACTGCGTCGGTGACTGTGGACGGCGCAGGCCATGCCGCGGCACTCGGGGTCGAGTCGTCGGACACGTCAGATCCGCTCGATGATGGTCGCGGTGCCCATCCCGCCGCCCGTGCACATCGTGACGAGACCGGTACTCAGATCCTGCCGCTCGAGTTCGTCGAGAAGTGTTCCGATGAGCATTCCGCCTGTTGCCCCAATGGGATGACCGAGGGCCATCGCGCCGCCGTTCACGTTCACCTTGTTCCAGTCGACGCCGGTGTCCTTCAGGAATTTCAGTACAACAGCTGCAAATGCCTCGTTGACCTCGAACAGATCGATGTCGTCGAACGACATTCCGGCCTTTTCGATGCACCGCTTCGCAGCGGGTCCCGGAGCGGTGAGCATGATCACGGGCTCCGTGCCGGCGACAGCGGTCATCGTGATGCGAGCCCGCGGCGTCATCCCGTGAGCTTGTGCGTAGTCGGGTGACGTCACCAGCACAGCCGAAGCGCCGTCGACCACGCCGGACGAGTTGCCGGCGTGATGGACGTGGTCGATGTGGTCGACGTGCGGATACGTCAGCAGAGCGGTTTGGTCGATGGTGATCTCGGAGTTGGCGTCCCTGTCGACGTAACTCCCCATTTTGGCGAAGCTCGGCTGCAACATGGCGAGATCGTCGATCGTGGTTCCCGGACGCGGGAACTCGTCGTGGTCGAGGGCGAGTGTGCCGTCATCGTGGTTGATGGGGACGAGCGACCGCTCGAAGCGGCCTTCGGCGATCGCGACCTGGGTTCGGTTCTGGCTCTCGACCGCGAGTGCATCGCACTGGGCGCGGCTGAAACCCTCGACGGTCGCGATCAGGTCGGCCGATATACCCTGCGAGACCATGTTGTACTGATCGCGGAGATGGTGGTTGTTGGCCGAGAAGCCATCGACGTGCATCGGCGCTCTGCGCGACATCGACTCGACACCACCGCTGACGACGAGATCTTGGAATCCGGACAGCACGCCCATCGCGGCGAAGTTGACAGCCTGCTGACCGGATCCGCAGAAGCGGTTCAGGGTCACGCCCGGTGCCTCGATCGACCATCCGGCGTCGAGCGCTGCCATCCGGGCGATGTCCATCGCGTGGTCGCCGGTGCTCGATGCACACCCCATCACGACGTCGTCCACATCGGCGGTGTCGAATCCATTGCGGATCCGCAACGCCTCGAGCACCTGGGCGAGAATCCGCTGCGGATGGACCTCGTGCAGCGCACCCGTGTCCTTGCCTTTGCCGCGGGGCGACCTGACTGCGTCGATGATCCAGGCTTCACGATTCATGGGTGGCTCGATTCTCGAAGAACTGCCTCCTGCGAACGGCGCAGCAGACACAGCCGAGGCTAATCGGCGCTCCACCTCCGGGCTCAGCCCGGGAGTGCCAGCAGATCTGCGTATTCGGGGCGCTGGTCGATGAACTGGGCGACGTACCAACACTGCGGCACGACTGTCCGTCCGGCGATGCGGGAATCGTCGAGAGCGCGACGGACCACGATTGCCGCAAGGCCACGACCACGCATCGCCGGGTCGGTGAACGTGTGTGTGAAGGTGATCTGATCGCCGTGCAACTCGTACTCGGCGTAGCCGCCGCGTGTGCCGTCGACGACGACCTCGTATCGAGAGGCGCCCTGATCATGCAGGACCTGCGCTGTCGCGAGGTCGGGTCGTTCGGTTGATTCAGCCACAGCGTCAAGGTATCCGTGGTCGCGCGGTTGCAGGCAGTACGTTCTCGGTGTGCCGAAGGACATCTCTACGCTGGAACTCGGTCGTCGATATGCACACGCGATGGCGGTGGATGATTTCTCGGCGTGGACTGCTCGGGTGTTGGCGCCTCACGGTTTCGCTCGTGGCAATGCATTGGCGGTCGTGGGTGTCTGTCGCGACGAGATGATGTTCCCCGTGACTGAATCTCTGCACGCGGTCTGGGGTCCGGCATTCGACATGTCCGGGCTCGCAGCGATGGTGTTCCTCGGCAGGTCCGGCCTGTCGGCCGCTGCCGGTCATGCTCCTGGCGTCGACGGCCGCCGACGGTTCGTCCACGTGGTCATGCCCCACATCGGCCTCGATGTCGATGGTGCGGTCGGGTACGTGCGCAGGGAAGGACAGGAGAACGCTTCGGCTGCCTGCGGCGCTCTCGTCGGACTGCTCAGCCAGATCGCTGCCGGGACGCTCCAGACGGGGGTCGATATCGACGATCTGGAGATGAGTCTGATGCGGTCGACACTGGCTCCCCATCTCGCCGACAGTTCGGTCGAAGACATACCTGATCTGATCGAACTGACCGACCTCACCCGCACGGTTGCAACCGCAGAGATCATCCGACTGTCGGCCAATCTGCTGATGTCGGACAAGACCGACGTTGCCGTCTTCTCGACCACCATGATCCACGGTCCGGACGGCGACCGCGTCTCGGTGGCGTCGTCGCGGTTGTGGGTCGGGGTTGATTCCTCGGCGGTGATTCTGGGCTGAGCTGGCGGTCAGGGTGCGGCGCTGGCCGGCTCCTGTTGCATGTTCTGCTGAAGCGAGGCGAGCGCTCGTGACGGCACCGTGATGAGCCCGCGTTGTGGCCGATCGAGGTCGAGCGCGACCAACAGGATCAGAGCGACGAGCACCGAAGCCAGCATCGCCGAGAGGACGCGGCGGCCGAGGGTCGCGAGGTACAGCCCGAGTACGCCGAGGGCCAGTGCAGAGCCGCCGATCTGGAGGTATGCGACCGAAAGCGGAATACGGTCGTGATATGCGGCCTCGCGTGAGCTGCCGGCATCGAACATGGTGTTCAGACTGTCCACGTACAGCCGAACAGCGGTCCCGTCGGGCGAAGCAACCAGCGCTTGTCCTGCCAGTTTCCACAGCGCCCGCTCCAGTTCCTTGCTCGCATCGACCTCGCTGCCGAATGCAGACGTCTCCACCACGAGGTGGGCGAGACGGATCCGGCCGTCCACATAGGTTCTCAGCAGTGTGATCGACTCTGACCGTTGTGGTTCGCCGATCGTCTCCGACCGGAGAAAGGCGGTGCCGATTGCGTTGGCTTCGACGACGAGGGCCCCTCGGCGCGATTCGTACCGGCCAACGGCCATCGTCAGTCCGAACGCGAGCAGCAGGCCGACAAAACCGAGCAGAGCCGCTTGGACGACGCCGACCGGCTCTCTGATTGCGTCGTGTGCCGATTCCAGCCGGCGGCCGAGTGCGACCCCACCGAGTGTCGTCCCAACCACGATCACGACGATGACGATGACGAGCACGGGTGTGCCGAGTCGGAAGAGCATCGGCGCAGGCTAGTCCTCAGTCATGCAAGACAACGCAGAACGGGTGACCGGCCGGATCGAGGAGGACGGTGAAACGAGTGTCCGCTGGCGTCATCCGGAACGTTGGTAGATACAGGCTCGCATGTCCACCGTCACTGCAGACACCGACTCGGCGATCGCCGCTCGGTCAGCCGCCGGAGCACTCCACCAGAACGGCGTCATCTCGAGCAGCGCGGTGCGCCAACTCGGATTCTCGAGGGACACTTCGAAGGTGATCGGGACGACCAACATCGGGTCGATCGGCCAGCGGTCGGCATTGTTCTCCGTCGGCTCCTGGTGTCGTCGAGGATCGGCGTAGATCACAGACTTGAATTCCTGCAAGTGATCGGGCCCGGGTGTGACGACAACGGCAGTCCCGTCCGGCACGAGGACGCGCATCATCTCTGTGAACGGGCGTGGCGAGAACACACTGAGCACGACATCGAAGGAGTCGTCCTCGAAGGGAAGCGCGTACGACGAAGCGACAGCGAATCGAAGATCTCGGTGACGGCGTGCCGCCAGGCGCACCGCTGGCTTCGATATGTCGATTCCCCAGCCCTCGATTCCGTCACTGTCGGCTCCACCTGCTGCGAGCGCTGCAGCAAGATAGGTTCCCTCCCCGCAACCGCAATCGAGCACAGTTGGCACGCGTGAAGATCGATGTGGCAGTGCCTCGACGACACAGTCGGCCACGGCATGGATGACAGGATCGTACAAACCGGCGTCGAACACGTTTCGACGAGCCACGATCATCGACGCACTGTCACCCGCCGGACGTCCCTTCAGCCGACCAACGGGAAGCAGGTTCACGTACCCATCGCCTGCCCGGTCGAAGCGGTGACCGTTCTCGCATTCGTATCCCCGTTCGACGGCCGGCAGGCAGAGCAGGCAGACCGGGCAGCGGTACCGGACCGAGTCTGTCACGGGGTGAGAGCGGCGAGTGCGTCCTCGATTGCCGTTGCGGCCGCAGCGAGGGCTCCGAAGTCGACCGAAGTCGCTGCGTTCGCGAACGAGAGTTCCGACATGTTGGAGGTGGGAATCAGATGGATGTGGGCGTGCGGGACTTCGTATCCGGCGATGATCAGACCGACCTTCTCGCAGCCGAACGCAATCCTCTGGGCCCGGCCGATGCGGTGGCTCACCGCGAACAGATGTGCGACCAATTCGCCGGAGCAGTCGATCCAGTGGTCCACCTCCTGTATCGGCACGACGAGCGCGTGCCCGACGGCCATCGGGTTGATCGACATGAAGACCACGCACAGGTCGTCGCGGTACACGAACGTGCCAGGGATCTCGCCGTCGATGATTCGGGTGAAGATCGTGCTCATCGCCAGACACTATGTCCAAAGACCGTGGTTGTTACGATGGCCGCCGTGACGCCGAACGAGGGTCCATCTGTGCAGGTCCCGCACATCCGTGCGGAAACGGTGGACGAGGGTGACACGAGCCGGATCCTGACGATCCCGAACGTGATGTCGTTGGTCCGCCTGCTGTGCATCCCGCTGTTCCTGTACCTGCTCTTCGGCCGCGACAACCGCGCCGGCGCCGCGTGGCTGCTCGGCGGTCTGGGTGCAACCGACTGGATCGACGGCTACGTCGCCAGGCACTACAACCAGGTCAGCAACCTCGGCAAGGTGTTGGACCCGACAGCCGACAGGCTGATGTTCATCGTCGGTCTCGGCGGCATGATCATCGACCATGCCGGCCCGGTCTGGTTCTACTGGCTGGTCCTCGCCAGGGAGGTCATCTTCGGGGGCACGGTGCTCACCGCCACCATCGCCGGAATGAAGCGATTCGACGTCACGTACCTCGGCAAGTTGGCGACCTTCCTGCTGATGTTCGCACTCCCGGGGCTGCTGATCGGCTCATCCGATCTCGGCGTTCGCAAGCTGTTCGAGGTCGCTGCGTGGCTGCTGGCCGTGCCCGGCATCATCCTCAGCTACTACACGGCGATCGCCTATGTTCCGGTGCTGCGCAAGAACCTGCGCGACGGACGGATGGAACGAGCGGCCAAGGGGGCGCGAGCATGACGAGCGACTACGTGGACCAGACTGACCAGAGCGTCACCCATCACACCGGATCGGACCAATCGTGAAGGCCGTCATCATGGCCGGCGGCGAGGGAACTCGCCTGCGGCCTCTCACCTCGAATGCCCCCAAACCGATGTTGCCGATCGCCAACGTGCCGATGATGGAACACGTCATCAACCTGCTGCGCAGTCACGGCTTCGACGAGATCGTCGTGACGGTGGCCTTCCTTGCCAACGCGATAAAGACGTACTTCGGCGACGGCAGCGAATTCGGCGTCAAGATGCATTACGCCCACGAAGCCACGCCGCTCGGCACAGCGGGAAGCGTCGGTAACGCTCGGGACCTCCTCGACGAACGGTTCCTCGTCATCTCCGGCGACGTGATGACCGACATCGATCTGGGCGCAATTCTGAGTTTCCACGACGAGCACGAAGCGGTCGCGACGATCGGCCTGACCGCTGTCGAGAACCCGCTCGACTTCGGAATCGTGATCACGCGCGAGGACGGCACGATCGACCGCTTCCTCGAGAAGCCGACGTGGGGTCAGGTCTTCAGTGACACCATCAACACGGGCATCTATGTACTCGAGCCGGAGATCTTCAGGTACATCCCGTCAGGGCGTTCGGTCGACTTCAGTAGCGAGGTCTTCCCAGCCCTCCTGGCCGACGGGCGACCGTTGTACGGCGCTGTCGCCGAGGGCTATTGGGAAGACGTCGGGACGCTCGAGGCGTATCTCGGCTCGCACAAGGACGTCCTCGATCAGAAGGTTCGCGTGGACATCCCCGGGTTCCGCGTCAACGACGGTATTTGGCTCGGCGAGGGGGCCGAGGTGTCGCCCGACGCAACCATCACCGGCCCGGCGGTGATCGGGCCCGGCTCCAAGGTCGAGGCCGGCTGCCACCTCGGCGAGTACACCGTGCTCGGCTCGAACGTACGGCTGCTGTCCGACGTGCACATCGAGCGGTCGGTGGTGCACGACAACGTCTATGTCGGTGGGGGAGCCCGCCTGCGCGGGGCCATCATCGGTCGTGGCTGCAGCATCCGCTCGAACGTGCGGATCGACGAGGGCGTCGTGCTCGGCGACTCGGTGTTCGTCGGCAATGGTGCAGTCCTGTCCGGCGATGTCAAGGTCTATCCGTTCAAGACCGTCGAAGACGGCGCAGTCATCAACACCAGCATTGTCTGGGAGAGCAAGGGCTCACGCAGTCTTTTCGGGCGCGACGGCGTCACTGGTCTGGCCAACGTCGACGTCACGCCGGAACTCGCGGTGAAGCTCGCGATGGCTCATGGCACATCGCTCAAGAAAGGCACAACGGTGGTCACGTCCAGGGACTCCAGCCGTGCTGCGCGGATGTTGAAGCGGGCGATGATGGCTGGTCTCAATGCCGCAGGCGTCGATGTGTTGGACCTCGAGGTCGCCAGCGTTCCCGTTACTCGTTTCGTTACCCGCTCGCCGCGAGTCTTCGCCGGCATCACCGTCCGTTTGCACCACGACGACCCATCACGGGTGATGGTGCGGTTCTTCGACGCGGCTGGCACGGACATCAGCGAAGACGGACAACGCAAGATCGAGCGCTTGTTCCAGCGCGAGGACTTCCGGCGGGTTCTGGCCGAAGAAGTCGGCGACATCCAGATTCCGCCGCGGGCCCTCGAGGAATACACGGTCGCGCTCGAGGCAACGGTCGAGGGGCAGGCGATCCGAGACCACAAGTTCAAGCTCGTCGTCGACTACAGCTTCGGTGCCACGTCCCTCGTCATGCCGACGCTGCTCGGCAAGCTCGGTGCCGACGTGTTGGCAGTCAACCCCTACGTGTCCACGTCGGCGCGTGTGAACTTCAACGCCACCGCGGCGGCGGAGCGGGTCGCCGGCCTGGTCCGCGCATCGGGCGCCCATCTCGGTGCGATCCTCGACGCCGACGGCGAGCGGTTGACCTTGATCGACAACGAGGGACGGGTCCTCAATCACACCGACGCGATGCTGGCTTTCGTCGATCTCGTTTGCGACCATCTGCTCGGCGACACGATCGCGTTGCCAGTCAGCGTCACTCAGCAGGCCACGAACATCGCCAAAGCGCACGGTGTGGATGTCGTTCACACAAAGATCTCGATCGCCGCGTTGATGAGTGCAGCGAACGAGCCAGCCGTCGGATTTGCGTCCGACGGCGCCGGGGGTTACATCCTTCCCGGTTTCCTCCCCGCATTCGACGCAGCCGGTGCGTTGTTGAAGATGATGGACCTGCTTGCTCGCCACGACCGGTCGCTCGCAGAAGTCGTCGACGCTCTGCCCAAAGTTCACCTGACCCACGAGACGGTGATCACACCATGGGAGCAAAAGGGCCTGGTCATGCGCACCCTGGTTGAAATGGGTGGGCGCGATGTCGTCCTGATCGACGGCGTCAAGGTCGTCCATGCCGACGGCTGGGTGCTCGCCCTTCCGGATCCGGAAGAGCCGGTCACGCATGTCTGGGCCGAGGCATCGACCGACTCCGAGGCGCGCAAACTGGCGCAGGAATATTCGCGTCGCATTCGTCAACTGCTGCGCTGACCAGCACGGTGGTTGGCATGAATTCGGCCTCAGTCTCCACCTGAGGTCAAATCGTCGGATCTGTTACGCGCGGGGTCGTGAGTTGGCTACCGTAAGCACCGTGAACGTGCCCGACGACCTGCTCTACTCATCCGATCACGAGTGGATTCAGCGGGTGGGTGGCAGCGTCAGGATCGGAATCACGGACTACGCCCAGGATGCATTGGGTGATGTCGTGTTCGTCCAGATCCCGTCCGTCGGCACCGTGGTCGGTGTGGGCGACAGCTTCAGCGAGGTGGAGAGCACGAAGTCCGTGTCCGACGTGTATGCCCCGGTTTCCGGAACCGTGACTGCGGTCAACGAGGCGCTGAACAGCGACCCGTCCGTGCTCAACTCGGATCCGTACGGCGATGGATGGTTGTGCGAGATCGCTCCATCGGTCGCCGCCGAACTCGATCAGCTGCTCGATGCCGCCGGGTATCGCACATTGACCGAGGGGTAGGGAGTTCTTTGTGGCATACGTCTTCTGTAACCGTTGCGGTCATCGCAATCCACCTGAATCGTTGTTCTGCTCGGCATGCGGGACGGCGCTCGACCTCAACGCCGACCACACGATCTCGATCGCCAAGGTCGATCCCCTTCTGGAAGCACCCGCCGACGATGTGCAGGTGGACCTCAGTCACCTGCCGGCCGAGGGCGGTGTCCTGATCGTGCGCAGTGGTGCTCAGGCAGGAGAGACGTTCGTGCTCTCCGATCCGCTGACCCGTCTCGGTCGGCATCCGGACAGCGAGATCATGCTCGACGACATCACGGTGTCGCGCCGACATGCGGATGTCGAACGGACGGCAACCGGATACATCGCCCGCGACGCAGGCTCGTTGAACGGTACGTACGTGAACCAGGAGCGGATCGACGAGGCGCCTTTGCGTCAGGGCGATGAACTGCAGGTCGGCAAGTTCCGACTGGTCTTCTTCGAGAGGGCTCAGTAGGAGTGTCGGACGGCCAATACCTCTCGATCGGCGAAGTCCTCGGACTGCTCCTTGAGGACTTTCCCGATGTCACGATCTCGAAGATCCGCTTCCTCGAGAGCCAGGGCCTGATCGAGCCCGAGCGCACCCCTTCGGGCTACCGCAAGTTCTACGATCACGACGTCGATCTGCTGCGCGCGATCCTGCACGAGCAGCGCGAGAACTTCCTGCCGCTCAAAGTCATCCGCGACCGCATCGAGTCCGGTTCGCTCGAGGGGGATCCGACCGGGGCCCGAACTCCGCCGCGTGGCATCCGTAACGTCGAGGTGCGCCAGGGCGCCTCGACGGTCACGTCCGGATCGAACGTGTCCCCATCGAACGTGTCCCCATCGAACGCTGCGCACTCGAATCTCGCGCACTCGAATCTCGCGCAATCGAATCTCGCGCAATCGAATCGTGCGTACTCGGCCGAGACCTCGCCGATCAACGACGCTCTCGATCCGCGCGACAGCGTCTTTCGTCGAACCGACGGCGGCCCCGAGTGGGCCGATGGTCGAGCTCTGATCCCTGGATCGAAAAACAGCCCGAAATCGTCGGCGCCGACGCCGATCACGACGTCCGTACCGATCACCCCGGTGGTGCCGCAGCGGCGCACCCCTGCCGTCCCGCTGACCGGCAGTCCGACGGGCGCCCCGACCAGCACGGGTCCGATCAGCACGGATCAGGCTGCTCCCTCTCCGAACGTCGGCTTCCTGGCGACGCCACCGACCACCAATCCCGCCGAGGTCGCGCTCGAGTCGGCTCCAGCGGCCACGGTGTTTCCCCCGAAACCATCAGGGCCCACTGCGCCCTCTCGCTCCGATGCAACCGCGCCGGTGGCGCCGGTCACTGAAGTCCTTTCGACCGTTGTTTCGAACGATTCTTCGGCCAAGGATTCTCCGCACACGAGTTCTCCTGCCGAGGGTTTTGTGCCCTACAACCGTGAGGAGTTCTGCGCGGCGGCACACATCACGCTCGGTCAATTGGACGAACTCGAGTCGTATGGGCTGATCGGCGCAAAGGGAACTGGGCGCGACGCCACGTATTCGGCTGACGCTCTCGAGATCGCGACGGTGGCGGGAAGATTTCTGGCCAACGGGATCGATGCTCGGCACCTCCGATCGTGGAAACAGAGCGCAGATCGCGAGTGCGCCCTGTTCGAGCAGCGCATCATGCCGCTGCTCCGCCAACGCAATCCTGCGTCGCGACACGCTGCGCTCGACACGTTGA
>JAYTOM010000039.1:0-1714 GCA_043747765.1 Actinomycetota bacterium
GTGGTGATGACGACAGATCCCGATGCGATTCGGATCGCTGAGGCAGTCGCACGTGCCGAGATCGACGCGGTCGATCGCGCCTGCAGCAGATTTCGTGACGACTCCGACCTCGAGCGACTGAACCGATCAGCGGGTCGTCCAACGGCCGTTGGTGACGTGCTGCTCGAAGCGTTGGATGTGGCCATGGAGGCGGCACGGTTCACAGACGGTGATCTCGATCCGACGATCGGACATTCGCTTCGGCTGCTCGGCTACGACCGGGACTTCGGTCGGGTCTGTGACGGTCCGGCAATCGCCCGATTCGCCGAGGTTGCGGGATGGCAGGTCGTCGAGATCGATCGAGAGCACAGGCGCGTCCGAATGCCGAGCGGAGTTCGCCTCGATCTCGGCGCCACCGCCAAGGCGTTCGCTGCCGACCGGGCAGCAGCCTCGGCAAGTCGTGCTGCGGACTGCGGCGTGCTCGTCAGCATCGGCGGCGACATTGCGTGCTCGGGCCCGCCGCCCGCCGACGGGTGGCCGGTGAGGGTCATGGAGTGGCACGCCGCCGACATCCACGAAGACGGTGAGGATATCGTCGTGTTCGACGGCGGCCTGGCGACGTCTTCGACGACCGTGCGCAGGTGGAGCCGGGGCGCGGTCGCAATGCATCACCTGATCGATCCGGCGACGGGACAACCGGCCACCGAGTTCTGGCGAACCGTCACCATTGCGGCTCAGTCATGCGTGCAGGCGAACATCGTTTCGACGACGACGATCGTACGGGGCGAGCGAGGACTCGACTTGGTGATGTCGCTCGGGGTGCCAGCGCGTCTGGTGCGGCGGAATGGCGAGGTGTTGCACTGTGGTGCGTGGCCGAACGCGGTGATGGCATGATCGCGCTCACCCAATCGCTGGCGATGTGGTATTTCACGCGCGGGACAGGAGCCGTGTCACTGCTTCTCTTGACCCTCGCATTCGTGACAGGCACGCCGACGTTGCTGAGCTGGGGTGCAGAACGGATGCCCCGGCTGGTCGTGCAATTGACCCACCGAAATGTCTCGCTCCTGGTGCTCGCGTTCATCGCACTGCACGTGGCAACCACCGTGATCGACGGTTTTGCACCCATTGGCTGGATCGACGCAATCATCCCGTTTCGGGCCGGGTACCGACCGATCTGGCTCGGTCTCGGTGCCGTTGCTGTCGATCTCCTACTGGCGATCGTGCTGACGAGCATGCTCCGGCTCCACATCGGCTACGCCACGTGGCGCAAGGTGCATCTGCTGACATATGTGATGTGGCCGATCGCGCTCGTGCACGCGCTCGGCACGGGGAGCGACACCCGGTCACGCTGGATGTGGGCGCTCGACGCTGTGTGTGTCGCGAGCGTGTTGGCGTCGGTGGCGTGGCGTCTCAAGGCACGTCCGCCGATCGACGACCGGGCTCGCATCGCTTCGATCACCGCACTGGCACTTGTGCCTGTGTTGGTCATCGGATGGATGATTGCCGGACCATTGAAGCCTGGTTGGGGCAAGGTCCACCACACGTCCACGCCGGCGGCCACGCCACAAACGACAGCGGTGCCGGGCTGATGTCTGTTCAACCACAGGTCGCCGATCAGCTGCCGGGTCCCGTCCTGCCCCGTCTCCTTTCCACTCTCGGAACCAAGCCACAGGGCGACACACCCTCGTTGCGTGTTCATCGACAGATGTTCTCGATGCCACCCTTGCCCGGCCGG
>JAYTOM010000040.1:0-17877 GCA_043747765.1 Actinomycetota bacterium
GCCAGGGTCGACGTCGCAACGTGGAGCGAATCGTCACGTTGGGATCCAGAACGGCGGCGAACAACGGGTGTATGCCGGGATCAAACCGTCACGTGACGACGTCTGGAGACTCTGTCACAGCGGTCTGTTACGACTGACGCATGGCAACGTCATTGTTCCCTATCGACGCATCGGACGCGTCCCCCACACCAGCAGGACCTGTAGCAACCGGCGAGACGTCGGAACCGATGCGACAGTGTGGCTGGTGCTGCAACACATTCCCGATCATCACACGGCCCGGCCGCCCCCTCATCTACTGCCGACACAGCTGCCGCCAACGTGCCTACGAACGCCGGCGCGGGCTCGGGGTCCTGCCACCACCGGACCGGATCATCATGCAACCCGGCGGCCCCCTCGCCCACCTCCGCCCGGTCGCAAACCGTTACGAATGCGGGTCGACCGGCTACAACCAGGGCCGGCAACGCACCCACTCGATGCGACCCTCGGGCATTGCCGGCAACGATGGCAAACGTCTGACCCTGTGTGGCCTCCTCGCCCACTCGCGACCACGCCCCTTCAGTCGATTCGTCCATGATGCCTGCCTCACCTGCGTCACCGTCGCAGACATCCGCGAGCCGGCACGATCCCTACGACCGTCGGACGACCTGGCGGCACTCCGTTCATTGCTCGACGCAGCAGCGATCGAGATCAGCAGATCGGACGCATCGAATCACCGACGGCGCGGCCCAGACGAGATCCTCACCGACCTCTTGATGCGAGTGTGACGAACTCAGGGGCGGCCACGCCGTATTGATCCTCGGTGTGGGCCGACACGAGAGTTGGTTTCATCCGTTGAATTCGGTGACCACGTCGAGCCAGAACTGGGTCGTCAGTCGCAGCGAGTCCACATCGATCCGTTCGTCGTTGCCGTGGAATCTCGATGCGTAGTCACCGGCCTGCAGATCCGGGCTGAACAGGCCGGCACCGTAGGCAACCGATCCCATCCGTCGGAAGATGCGCGCATCCGTGAAGCCGACCATCATCTGTGCCGACAATCGAGCCGCCGGGAACGGTTTGTTGACGCTGCGCTGCAACGCGTCCCACATCGGATTGTCGGTGCGGCTGATGCTCGCAGCATCGTCCATCACGATCTCCACCTCGACCTCGCCGGCCAACTCACCGAGTGCGGCATCGAGATGGGCCTGAACGTCTGCAGCGGTCTCGCCAGGCAGAGTGCGCACGTCGACGCCGATGTCGATCGTGCTCGGAATCGTGTTGGTCTTCATCGGACCTTCGATGACATTGCACGAGAAGGTCGTGTGCGAGCAGGCGTGCAACTGCCGGGCCAGTCCGAGATGAGGTATCGCTGCCAGAGCGTCATCGATCTGCGCCGGGTCGAGCAACATCGCTGCCATTGTTTCGGGCAGACGAAATGCCTCGACCTGCTGGCGCCACATCTCGTGGACACGTGGCGCAGGCGAGTACGCAGCGAGTCGCTGGATCACAGCCGCTGCTTTGACCAGCGCGTTGTCAGACCTGTAGGGCGCCGAGCCATGGCCCGGTGTCCCGCGAACCCGAAGCCGTCGCCAGGCAACGCCCTTCTCGGCCACATGCACACCGATCGAGGCGCTGTCCTCAGGCCCCAAGTGGAGCCCACCCGCCTCCGAGAGCACGTAATTGCAGCGGATCGCCTCGGGTCGGTGGTCTGCCATCCACTGCGCGCCGTACGTCGACCCTGACTCCTCGTCGGCCACCGCGAAGTAGATCAGGTCACCCCGTGGCCGGAAGCCCCGCCGCGCCAGTTCACGGACGGCAACGGCCATCGAGGCGGTCAGGTTGAGCATGTCGACGGCTCCCCTGCCCCACACCTCGTCGACGCCAGATGCATCGGTGACGAGGTCACCGGCAAACGGATCGCGGCTCCAGCCCTCCGGGTCGGCCGGAACGACATCAGTGTGCCCCATCAGGCAGATGCTCGGGGCATGGGGGTCCGACCCCTCGATCCGGCCGACCAGCGACGCCCGCCCCACCGTCGGCTCATACCGTTCGAACGTGAGCCCAGACCCGTCGAAGAACGTCTCCAGGGTGTCGGCATTTCTGGATTCGTGCCCCGATTCCGGCGTTCCGTCATTGACGCACTCGTTGCGGATCAGGGTCTGCAGGAGTTCGACAGTTTGTCCGGTCAACGAATCGGTCATCCTGTGAGCATGGCAGACGGCACGTACGTCGAACCGGGCGTCGAGTTCAACCGGGACAGCAACTACATCACGACGCGGATCACGGCCGATGGGCATCTGCGGCCGGACGCATGATGCGCGCAGCTGGGACTTCAGCCTCGACCCGGGCGGCATCGATCCTGTGCTCGGCATCGAGCGGCTACAGGATGCATACTTCAAGCGATCTCGCGACTACCCGCAGATCACGATCGACATGTCGCTCGAGTGGAAGCAATTTCACCGACCCGGCGCACGCGGTCTGCCACGGTCACGCTCTCGCTCCGCCGCGCTCTCGGCATCGTTGATACGGGTCGCTGCAACCAATGCTCGGACCCGTCGGGCCAGACCACTCGATGCTCGACCGCATACGAGCCCTGGTCCGCGACCGCCTGGTCGAGGGCACCGATCGAGTGGTGCACGTCATCCGGGTGGAGCAATGCGACCCACGCGTCATAGGTACCGTCGAACGTGCTCGGCTCGAGACCGAACAGTCGCTCCATTTGCACGTTCCAGACCGTGACACCCGTGGCCTTGGTCCACTGCCAGGTTCCCAATCGACCTGCTTCGATGGCCAGCAAGAGATGCTCGGACAAGACGTCCGCCTGCTTCTCGAGGCGTCGGACGTCGTCGTCACCGGCGGCATCGTCTGCCGCACACCCCACCCCGATGATGTCACCGTGCAGACTCCTCAGCGGACTGAGGAAGGACGAAGTCGAGCGCGTGGTTCCATCGCGAAGGACGACCGTGACAGGTCCCGACCAACTCTCACCCTTCAGCACCGTCTCGACGATCGACCTTGCGAGAACGCGCAGATCGGGCGGGGTCATCAGTTCGTACATCGATCGGCCGACGGCTTCAGCGGACGTCCAACCGTAGGAATGTTCGGACACCTGATTCCAGCCCACGATCATTCCGTCGCCATCGAGGACCGTGATGGCACGCGGCAACGCGTCGAGCACCAAGCGACTGGCAGCAATCACCTCGCGAGCCGCCAACGCATCCGATGCTGGGTCCGTTGCCGGTCAATCGCCCACCGCGCACACGAGAATACTTCACCAGACGCCACCGCCGCCATGAGCCCGGTCGGCTCGTATCGAGGGAATCAGCCGTGATCCGAGGCGTCCTCCACGGCGAGCAGGATCGCATCGCCGTATTGCTCCAACTTCGCTGGACCGATGCCGGGGATGGTGCCCAGGTCGCGGATCGTCGACGGCAGGGCAAGCGCGATCGCCTCGAGCGTCTTGTCGTCGAACACCACGTAGGCCGGCTTGCCCGAACGCAACCGCTCTCGCGTCTGGCGCAGTTTGTCGTGGGCGCGAATGGATGATGCGGATGGAACGTCGTTGGCCGTTGTGCGTAGCGGGCCGCGCTGACGACCGGCGGTGACGACCGACGAGCCGAACGAGAAACGTCTGGTCACGCCGCCTCGCCGGGCGACGGCCGAGTCGGCCTCCACCGATTCGATGGTCCACTCCTGGCCACCGTCGACGATGACCAAGCCCGGTGCAGCGAGCACGGTGACCTTGTCGAACATCGTCTCCCGGCCGGCCGGCTTGTTCCTCGTGGGCGCGGACGAGGTCACCGTAGAACTGCCGCCTCGGGTCGGATGCGCCGTGACCGTCCGGTCGTCGGCGAGGCGCTCGGGTGGTTCGCGGCCCATGTCCTCGAGAAACGGGGAAGGATCACTGCCGACCACGACGTGCACGTGCTCGGAACCTCGCGTGATGGCGACATGGAACACGCGCCGCTCCTCCTCGAGGTCTTCAGCCAGGCGGTGGGGATACTGATCGGCCTCGGCGTGGTGGACCACCACGACCGGCCATTCCTGCCCTTTGACGCGATGGACGGTCGACAGCACCACGCCGTCGTCTGATCGCCGCTCGGTGAGCTGGATACGCAGCCAGTCACCGAACGATGCGGGATCCGGGTGCAATGCGGCAAGCTGAGCCATCGCGACCAGATCGTCGTTCTGCGCCGCGCGGTTCATGCCATGTCGACCGTCGTCGAGTGTCGCTATCGCTGCGCCGAGGCCGACGTCGTCGGCCAGGGATCCGAGGATCTCGGCGGTCGTCGAGATCGTGGCCATTCGTTGCAGACGGGTCAGATCGTCGGTGAACGCGGCGACTCGAACGGCATCGCGCTCCGTGGTGATCCGTCCCGCCAACCGTCGCAGACCGGCAATGGAATGCTGTTCGGCAACCCAGTTGGCGACATTCGGATGCATCGGACGGGACGGACGTCGGAGGGCCTCGGCCAGATCCTGCGACGGCAACGACTCGGGCCCGGCAACGGCGAGACGCAACCAGGCCAGCGACGCACGGATCGCAGTGCGTTCGAGGAACTCGGTACCGACTCCGCCCTGGACTCGGATGCCGTGCGCGAGCAGACCGACCTGCACGGGGGCCAGCAAGGCGTTGACCCGGGTCAGCACGGCGACATCGCTCGGCTGACGCCCCTTCTGCAGCGCCTTGCGGACGATGTCCACCGTTTCGGTCAACGTGTCCGACCCGGCCGCTGTGCAGGTGACAACGTGCAAGCCGGTGCTGTTCGGGCTTGCCCCGCGGATGACTTTCGCGACGCGACGTCGATTATGCCGGACGAGGCGATCGGCGGCCACGACGACATCGCCAGGACAGCGGTAGTTGACCTCGAGCGGGTGGACTCCGGCATCGGGGAACAGCGAGGCGAAGTCGATCAGCCACTCGGGTTTGGCGCCGCTGTATCCATAGATGGTCTGGTCGTCGTCACCGACGCCGAACACGCCGAAGCCGGGTGCAGACAACAGACGAACGAGCAGGATGTGGGCCGGTGTCAGATCCTGGAACTCGTCGACGAGCAGGAACCGACAGGCCCGTTGCGCTGCGAAGCGGGCATCGGGGTCGGTCAGCAGCAGTTCGATCGCACGGTAGATCTGATCATCGAAGTCGAGAGCGCCGTCGCGTTCGAGTCGGGCGCGATAGCGAGGCCACATTTCGGCCAGTCCGTCGACGTCGCCGTTGTACATGCTTTCCACGTCATCCGGTGTGCGCAGTCCGAGGCGCACCACGCTCAGTGCCTCGATCCAGGCCGCGACCGGATCCGTGTTGCGCTTGCGCGGGAACGAGACCAGCGTTCCGATGACACGCCGCACATCGACCTCGTCGATCGTTCGCCACGAACGGGACTGCGCCGCGAACGGAGCGTTGCCGTTGACGATCGCCAGCGCGATCGCGTTCAAGGTGCGCACCCGCAGACCCCGCAGATCAGTCGTCCGTGATTGGATCTCCAATTGGGCCCGCTTGTTGAACGCAACGAGACTCAACGCCCCCGGCGGCACGCGCCACCCATCGAGCAGATGTCGGGCGCGCTCGGTCAAGACCCTCGTTTTGCCACTTCCGGCAGGTGCGATGATTCGTGCTGCGGCACCCACGTGGGTCACGGCCGCACGTTGGTCGGGCGCCAATTCGGCGGCCGGTTCGCGCTCGACCGGAGCGAGCAACGAGCCGTGCTCGACCGACACAGCATGCAGAACCGGTACACCGCCTATTGCGCCGCGTCGGCGGATCGGCCCACCGTCGAGCCAGACGAGGCTGCCGTCGGACAATTGCACATCGCCGGAGTCCTCGGTTCCGGCCGGAGCGGGAGCGGCACCCAACCGGATTGCGCTGTCGACGAGCTGCCACGATGGTTCAGCAGCGGTGGCATCGATCGCGTTCGACCAGACGAGGTGATGCAGCACGTCCAGCGGAAACCAGAATCGTGGGCCGAGTGAGTACGGCGGCGCTGGATCAACCGAACGTGGTGGCTGCCGGATCTCGTCCAGGACGTTCGCCGCGACCTCGATCACGGCCCGGCGACCAGCGGCCGCCAGGGCCTGCAGCATTGCAATAGTCTGCGCTGGGTCGATCAACACCGAACGATCGACAACGACCCGCTGTGCGGCGGCCCACGGAGTCGGCACATTGGCGCCGGCAGCGATCACGATGCCGCGTGCCAACGCTTCGGGTCCGGGGTTCAACCAGGGCTGACAGACGCGTTTGTCAATCGCGGCGCCGAGAACGTCGTGCGGGCCGACCGCTGCCTCGACACCCTGATGACGTTGCCAGCATTCGCGAACCTGGGCGGGAGTCGGGTGCGATTCCCCGCAGTACGCGCACGCAATGGCCATACGTGTGTTCTATCCGGCGGAGAGCAACTTGTCTTGGCCTCGGCGAAGTCTTGGTCGTTCGATGTCCAGCCGTCGTCGTCGTTGTTCCGAGTGAACCAACTCACAGCGACAACCGAGACGCCACTCAATAGAATTGCGTGTGCATGACAACAACCGCATCATCGGCATCCGCCAACGACACGGATGCGCGTGCCGATGTCTCGCCGACCTGCCTGACACCCGGCCAGCTGTCGCTCGACGTCGAATGGTCCGACGGCGTCATCACCAGTTATCCGTGGATCTGGCTACGCGATCACGCTCACGACGACGAAACGTTGCACCCGGTGACCCAGCAGCGGCAGTTGTTCACTGCGGGCCTTCCCCCCGTGATCATCGCCACCTCAGCTGCCGTTCTCCGCCGTGATCTCGTTATCGAGTGGGACCAGGCGGGCGTCGCGGCGTCGGTGCTGCCACTTTCGTTCCTGGCTCGGTACCGGGTGCCGACGGCTGTGGGCACCAGCATTCGTACCCCGACGACACTCTGGGATTCTGCGTCGATCGGCGCTGCCCTGCCACTGGTCGAGTACGACGCCGTGATGAGCAGCGACAGCGCCGTTGGCGAATGGTTGGAGAAGACGTTCCAGTACGGGTTCTGCATTGCGGTCGGTACACCGGCCGAGACCTCGGCGACGGAGGCACTGCTGCGCCGCATCGGATACGTGCGCGAGACCATCTTCGGTGGGATGTGGGAGTTCACAGCCGACTTGACCAAAGCCGACACCGCGTACACCCATCTCGAACTTCGTCCGCACACCGACGGAACATATTCCCACGACGCGCCAGGCGTGCAGCTGCTGCATTGCCTGCAGTTCGACGGAACAGGCGGTGAATCGACGATGGTCGACGCATTGGCGGTTGCCGCACTGATGCGACGCGAGCATCCGGTGCACTATGCGACCCTTACCAGCGTGTTGGTACCCGGGCAGTACATCGGCGACGGCGCGCACCTGATGGCGATTCGCCCGGTTCTGCGCCACGACCACACCGGTGTGCTCGTCCAGGTCTCGTTCAACAACTACGACCGCGCTCCGTTCCTGCTCCCCGAGAGCGAGATGATCGCTTTCTATGCGGCGCTGCGAATCTTCGACACCATCGCCAACGATCCAACAATGCAATGGCGTCACGTGTTGGTTCCCGGCGAGGCAATGCTGTTCGACAACTGGCGTGTGTTGCACGGGCGGTTCGCGTACACGGGTGTTCGGCGGATGTGTGGCGGATACGTCAATCGCGAGGACGTCGAGAGTCGGGCTCGTCAACTGCTGAACGACCGACCGCTCCACCACCGATAGTGGTCAACCGCACACGATTCGCAAGAATCGAACAGGATCGCTTCTCGTCCCTCACCGACGCGAAGCGATCCCTGTTCGCTTTTCCGGATCACTGCCGACTGCCTCTCCAGCTGCGTCTACAGCTGGAGCGACTTGATCTCGAGGAACTCCTCGAGACCGAACTTGCCGTACTCGCGACCGATGCCCGATTGCTTGTAGCCACCGAACGGCGCATTCGGATTGAAGGCTCCGCCGTTGACTTCGACCTGGCCGGTACGCAGCCGGCGAGCGACCCGCTCGGCGTGCGCCTTGTCCCCTGACCAGACGCCTCCGGCCAGGCCGTACACCACCCCGTTGGCGATCCTGACGGCGTCATCCTCGTCCTCGTAGCCGAGGATCGAGAGCACCGGTCCAAAGATCTCCTCTTGGGCAATCGTCATGTCGGGGGTCACGCCAGAGAACACCGTTGGGCGGACGTAGAAGCCGACATCGGTTCCCTCCGGCTTCCCGAGGCCACCGGCGACCAGCGTTGCACCCTCGTCGATGCCCTTCTGGATGTACCCCTGGACGCGGTCGCGCTGGGTGGCGGAGGCCAGCGGCCCGAGATGCACTCCTTCGGCGAACGGTGACCCGACGACCATTGCACTGGCGGTTGCGCCGGCGATTGCCTCGGCCTCGGCCAGACGGGTCTTCGGGACCAACATCCGCGTCAGCGCCGAACACGTCTGTCCGGAGTTCAGGAATGCCTTGCCGACTCCGTCGCTGACTGCCTTGGCAAAGCCAGCCACGTCCAGATCGTCGAGCATGATGTTTGCGCTCTTGCCACCGAGCTCGAGGGCGATCTTCTTGATCGTCTCGGCGCCGAGTTGGGCAACACGCTTGCCGGCGCGGGTCGAGCCCGTGAACGAAACCATGTCGACGTCGGGGTGCGAGGCCATTGCCTCACCGACGACCGGGCCGACGCCCGAGACCAGATTGAAGACGCCGGCCGGCAGGCCGATCTCGTTGATCACGTCGGCGAGGATGAACGCATCGATCGGCGCCACCTCGCTCGGCTTCAGCACGACGGTGCAGCCGGCGGCCATCGCGTAGGCGACCTTCGCTGCGATCTGGTGAAGCGGGTAGTTCCACGGCGTGATACAGGCAACGACACCGATCGGCTCGCGAACGATCAGCGACGTGCCGATCTTCTCTTCGAATTGATAGGCCTCGGCCAGTGCGGCTGCCGAGTTGAAGCTGTTGATCGGCAGGCCGACCTGCACCAACTGCGAGAGCCACTTGGCCATGCCGGTCTCCTTGGAGATGGCGGTGGCGATTTCGTCCATACGGGCACCGAGTGCATCGCCGATGCGAGTCAGGAACTTGGCCCGCTCCTCGATCGGGGTCGCAGCCCACCCTTCGAATGCGGCCTTCGCTGCGGCGACGGCAGCGTCGACGTCGGCGGCAGTGCCGGACGGGATGGTCGCCATCACTTCCTCCGTGACGGAATCGACGACCTCGAGGGTGTCGGTCGACGTCGACGAAGCCCAGGCGCCATTGATGTACAGCTTGTCGTATGCGGTGATCTCTGTGGTCATGACCCAACAGTACGCCCGGATCTCGAGGTGAGGTTCAGCGGATCACGCTCGACCACGATCATCACCAGGTGGCTGTCACACCCATGTGGTGGAATGACAACGAGCCCCGACCGGGTATCGCCTTCTCGAAAGTCCTGCTGTTGTCACTGCACATCCATCATGGCCCGCACCTCGGACCGCTCGTCGAGATCCTTGCCGGAACGTTGGCAGCGCCGGTCGCCGACCCGTTCACGGCCGATGTCGTCTCGGTGCCGACGGCCGGCATGCGCGACTGGCTGCAACAGCAACTCGGCTTTCGTCTCGGAGCAACGGGTCATCGCGACGGGATCGCCGCCAACATCGACATGGTCTTGCCGGGGCGGTTCACGGCGGCGGCACTCGGTCGTCCCCTCGGCGAGACCAGCCCCTGGGACATCGAACGGCTGACCTGGACCGTTCTCGACGCACTCGAGTCGAATGAAGTCGACGTGCCCGGCTGGCGAACCCGTCGCAACGGAACATACGCACGAGCCAGAAGGATCGCCGACCTGTTCGATCGATACGCGATCAATCGACCTCAGCTCCTTCAGCAATGGCAGGCCGGCCACGACGGCGACGGAACAACGGACGAGAACGAGGCCATTGTTCCTCTCGCCGATGATCATGTCTGGCAACCCCGCCTGTGGCGGGTGGTGCGTCGCGCAATCGGTCCGAATCCCTCCGAGCACCTTCCGGATCTGCTGACGATGCTGCGTGCCGGCACGTTGGAACCTCAGCTTCCAGAACGAGTCTCGGTGTTCGGTGTCAGCGGCGTCTCGGCCGCGCAGTTGGACATCCTCCAGGCACTCGGAGCAGCTCGCGATGTACACCTGCATCTCGTCCATCCTTCGCCGGCAGCGTGGGCCAGCAGTCGGCAGCAACTGGCGGGACGGCTCGTCCTGCGTGGTTCGTGCGATGCCACGGCGGCGATCCGACACCCGCTCCTGCGGTCGTGGGGGCGGGCGGCGATGGAGGCCGCCGTCCTCGTCAACGGCCTTGCCGCCACGCTCGATGTTGCACTCGATATCCATGACCACGAACCGCCGCTCACCCTGCTGCGCCAGATCCAAGCCGACCTGGTCGACGACGTCGACAGGTCGGCTTCGAACGCGTCCCGCACGTCGTCCACATGTGCTGCCGATATGAGCCTGCAGATCCACGCCTGCCACGGCACCGTCCGCCAACTCGAGGTGCTACGCGATGCCCTCGGTCATGTCTTCGCCGCCGATCACTCCTTGACCGCGCACGATGTGGTCGTTCTGTGTCCCGACCTCGCCCGCTTCGCGCCCCTGGCGCGTTCGGTCTTCCAGCGCAGTTCACTGCCCATCCCCGTTCGGGTCATCGATCTGTCCCTCGGGATCGGTAACCCGGTCGCAATCGCGCTGTCCACGGTCGTCGATGTCATCGGCGGGCGGTGCACCGGCCCCGACGTACTCAGCGTATGCTCGCTCGATCCGGTGCGTCGCGCATTCGGTTTCGATGATGAAAGCATCGAACGGATCGACCGCTGGATCACCGATCTCGGTGTCAGCTGGGGGCTTGACAGCAACCATCGCGGCCGGTGGATCTCCGAGGAGATCACCGAAGGTACATGGGCCTCCACCCTCGACCGGATCCTGCTCGGCGCGGCGATGCCCGCACCGACCCCACGCGTCGGCCCCAGCGACATCGTGCCGTTCGACGACATCGATGCCACAGCGCTCGTCACCGCAGGCAAGCTGGGTGATGTGCTGGATCAGCTTGGTCACCTGCGCCGAGTGACAGCCGAGGTGCACCCAATCGACGAGTGGGTCGTGGTGCTGACCGACGTCGTCAATTCCTTGTTCGTCACCGCTCCGGCAGACGCATGGCAGACCATCCAGGTGATGGAGACGATCGCCGAGATCGGCCGTCACGCATCCGGGGGTACCGGCGCAACCGAATCGAGTTCGGTACCACTCGCGCTCAACGACATCCGCTCCCTGCTTGCTGGCGTCCTGGACGAGCAGCGCGGTCGGCTGAACCTGCGCTCCGGGGCTGTGACCGTGACGGCAATGGTGCCGGTGCGCAACATTCCGGCCCGTGTCGTGTGCGTCCTCGGCCTGGAAGAAGGCACCCTGCGTGCCACCGGCGGGGACGGAGACGACGTGTTGTCAGCTCGACCGTGTGTCGGCGAACGAGATCCGCGAACCGAAGGTCGGCACCTGCTGCTGGACGCATTGATGACAGCCGGCGACCACTTCATCATCACGTGCGACGGCAGCGACATCACCACGAATCGCCCGTTGCCGGTGCCAGTGCTGATCGAGGAACTGCTCGATGTCGTTCGCTGCAGCCTGCCCCCAGGTCACGACTCGAGGGTGGCGCTGGTCCGCCGACATCCACGGCAGGCGTTCGACGACCGCAACTTCGGCGTCGATGCCATGGGCGCCTCCGAGGAGCCGTTCTCGTTCGACACAGGCATGCTCCGTGCTGCAGAGCTCCGGCGCGGACTGGCATCCGGACTGGCCGGATGGTCCAGCGCGCCCGTGCTTGTCCCGCTCCTCGGTCCGCTGATCCCGTCCACGGTGAGCATTGCTCAGCTCGCCGATGCCCCTACTCGGCCGGCCCGCACGTATCTCACCCAACGTCTCGATGTCCAGTTGCCGCGGCCTGTGGAAGAAGTCGAGACGGACATCCCGCTCGTCCTCGGCAGCCTCCAGTCGTGGCAGCTCGCGGATGAGTTGCTGGATCAGTACCGACGCGGCGTCGGCGACGATGCCCTGCAGGAGTGGCGCGATGCACAACGCCACAGCGGAGGGCTTCCACCACGCTCGCTCGCTCGAGCGGTGGTCAGCGACATCGAGCGCGATCTCGGTGTGCTGCTCAAGGCTCGACCGAACATGCGCGAACTGCTGATGGCAACTGGTTCACACGATGTCGATGTCCAGTTGGACACGCCCGGCGATGGGCCGTTGGTCCGCCTCTGCGAGAGCATCGACCGCATCGCCGGAGACCTGCTCGTGCGCGTCCAGTACACGCGTCCGAAGTACCGGCAGCAGATCACCATGGCCCTCGAACTGGCCGCTCTCGTGCTCGACGAGCCAGACCGGGAATGGTCGGGGGTGTTGGTCACGCGGAATTCGGGCGCCGGCAGTCAGATCGTGGACCTGCGACCGGTCGATGGACCCGAACGGATTCCTTCGGCGCGTCGACTGCTGGAGACCACCCTCGCGATTCATCTGCGGGCCCTGCGCGAACCGGTTCCGATGTTCGACAAGTCGTCCAAGGCGCTGTTCGAATCCGGCAACTTCGACGACGAAGAGTTCGCCAAGTCCGACCTGCGCGACAATCACACGGGTTTCATCTGGGGTGAGACCACCGCCGACGAAGTGCTGGCGATCCGGGTCCGGCCGGACGACGAACTCGAACCGCTCCTCACGATCGCGGCGGCCACGGCATGCACAGGCGGCGGCCGGGCCCATGCCCTCGCCCTGTACTTCTGGTCTGCGTACGCCTCGTTCGTCGGAGCACCGAAATGAACGAGTTCGATCTTGCCGGTCCGTTACCGAGCGGCCGCACGGTTTTGGAAGCCAGTGCAGGAACCGGCAAGACCTATTCGCTGACGGGATTGATCGTTCGATACATCGCCGAGGCAGCCGTCCCCGCCGACGAGTTCCTCGTTGTCACGTTTACTCGCGCTGCGGCCAACGAATTGCGCGAACGAGCCAGAGCCGGGTTGGATCACGCTGCCAAAGCCTTCGTCGCCGGTGTCGTGCCCCCCGATCAGCCGTGGATGTCCACCCTGTTCGACCTGTCCAGCGCCAACGGTCGCGACCCGACGGTCGAACTGGCCGACCGCCAGAGACGGATCGGTGATGCGATCAGTCGGTTCGACGAATTGACTATCACAACCATCCACGGGTTCTGTCAACAGAGTCTGTCGCAGCTCGGCGTGCGGTCGGGGAACAACCCCGATGCCGTGCTCGTCGACAGCGTCAACGACGTCGTTGCCGAGGTCTGTCGTGACACGATCATCACCGCCCTGGCGGATGAGCCGACCCTGCTGAACTCGCCGTCCGGCTGGAGCAAGGTGACCAATCCGGCCCAGGCGGAGCGTGAACTGATCAGAGCCGTCGGCGCGCTGATGAACAACCCGGGGGTGCTCATCGCGCCGCCGATCGGCCCGAACGACATCCCCGATGCATTGTCGAGGCGTTGGGTCGAGCTGACAGTGCACGCCCGTGACACCGTCGTCCAACGCCAGAACGCTCGCGGTGAGATCGGCTACGACACGTTGATCTCCGGGCTGCACGCAGCACTCACGGACGAACGCCACGGCGCAGCGGTGGCCAGTCAGTTGGCAGAGCGCTACTCCGTCGTTCTCGTCGACGAGTTCCAGGATACGGATCGTCTCCAATGGGACGTCTTCGATCGTGCGTTCTCAACGCGCACGCTGATCACCGTCGGCGATCCGAAGCAGGCGATCTACCGGTTCCGGGGCGCCGATGTGCATGCCTATCTCGACGCCGTCGAGTCGGTTGGCGCACCCGTCGAGAAGTTGGGTCTGGCCGTGAACTTCCGCTCCGACCAGGCCGTGTTGCAGGGCCTGGCGACCTTGTTCGACGGAGCAACGCTGGGTGATCCGCGAATTCTGTTTGTGACTGTGCGAGCCCGGGTCGGAGCGCCGGTGACCGCGTTCCGCCATGACGACCAGATGGCGGCGGGTCCCGCTGTGCACCTCCGAATCGTGCCGCTCGACGACGAGCTGCGCACCAAGGTGACCAAAGAGATGGCCATGCCGGCCGTCCGCTCGCTGGTCTTGGCCGACCTCGTCCAACGCACCATCGATCTCCTCGACCACGGCCATCTCGACCACGGCCAGCACAGCGACAACGGTTCCCGTCGGATTCGCCCGGGCGACATTGCGGTTCTCGTGCCGTCCCACGCCGAGGCGAACAACGTCGCCGAGGCACTGCGTCGGGCGCGTATCCCCGCCGTTCGCACACGTACCGGATCCGTGCTCGTCACCCCGGCGGCCACTCAGTGGCGCCTGCTCCTGTCCGCCCTCGCCCAGCCGCATCAGGTGGCGGTCGTGCGCGCTGTGGCGCTCGGTTGGTTTCTCGGTACCGACGTTGCCGCGTTGATCGACGACGACTCACTGCTGTCATCACTACAGGTGCGTGCCGCGGACCTCGGTGACCGCCTTCGATCCGTCGGCGTCAGTGCCTTCTACGACGAACTCAAATCTGGCGACGTGGTGCTTCGGGTTCTCGGTCGCGAGGGCGGTGAGCGACACCTCACCGACCTCGATCACATCAGCGAACTCCTCGCAGATGCACTGCAGAACAGGTCATCGGATCCAGCCCAGGTGCTCCGCGTCCTCGATGACCTGATCGCCGACTCCGACGACCGCAACGAGGCTGCGATGCGGCGGATCGATTCCGACGCGCTTGCCGTTCAGATCACCACGATCCATTCGGCAAAGGGATTGGAGTATCCCATCGTGCTCGTCCCGTTCGGTTTCAAACCTCGCGCCAACCTCACCACTCCCTACTCCTACACCGGGCCGGACGCAAAGCGCACGATCGACTTCGCATCGAAGGTGCCATGGGATGACGGGCCCGAGGTTCCCGGTGACGAGACGACCCGTCGCAACCAGGAGATGCGCCGACATCTGGCAGGCCTCGACGTGGAGGGTGACGAACTACGCCTTCTGTACGTAGCCCTGACCAGGGCGATGAACCGGGTCGAGATCTGGTGGGCCTCCATCAAGGGCGCGAACACGTCGGCACTCGGGCGCGTGCTGGTCGACCGGTTCCAAGGCGCCGAGGTGCAGAACACCAAACCGGTGCTCACGCCGAAACCGAAGGGCAAGGGATTCAACATCGTCAAGCCCACATTCCAGGATCTGGGCGAGCACGCGACGATCGGCCAGGTACACGCAGTTGCTCGGTGCAGCGCTGGCGGAATCAGCGCGACGTCGATCCCCGCACACATCGAAGCAGCGATCTGGGCTGGCCGTCCGACGTCCGTCGAGTCGCCGCTCACTCTCGCTTCATCGCACAACCGCCCGCCGATCACCGACCGTCGCTGGCAGAAATGGTCGTTCAGTCGGATCGGTAGCGTCATTGAGTCCAAAGGTGCCGAAGCACCTGACCTCAGCCGCGGCGGACTCGACGAGCCCCCCGAGACGTTCGAAGAAGTCGAACCGGTCGATGATTCCATCTCGACAGCGCAACTGCAATTGGGCATCGGTCCGGTTGTGCATCTCGCCGATGTCGTCGGTGGAGCCCGGTTCGGCACATTCGTGCACAGCGTGTTCGAACAGTTGGCGTTCGACGCTGCGGACCTCGAGGGTGACATTCGCGCGCTCGTCATCGAGGGCGCAGCGCGTGAGGGTCTCGACCTCGAGGTGGACATCTCCGTCGACACTGTCGTGAATGGGTTGGCCGCTGCTGTGCGCACACCCCTCGGGCCCCAATTCGGCGGCAGGGCCCTTCGCGACTTCGCTCCGCGCGACCGCCTCGCCGAAATGACCTTCGACCTGCCGATCGCGTCTGCCGCAGGGACGTTCACGGCTGGCACCATCGGTGAGATCCTGCTCGCCCATCTGCCCCGTACCGATCCTGTGCGTCCGTTTGCAGCAGGTATGGCCGGCGAATTCGCCAACTTCGACATCAGCGGCTGGATGAACGGGTCGATCGACGGCGTCTTCCGCGTTCCGTTCGCCGGCGACCACCGCTACGTGATCGTCGACTACAAGACGAACCGTTTGCATCACCCTGGCGCCGACGATCCCATTGCTGCGTATCACCCGAGGTCGTTGATCCCGGCGATGGAGCACTCCCGCTATCCGTTGCAAGCCCTGCTCTATTCGGTCGCGCTTCACCGCTATCTGCGATGGCGCCTCGGTGCCGCGTACGATCCGGACACGCATCTCGGCGGTGTGGGCTATCTATTCGTTCGTGGCATGGTCGGGCCGGACACACCCATCGCGCACGGCGTGGCCCACGGCGTGTTCTCCTGGCGACCACCGGCGAGCGCCATCATTGCGATCGATCATCTCTTCGCGATCGGAGCAACGCCGTGAGGGTGCGCATCATGTCACGCGTGCCCGAGACAGTCGCGTCCCTCGCTCCGTGGGCCAGGGTCGGTGTGTTCGGCAATGCGGAACTGCGCGGCGCTGCTGTGCTGGTACGCGCCGACCCGTCGGCCTCGGACGGCGTACACCTCGCAGTCGCTCTGGCCCTGTGGGCACCGCTGCATGGTCATGCCTGCATCGACCTCGCCCGCGTCGGCGAGATCGTCGATGGCGCTTTGGTGGTCGAGGAGGAGATGTCCGAGCCGGTCAGCCCATCCGACGATCGAGAGGTCGACGAGCCCGATCGATCCGAGTTGCCATGGCCCGCCCTCGACGAGTGGAGCGCTGCCCTCCGGCACACGTCGATCTGCAGGACCGTCAGCTGCGCAGATGACGAACCGGTGCTCGACGAGCGGCCCCTCGTGCTCCATGGCACATTGCTGTACACACAGCGGCAATGGGTGGACGAGTGCACAGTCGCCAAAGACCTGCGCAGCCGGGCCGCGGCCGCTGATTCGGTGGTGACCGAGGCGACCCTCGCAGTACTGAAGCAGATGCTGCCGGTCACCCGTGACGGGTCGGCCAACCTGCAGCACGACGCCGCGCTGATGGCGCTTCGCTCGCGGTTCGCTGTCATCGTCGGTGGTCCCGGCACGGGCAAGACGCACACGATTGCCCGGCTGCTGGCGGTGGTGCTCGACCAAGCACACCGCGAGGGCCGAACGGCACGAGTCGCTCTTGCTGCGCCGACCGGCAAGGCTGCGGCGCGAATGGCTGAGGCAATCGGGGCCGCCGTGACTGGTTTCCACAGCGCCGGCGCCGACACGATCGGCCCGCAGATCGTCGCCCAGCTGACAGCGTTGCGGCCGACCACCATCCACCGCCTCCTCGGATCACGCGGCCAGCGCACCCGTTTCGTCAACGGCATGGATCATCCGCTCGACGACGACATCGTCATCATCGACGAAGCGTCCATGGTCGCGCTGCCGATGATGGCCCGGCTCGTGGAAGCACTGCGGCCGGGGGCCACCCTCGTGCTCGTCGGCGATCCCGATCAACTCGAGAGCATCGAAGTCGGGTCGGTCCTGGCCGACATCGTCTCCGCCAGCGCCGAGCCGCTGTCGCCGTTGGCCACCAGAGTGGCTCGTCTCGACCGGTCTCGCCGCCAGGCGGCTGATTCGCCGATCGGGCCACTGTCCGACGCGATTCGTCTCGGTCAGGCCGACGATGTGCTTGCCCTGCTCGGTGCACAGTCCGATCTCATCACGTTCGTCGACACCGAGGCGACCGGCTCCGAAGCCGTCCGGACAGCCGTGCGCAACATCGTCGTTCCACCGCTCGAGGCCGCTGCTGCGGCCGCCAGGGCCGGCCACGCCGCAGACGCGCTCGGCCAGTTCGCCGACGTGCGCGTGCTGTGCGCGCACCGACGCGGACCATACGGGGTCGACACCTGGAACAGATTGATCGAGTCCTGGTTGCTGGCCGACTCCCCCTCGGCTCGCCCGCCGCGTTACTACCCGGGGCGCCCGCTGCTCGTCACGCGCAACGATCAACGTCAGCGCATCGCCAACGGTGACACGGGCATCATCGT
>JAYTOM010000041.1:0-2187 GCA_043747765.1 Actinomycetota bacterium
GAGGAGGTCGGCCTGTCCGAGCGCGCCGGTGCGTCGCCGGCGTCACTGTCGGGGGGTGAGTCCGCCCGCGCAGGACTGGCCGTTGCGTTGGCCAACGACCCATTGGTGGTCCTCGCCGACGAGCCGACCGGTGAACTGGACGAGGTCACTGCTCGCCGCATCATCGAGCTGCTCCGCACGCATGCAGACGCCGGGGCCGCAGTGCTGATCGTGACGCACAGCGCCAGCGTCGCGGCCGAAGCCGATCGCGAGATCAGCTTGATCGATGGTCAGGTCGCGTGATGTCCGAAGAGCCGCTCGTTCGCGTCCGCGGTGTCGCCCGGACATTCGGCCACGGTCCGAGGGCGGTCGTGGCCGTTCACGGCATCACGTGCGACATCATGCCGGGCGATCAGATCGCTCTGACCGGAGCATCCGGATCGGGCAAGACGACTCTCATGCATCTGATTGCCGGGCTCGACGTTCCGACGACCGGAACCGTCGAATGGCCGGGCATCGGGTCACGCGCCCAGCTCCGGCCAGGACCCATCGCGATCGTGTTCCAAGCCCCCAGCCTGCTTCCCCCACTGGACGTGATCGAGAACGTCGCCCTGCCACTGCTGTTGCAGGGAGTGGACCGGGTCGTCGCGCGGTCGGCTGCGGTTGCTGCGCTGGCGCGGCTCGGCCTCGAGAGCCTAACGAGCAAGCTCCCTGAGGAACTGTCCGGCGGCCAGGCCCAACGTGTCGCTGCGGCGAGGGTACTGGCCGGTCGGCCGCGACTGATCCTCGCCGATGAACCAACGGGCCAGCTCGATCACGGCAATGGCTCGATGGTCATCGACGCGCTCATCGAAGCGGCTGCAGTCAGCGGCGCCGCACTCATCGTGAACACGCACGACCATCAGGTCGCCGATCGATTCGGGATCACTTGGGCGATGAATTCCGGACGTCTCGAGCAGCACTCACTGGTACATCGATGAACCGGCGGCTGACTTCCGTCCGGCTGCACACGACATGGCTTGCTGGACTCGTCCGCCGACGCACCGGACGCGTCGCGGCAACCGTCACGGGGATCGGTCTCGCCGTTGCGCTGTTGGCGTCGCTCGGTGCGTTCCTGTCCGCCTCCAAAGCAACCATGACACGTCGAGCGATCGACATGGTTGCGGTGGACTGGCAGGTGGAGACCCAGCCCGGCGCCGACGTGGCGCAGGTCCGGTCCGTCGTCGTCGCCGACAGCCACGTCTCGGCGGCCGAGGCCGTCCTCTTCGCGACCACCAGCGGTTTCACCTCGTCGAAAGCAGCGACGACACAGACGACAGGGGCCGGACAGGTCCTGGGAATCAGCGACACCTATCGGGCCACGTTCCCGAACCAATTCCGTGATCTGATCGGTGCGACCAACGGCGTTCTCCTGTTCCAGCAGACTGCGGCAAACCTGGGCGCGACCCCTGGCGACACCATCGAGATCGGTCGATCAGGGCTTCCGTCGGTCACCGTCGTGGTGGCCGGGATCATCGACATCCCGCAAGCCGACTCGCTGTTCCAGAAGGTCGGCGCACCGAGTGGATCCCAAGCCCAGGCACCGCCAGACAATGTCGTCGTCGTGCCGATGGCGACGTGGCACACATTGTTCGACCCCTTGGCCGAGACGCGCGCTGATCTGGTTCGTTCGCAGATTCACGTCCGCCTGGATCATCGCCTGCCGAGTGATCCATCCGCCGCCTATAGCCAGGCCGTTGGCCGGGCACGCAATCTCGAGGTCACCCTCGCCGGCACCGGACTCGTCGGAGACAACATCGGTGCCACACTCGCGGCAGCACGTGGCGATGCGCTGTACGCGCAAATTCTGTTCCTCTTCCTCGGCGCGCCCGGTGCGGTGCTGGCGGGTCTGCTCACAGCCACCGTCGCTGCCTCGGGGCGCGATCGCCGCCGGCGGGATCAAGCGCTCCTGCGAACGCGAGGCGCGACGACCCGCACGCTGATCGGACTCGGGATCACAGAGGCGGCGTTCGTCGGCGGCCTCGGTGGGGCGATGGGCCTCGGGATCGCAGAACTCGTGGGCCACGTCGCGTTCGGCACGGGTCGCTTCGGTGCGACCCCCACTGCGACCGTCGCATGGTCGCTGGCCGCCGTCGTCGTCGGCTTCGGGATTGCCGCCGCGGCGATCGCTGGCCCGGCCCGGCGCGACGCGACGCAGATGACTGTCGC
>JAYTOM010000042.1:0-10617 GCA_043747765.1 Actinomycetota bacterium
GCGTGTCTGGCCGGAGGGGCGCAGCTGCACTCGCGGGCCAATCTCGAGGCACTCGGCGGCCGGATCGACACGACATCGTTGGCGGAGGACACATTCACCACGTTCGAGACTCAACTCGCCGGACGACGGGTGATCTTCGAGCCGAACGCCACCGTCTGGGCCGAGGAGCCGCGCCGGATCGGTGCCCTGTGGAAGCAGCGCCTGCGCTGGGCACGCGGCAACGTGCAGGTCACCCGCCGTTACAAACACGTCTGGTTCCGACCGAGTTCGAAACACCGTCTCGGCAGCGTCGTCTTCGGTCTGACCTGGTTCACCACACTGCTCCTCCCGGTTTTCATGTTGGTCTCATCGGCGTCACTCGTGATCCTGTGGATACTCGACGAACGGCTCGCCGGGCACGCATTCCGGGGATTGTGGATCCTCAACGCATTGGCGTGGATCTACACGACCACCATGGCTCTCCTGATCGACCCTTCGACCGCCAAGCGTTCCTGGCGCGAGGCAGTGTTGTTCCCCGGCCTGATCTCGGTTGCGATCATGGTGTACACCTGCGCGCCGCGGCCGTTCGGCTGGGTCAGCGACGAGATCCAAAGCGGAGCCGGCCTGCATCTGACGATGCACGAATCGAGATGGCTGACCCTGTTCTTCTACGTCTGGATATCGGTGTGCATGGTGGCTGCATATCTCGTCTGCGTGCCCGAGCGACGGCTCGGTCACGTCGCCGGGTGGCTGCTGTACCTCGTTGGGTTCGGGCCTCTGTTGTGCGCCGTGACGTTCGCTGCCTACGTCAAGGAGTTCCGTGGTGCTGCGCGGACGTGGGACAAAACCGAAAAGACCGGTCGAGTCGGGATTCGAACATGAGTCAGCACCATGAGATGGATTCGGCCAAGGACCTGCACTCGCTCGAGGTGTTCGAAGGCGACATGAGCAGGAGCATCGCCGCCGAGCGTCGTTTGATCTGGAAAGAACTCACAGCGTTGATCGCCGTGGCGGCCATCATCGTGTGCCGACGCATCTGGCTGGGCTGATCGACGGCGGCAGCCCCCGTTACGGCGAGAGCCAACTGCGGATCAGATCTTGCAGTTTGTCGATGTTGATGTTCTTCGAGGCGCTGACCCAGACGATGTCGCCGGGTTCGAGCATGCAACCGGCGGCCAGTTCTTTGCGCCGGGCCGGCTTCTTGTTCGACTTGACCTTGTCGCTCTTGGTTGCCACCACCTGATGCGGGATCTCATTGTCACGCAGCCAGCCGAGCATCTGGATGTCGAGCTTGGTCGGTCCGATCTCGCCGTCGACGAGAACCATCACCATCTGCAGACACGCGCGCTCGAGCAGGTAGCCCTCGATCATCGGGCCCCATTCGCGTGTGACTCGACTCGGCACCTTGGCGTAGCCGTATCCCGGAAGGTCGACCACCGTCACGCCCGGCGACACCTGGAAGATGTTGATCAGTTGTGTCCGGCCCGGAGTCTTACTGACCCGAGCGAGGTTGGTGCGGTTGGCGAAGGCGTTGATCAGCGACGATTTGCCGACGTTCGACCGCCCGACAACGGCGACCTCGCGCTGTGACTCCGGGAGATCCACGGCCCGTTGGGCCGACTGGAGGAACTGCAACGGGATCGGCGGCACCGGCTGAACCTACCGTGTCGCCCGCAGCGGTACTCCGAACACAGCGATGCGGTCGCCCGAGATCTACTTGGCGACGATAGAACCGAGCGCCCAGACGGCCGCCAGAAAGCCCACCAGCGCCATCAGCAGGCTGCGACCACGCGGCGCCCTAGCCAGCTCGCCGGGCTTGGGCCGAGGTGGTGGCTTCAGTAGTGCGAGAACATTGCCGAGCAAGAGTGCGCCACCCAACGCGAGCGTGAGCCAGACAATGAGATCGTCGCCGAGGAGACTGTCCGCAAACACGCCCACATCATGCCCCGCTCGTCGCCGTTTGCGATCTGCGCGAGACTTGTGACATGGGTTTTCATCATGTAGCGCTGGCCACCCGTGACACGGCGGCAACACACGACTTCTATACGCAGGTGATGGGTTTCACGCTCGTCAAGGTCGTCACCGCGCCGACTCCCGGCGAACACGGTGGCTGGAGCAAACACTTCTTCTACAACACCGGCGACACAACGGACAACGGCATGATCGCCTTCTGGGAAATCCACGACACAGAGATCGGAACCGACTTCCCGGTCGACATCAACACCACCGCCGGCCTTCCATGGTGGGTCAACCATGTGGCGTTCGATGCACCCACGATCGACGATCTCCACCGCCATCGCGAACGCTGGCGCACACACGGCCATCACGTGCTGGAGATCGATCATGACTTCTGCATCAGCATCTACATCCGCGATCCCAGCGCGAACATGGTCGAGTTCTGCCACACGACCCGCGCCTTTTCCGACGATGAACTTCGCAACGCCGAGAACCTCTTGCACGATCCGGCGCCGGCGATGAACGGGCACGCCGACGCAACGGTGCACGAGCCGATCATGGCCGACAGCGCCTCCAGCAGCTGAACTGTCGGCTGCGCCCTTGGCAACCACAGTCAGCGGTCGGCGCGCCTTCGCAAACACTTTCGGCAGGGACACAGTCAGCAGGCGGCGGTACAGCGGCCGAGCAGCTTCAGCAGTCGGTCGGGATACGACGTGTAGATCCCGTCCACACCGAGACCGACCAACGTCGTCATGTCGGCCTCGCTGTTGACCACCCATGTCAGGATCGCGATGTCGTGCTCGTGCGACCACGCCAGAGATACCGCATCGACCAGCGTCTTGCCGTTCGATTTGTACGGCGGCTGGTCGACGGAAACGGCCGAGACGAACGACGGGTCGTTCGACGCTCGTGCCGCGCGATCGGCGTACACGTCGGCCATGATCGCGCTGGTTTCGACTGTCGGGCAGGCCTTTCGAAACTGCAGGATCAGTGGGTCGCTGTTCGACCCGACGAACACGTCATTGGATCGGTGATAGTTCATCAGCAGAGAGCACAACGGCTGGACCATCGACATCGATTCGTCCTTGAGATCGAGCGAGAGAAGTGTGTGCGGAAACCGTTGCAGGATCGATTCGAAGGTGGGAATCACGACGCCCTTGCCACGGAATGGGTGATCATCGTTCTTGCCTGGGGGATGGAATGTGTACCCGGCATCGAGCGTGCTCAGTTGCGCATATGTCATCGACGAGACGTTCCCATTCGCACCGGTGATCCGGTCGACGGTGGGGTCGTGAAACGCGATCAGGGTGCCGTCGCCGCTGAGGCGGAGGTCGACGTCGACGACGTCGGCACCCATCGCCATCGTGCTCGTGTATGCGACCATCGTGTCCTCCGGAAACAGCCCGTCGCCGCCACCGTGGGGAATCACCAGCGTGTGACCGGTGCGGAATCGATTCACGCCGCCGTACACGGCGGTGGCGGTCTTCGGCGTTGATCGATCATGTCCGATGATGACCGCAGTCGCCCCGACGGCGAGGCCCACGAGCGCAGCCACGACAGCGATCACTCCGCCACGCTTGCCGATCGACTTCATACCAGAACAGTACGGTGAAGAGTCCGAGGGAGATTGCTCTGCGCCAGCGGATCCGACGTTCACTGCCCGTATGCAGCTGAGTAGTTGGAACGCCTACCTCGCCGACGCCGAATTTGAGGTCGGAGATGGCGTCGAGAGATGAAATCTGGCTCACGCACTTCGGCGATCCTTCACTTGGCGAGCCAGCCCACCGTCGGCCATCGCTGCTGATCGGCCCGGCGAGGGAATTCGGCCAACGGTTCCCGCTCGTTGTCGTTGTTCCCCTGACAACTGTTCGTCGTGGACTTTCGCACAATGCGAACTACTTCGCTCCTCGATCCGGCTGCGTCCGACGACGTGGAACGCGTCGTGCGGATGTTTCTCGGGTATTGATTCGGATCAGCGGCCGCCGATGGAACAGAAGTGCACCGTCGAACATCTCTGAGGGCGTATGAGCGACATGGCGTTGCCGATTGACAGCGGACAGTTCGATGCCACCGTCGATGAGGCGGTCGGTTTCGACAACCTCTGTCGCCGACGGTTCGTGCCGATGGTCTGTTTGGCGTTCGTGGTGGTGCACACGCAAGAAGAAGCCGACGAGGTGGTGCAGGACGTATTCGCCGCGCTTCTGCCTCGGTTCCGTCGCATCGAAAATCCGGACTCGTATCTGCGCAGAAGCGTTCTCAATGGCGCCCGGCAGGTTTTGCGGCGCCGGCGGATCGTTCGCCGTCGGCCACAGCCACGTCCGGAGCATTCGACCGCGTCGTTCAATCACGTCCTCGATGCCGTGCGGCGACTCCCTCATCGTCAGCGCGCTGCAATCGTGCTGCGCTTCGAGATTCAACTGCGCGACGCCGAGATCGCCAGCGCACTGCGCATGCCGATCGGCACCATCAAGTCCACACTGCACCGGGCCATTACCCGGCTTCGCCTGGAGGTAGAGCAATGAAAGACAACGTCGAGCCCGACGAGTATGCAGCGACGACGGCCGGGGACCAGACAGGGGAGTCGTACGTCGGCTCGACAGCACACATCCACGATGTTCAGACCGTTGCCGCTGCTGCTCCCGAGGCACTCCACGCCGACTTCCGGACCTATCTCGACTTCCTTTCATCGGGCTTCATCGATCCGGCCAATCCCGAGACGAACGTAGGCCAGAACTGGCCAGCACCCGTCCAACGGGCGATCGCAGCGATCACGGGCTACGACTCGGCGAACTGCAGATCTTGGCCCTGGCAACCGTTCGCCGGTCGACGTGCACATTGCGGCGTTAGTCTGGTCGATGAAGGGGAGTAGCCCTCCTATCAGTCGATCGACACGCTGGCGGATGACGCCCGGTCGACTGGGTCTGATTCGTCGGGCGGGCGAGACCTTCGATGTCGGTGCAACACGTTTGCGTCGAGTCGAAGGTGCATCCCAGCCACTTCTTCTCGGTGCAGTTTCCCAAGGAGAACCACATGATCCTGACCGCCTTCCTCGTGAGCTTCGGAGTGATCTTCGTCGCCGAACTCGGCGACAAGAGTCAACTGATGGCGCTGGCCTTCGCGACCCGGTACCCCGTCGTGCCGGTGATGATCGGCATCACCGCAGCGACCGCCTTGGTGCACGGTGTCTCGGTGTTCATCGGCGCAGCGCTGGGCGCGGCGATTCCGACGCGACCGATCACGCTCGTCGCTGGCATCGCGTTCATCGCCTTCGGGCTCTGGACCCTGCGCGGCGATAAACTCACCGCCGAAGACGAAGAGCGCGCGGCGCGTCCTGCTCGGAGCACCGTCCTCGCTGTCGGCGCCGTCTTTTTCCTCGCCGAGCTCGGTGACAAGACGATGTTGGCGACGATCACGCTGGCGACCAACCACGGACTGTTCGGGACGTGGCTCGGCTCCACCATCGGGATGGTCGTCGCCGACGGACTGGCCATCGTGGTCGGGCGCCAGCTCGGCGCGCGGCTACCCGAACGGGCGATCAAGATTGGCGCGTCGGTGTTGTTCTTCTTCTTCGGCGGATGGCTGATCGTCGACTCGGTCTGATCCGAAAGCATGTCTGAACCGGTCACGTCCTGACCGGTTTGGACGCGGATGATGTCTGCATGTCATCACACGCCAAGATCATCGAAGCGGTCAGCCTGACCAAGCGTTTCGGCTCGGCCAAGCATCCGGTGCAGGCTTTGGCCGGGTTGGATCTCACCGCTCGTGCGGGTCAGGTCACGGCAGTTCTGGGACCGAACGGCGCCGGCAAGAGCACGCTCGTCAGGGCCGTGGCCACACTCCTCCGGCCGATGATCGTCATCAGCGCGGTGTTCGCCACTCTCGCGACCCGCAGATTCAACCGTTCGTAGGTTCCCGGACCCACTACGTTCGCGACGTGGCTCAGAACATCTACGACGACGACGCCTTCTTCACCGCCTACTCGGGACTGCCGCGCTCGGTGCACGGACTCGATGGTGCGCCCGAGTGGCCGAGACTCCGTTCGATGTTGCCGCCGGTGGGCGATGCCCGAATCGTCGATCTCGGCTGCGGCTTCGGCTGGTTCTGTCGGTGGGCCGTCGAGGCTGGCGCATCATCGGTCCTCGGGATCGACCTGTCCGAGAACATGTTGGCGCGAGCCGTCGCAGAGACGTCGGATCCGAGCGTGCGGTACGAACGCCAGGATCTCGATGCGCTGCACCTCGAGCACGGCGCTTTCGATCTCGCCTACAGCTCGTTGACGATGCACTACCTCACCGACCTCGCTGGCTTGATCGGCACCGTCCATCACACGCTCGTTCCGGGGGGCGCATTCGTGTTCTCGGTGGAACACCCGATCTACACGGCGCCATCGACCCCGGCGTTCATCACCGACGACACCGGCCACGAGACCTGGCCACTCGATCAATACCTCGTCGAAGGCCCCCGAACCACCGATTGGCTGGCACCCGGCGTCGTCAAGCAGCACCGAACCATCGGAACCTACATGTCGCTGCTCCTCGACGCCGGCTTCGAATTGACCGCATTGGTCGAATGGGGGCCATCGCCCGAGCAGATCGTCGACGTCCCCGAGTGGGCGGTCGAAGTGGAGCGGCCAGGCCTCCTGCTCGTCGCCGCCCGCAAACGCAGGTCCTGACCCGGTGGAGATGACGCTGTCAGCACGGGTCGTGTTCATCTGGGCATCGGTCGATGGCCTGCTGCCAGCGTCAGAAACAACCACCGGTTCGAATCGCGGCCGGCTCAGACGCTGCGGGCCATGTTGTCGAAGCGTGTGTACGCCCCGAGGAATGCCAGGCGCTTCATGCCGATCGGTCCGGAACGGTGCTTGGCAATGATCACTTCGGCCGAGCCCTTGTCCGGTGACTCGGTGTTGTACACCTCGTCGCGATACAGGAACATCACCACGTCGGCGTCCTGCTCGAGGCTGCCAGATTCGCGGAGATCGGCCAGCATCGGGCGTTTGTCCGCTCGACTCTCGAGGTTTCGACTGAGCTGGCTGAGCGCGACGATCGGAATCTGCAACTCTCGGGCGAGCACCTTCAGACCGCGACTGATCTCGCTGACCTCGAGTTGTCGGTTCTCGCTGTGGCCGCCGCTCATCAGTTGCAGGTAGTCGATCACGATCAGTCCGAGACCCTCTCGTGACTTGAGGCGACGGGCCTTGGCGCGGATCTCCATCACGGTCACGCGAGGGTTGTCATCCAGATACAGCGGAACTTCGAGACGGCCGACTGCGCGACCGAGTTTGGTCCAGTCGGCTTCGGTGAGGCGGCCGTTGCGCAACTTGCTTGAATCGACGCGAGCTTCGCTGCTCAGAATTCGCTGCGTCAGCTCGGCATGACCCATCTCCAACGAGAAGACGAGCACGGGGATGCGCGCCGACATTGCTGCATGAACAGCCAGACCGAGGCCGAATGCCGTGTTGTGCACGAAGACATCGGCGGCCACGAAGTTGTGCGTGCCGGGGACGTTGAAGTCGTACACCTGATGATCGCCGCACGACTCGATGCTGACGACCGGATCCCACATGATGTCCACCGATGTCCATCTGCGCAGGACGTCGCTGTCGAACAGTTCGGCGAGGAGTGCGACTGTCTCGCGTCGGGGTCGACGGCGAGAGACGTTCCAGTCGTGGCCACTCGCCCGGCCGACCATCCGGTTGACCTCTGCCCAGCTGAGCAGTCCCTTGGCCTTCAGCACATCGTCCCACGCCTGCATCGGCAGACCGTCCTCGACGAATCCGAGTGACGCGGACCGGACGACTTGGGCGACGGCTTCGACGTCGCTCGGCCGGCCGGCAATGCCGATCCGCTCGCAGAACTTCGACAGCGACGGCGCATCGAGAACATCGACCTCGAACGTCCGACGGCGGCCGTCGGCGTGTGCGCTCCAGCGGACTCGCCGACGGGTGCGGATGCCGAAACGTAACAGCAGGTGAGCAACGTCGATACCGAGTTGCTCTGCGCCGGTTTGGAACGAGATGTGGGCGTGGCCGGCCTTGGCCACCCAGGCTGACCCGCACGTGGCGAACAGTTGACCGAGCAACCGGGCTGTGCATTCCTCGGTGAGCGTGAAGGCATCGTCTGGTACGCCTCCGGCGGCGACTGCCGAATCAGCCATGGCCAACACCACGTCATCGTCCGAATCGTCGTGGCCAAACACAGGAACCGACGAAGGAACGGCGATGACTGCGCCGACGGCGATCTTCTCGACCGGCTTCCAGCCATCGGCTGTGAGAAGGGGATGAGCCGCCGTCAGCCGCAGTGAGCGACCGGAACGAGTGGTGACCGCGAACAGTGGCTTGAGGCCATCGTCGTAGAAGGCTGCGAACGCGCCGACTTCGACGTGGCCGTCGTCGGCCAGCGTCATGCAACCGACCGATCGGCCGGCAACACCGGCTCGGTACCACTCCTGCGCAGTACGGATCGCGCCGGTGTGTGGGTCGACCATCGGGGTGTCCCACGCAACGCACTTGCCCATCGCTGGGCGAGCGCCGACGATGTTCAGGGTGCTCGGCTGGAGCCCCGAGAGCAGATCGTCGAGATCGTTGTAACCGGTGGCCAGACCGGTGATGGTGTCGCCGCGTTCGTACGTTTCCTGCAGCTTGTCCATCGCCAGCGGCATCAGATCGCCCAACGGTTGGACGGAATCGGTGACCCGGTCTTCGGCAACCTCGAAGACTTTCGTCTCGGCCTCGTCGAGTGCTTTGGAGACATCGTCGGGCTCGTTGTAGGCGATCTCTGCGATCTCGGCAGCAACCCCGATCAGGCGGCGCAAGACCGCTGTGTCCTGGACGATCTTGGCGTATCGCGCTGCGTTGGAAATGGCCGGCGTCGCGTTCTGCAATTCGAGCAGCAGTTCAGCGCCACCCATCTCCTCGAGCAACCCCGCGCGGCGCAGTTCATCGGCAACAGTCACCGCATCGACCGGGTTGCCTGTGGCGTTCAGACCGCGGATCGCGTCGTAAACGTACTGATGCGCCGGCTTGTAGAAATCGTTGACCGACAGGCCCATCTCGGCCACCGTGCCAACGGCATCGCGAGACAGCAGCAGAGCGCCGAGCAGTGATTCCTCGGCGTTCAGGTTGTGCGGCGGAACGCGGCCTTCGCCTCGGCGGATGGGGCGCGGTCGATCGCGCGAAGACTCTGCCAAGGACATTCGACAACCCTTCCGCACAGCACCTGTGCATCGCTAGGGGAGCAACCTGTGTCTTTACCTGTCCACAACTTGTGGACGCAGGATGACAGAGGGGTGTCACACTCGAGAGGTCCGGATGACCACGTGATGAACGCCCTTTTCGAAAAACGGAACTGCCCCGCCGGACGAGCCAGCGGGGCAGTTCACATCATCAGTGGCGAGGCGTCAGGCTTTGACGACCTCGATCGTGAACGGGAACTCGACATCGTGATGCAGCTTGGCCGTCACGCTGTACTCGCCGAGCGTCTTGATCTGCTCGGGCATGACCAACTTGCGCCGGTCGAGCTCGATGCTGGCCTGCTCGTGAACGGCAGCAGCCACATCGGACGCCGTCACCGATCCGTACAGACGGTCGCCGGCACCGCTCTTGGCGGTGATCCGGATGACCTTGGCGACGAGTACCTTGGCGATTGTCTGGGCGCTGTCACGGTCGGCTGCGTCGCGCAGGTCTCGGGCACGACGCATCGAGCCGGCCTGGTTCATTGCACCGTCGTTGGCAACGAGGGCGAGGCCCTTCGGCAGGAGGAAGTTACGCGCATGGCCATCGGCGACCTCGACGATGTCACCGCGCTTGCCGAGCACCTTGTGGTCGGCACGGAGGATGACCTTCATCTCAGGCCTCCACGTCTGCGGTAGCGGTGTCTGTTTCGGCACCTTCGACGGTGGTCTCTTCGGTCGCGGCGTCAGCTGCGGGTGCAGCGTCACGACGCGGTCCGCGCTCGCCATCACGTGGCGGACGACCTGGGCGGGTGTTGGACACGCGCTTGGTGTACGGGATCAACGCCATCTCACGCGAGTTCTTGATCGCATTGGCGATGTCACGCTGCTGCTGAACGGAGTTACCCGTCACACGGCGGTTGCGGATCTTGCTGCGATCGCTGACGAACCGGCTGAGAAGATTGACGTCCTTGTAGTCGACGTACTCGATCTTGTCGGTGACGAGAACGCTCGTCTTCTTCTTGAACTTCTTCGGGTTCGTTTCCTTGGGCGCACGCGCCTTGTTTTTCTTACTGGTCATTTTGTGTGTCGATTCTCTTGTTACAAAAAGTGTGGATCAGATCTCGGGGACCCGATGGATCAGAACGGCTCTTCGTCGCCGTAGACGGGGTCGGGGGCGGAGCGGCCGCTGGAGTTACCGGAGTTGCCGCCACTGGAGTTACCGCCACCGGAGTTTGCGGAACCGCCGGAATTACCACCCTGGTAGCCGCCTCCGGAGTTACCACCCTGATGGACGCCACCTTGGCCACCTTGGCCGTCGGTGCGCTGGGTCCTCTCGACCTGCGCCGTGGCCCAACGCAGGCTCGGTCCGATCTCGTCGGCGATGATCTCGACGACGGAACGCTTCTCGCCCTGCTGGGTCTCGTACGAACGCTGCTGGATGCGGCCGGTGACAATGACCCGAGCGCCCTTGGTGAGCGACGCCGAGGCGTTTTCACCGAGTGAGCCCCA
>JAYTOM010000043.1:0-19706 GCA_043747765.1 Actinomycetota bacterium
AGAGGACGTTGCCATTAGAAGTTCGCCTGAAGATGGTCGCCCGACCTGAGGGCTCGATCGTCGCAACGGCAACGGCGGTGTCCGTGGTGGACGTGTACCGGAAGGAGTAGCCCTCGGGGAAGGTGCCGAAGGCTCCGGCGTCGGGGGTGCCGTCGACCTTCACGCGCTCCACACCGACACCCGCGATGGGGGCGCCGATGAGCTGGCCGACCCACACGATCCGACCATCGGCGAGCAACCGGCTGGCCACCGGTCGCCAGCCGTCACGGAAGCTCGTGCCGTCGCCGTCGAAGGATGTGTCCAGCACGCCGGCGGCCGTGAAGCGGACGTAGACGATCCCCGTGCTGTCGAGGTACGGCAGCGTCACCACGATCCGTCCGGCATCGTCGGTCTCCACCTGCGTTGCCGCCAAGGCTTGTGGGAAAGACGCGACGCCGCTGCTCCCGAAACCGCTCTCGATCTGCCCCGCTGCATTGAAACGGCGCAGCTGGTAGTTACTCCCGTTGCGGGACAGCACCACCACGCGGCCATCGGCTTGCACCACCCAGAGCGGCGCGAAGGTCTGCGCGGCCCCGAGGTCGAGAAGGGCTCGGCCCGAGCTGCCGTAGGTCGTGTCGATGCTTCCGTTGGCGAGAACTCGGCGCAGGCTGAGGTAGCGGTTACTCTCGCAGCGTTGCCCCGTGACCGTCGTGCCGGATGCGAGCACCTTTCCAGGCACATCACCGGTCACGCACGCTCCCGCTGCCGGCAAGGCCGCAGAAACGGCCGGCGACCACGGCCCGGGCACTGCGAGCACGCCACTGCCCACGACCAGCGCCGCAAACGACATCACCGAACGGAACTGCCACCTCGACCTCGACGTCACCCATGCTCCTCTGCGTACGTGCGCGGTCGGCCGCGCCTCGGCGTCAAGCCTCACACGGTGTGTGCGTCGTGTCTGTATGTCATTGTGCAGATGCCTCCTCTCGCAACACCCAGGTCGCGATCTGCACGCGCGAGGTCGCACCGAGCTTGGCGAGGATTCGTTCGACATGAATTCGAGCGGTGCCGACCGAGATGGACAAGCGGCTCCCGATCTGCCGATTGGACAACCCCTCGGCCACGAGGACCGCCACCTCGTGCTCACGACGCGTCAAGGGCGCGTGCGACTCCGCCGCGCTCGTTGCTGTGGAGGGTTCCGAGCCGACTGACCCGATCGCAAGATCGATGACGTCTGTCAGGTTCAACTGGCGGCTCCTCGCCCAGATCTGCCCGAATCGTCGCGCGCCCAGGGATGCCTTGATCCGCTGCGCGTCGGCTGAGACCGCGCCACCGCGTGCCGAAGGCACGGGAGCGCCGGTGCGCTCCCGGAACGCATCCGCCGCGCTCATGACGGCCGCCGCACGCAGCGGCAGGCCACGCTCGAGCAAGAGCCCCGCGAGGTCCTCCATCGGCGCGACCGCCTCCACGACAGCGCCGTAATCGAGCGCCTCGCGCAAACTCCCGAGCAGCAGCTCGAAGGCCGACTCCATGTAGCCCTGGGCTCGCGCGACCCGGCCGAGACGGCCCAGCACCAGCGACAAGTACCAGATCCGGCCGTGCGCAGCGAACCGACGACGCGCCTCGTCGAACAGGTGACCGGCCGCCGTGAGATCGCCCGCGAGGAGCTCCACCTCACCGCGACGCGTGCACCAGAAAGCGCGATCGATCGAGCCGTCGTCCGTGTCGAACAGAGCAAACGCACGATCCAGCTCCCGTCGGGCGGTCGCCAGATCCCCCCGGTCGAGCGCGACCTCGCCCAGGATCGCGTGACCGATCCGCAGATGCCAGACACTGCCCAAGGGCTCGAAGACCTCGAACGCCTCCCGCACCCGGCGCTCCGCCGATGCACCATCGCCGAGCTTCTGGTCGAAGTCCGCCAAGAGCCCAGTGATGCCGGAGCGCAGCGCGGGCAGATCGCCAATGGCTGTGCGCAACAGCTCAAGCTCACGAACCCCGAACCGCAACATGCCCCGGATCCGCCACACCTCGGCCAGACCGCCGAGCAACGCGAGGAGCGAACGCGCATCACGGGTGACAGCCGCGTTATGTGCGGCTGCGAGACAGTTCTCGTGCTCCTGCGTGACGCGCCGAACATCGAGCGGTGACATGTGTCGAGCACCGTCATCACGTGCCGCTGCCAGCGCTGCGAAGTGAACACGATGCGCTGCGGCAATGTTCGGCCGCTCCCCAGCACGATCCAACAGCATCCCGGCGTGCTGGTGCACCACACCGGGCAAGCGATATCTGCTCGAAGCACCCGAGGTAGTCACCTCGATCAGCGAATGATCGACGAGGTCCGCAAGCGCGGCGGACAGCTGCTCGACCGCAAGTTCGTCGTCCGCACAGACCCCACGACACGAGGCGAAGGTGAACGAGCCCACGAACACCGAGCACCGTCGGTACAACACCTGTGCCGCCGGTTCGAGCAAGCGGTGGCTCCACTCCACCGTTGCTTCCATGGTGCGTTGGTGATGGTGGCCACCACGATGACGCCCCGGCAGCGCCTTCGTCGTCTGCAGGAGCTCTTCGATCTCGGCCGGTGTGAGCGAGACCACGTGAGCGGCAGCGAACTCCAACGCCAGAGGGAGACCTTCGAGGCGGCGACAGATCGTCGCGATCGCTGCGGCGTTGGTCTCGTCGAGACGGAACGCGGCCTGCGTCTGCTGGGCGTGATGGACAAACAGGGCCACCGACGCCACCGCTTCGAGACGGCCCGCGTCGGTGACGTCGGCGTCGGGCACAGGCAGCGAAGCCACTCGCAGCACACATTCTCCCCGCACGCGGAGGCGTACGCGACTGGTCGCCACGATCATGGCCTGAGGACATGCCCGCAGAATGTCAGCGGCCAGCTTCGCGACAGCCTCGACGACGTGCTCGCAGTTGTCGAACACGACGAAGGACGGTGCGTTGCCCAGCCGACGCGTGATCGCCGCGTGTGGCGGACCGTGCCTGTCGTCCAGACCGATGGTGCGACACGCCACCAACGCCACAGCCTCGGCGCCGGAGACGGCTCCCAGATCCACGAACCAACGGCGGTCGAGCAGGTCGTCCGCCAGGCGTTGGCCGATTTCGCGTGCGAGTCGCGTCTTGCCCGCACCTCCCGGTCCCCAGAGCGTCACCAGCCGTGTGCCCGGATCGGTCAATCGCTCCATCACGGACTCCACGTCGGCTTCGCGTCCGATCAGTGAGCCGAGCGGTGTGTCGAGCGATGTGAACGGTTCATCCCCTTCCACCATCGCTGGAGCGTGAAGGCGCGCAGACGTCGCTCCTCCCGTCCGTCCCATGATCAAGAATCTACTGTGCGGTCGATGGAAGCGATAACCGTGCTCACTGGGCGCCGCCGAGGAACTGGTCCTCGACCCCACCCAACGGATGGACCTCGACGAACCGGAAATGAGGGTCCTCATCGGGGGCATACGCGTGATCGGCACGAACCACGGCGACACGCACCGCGGCGTGTTCACCGAGCGGGTCGGCGCCCCTCACCAATGACTCGTTCGTCAACCTCACCGACATGACCAACTCTTGGAACCCAGCCACCGACGACACCCACAAGGTAGTCGATCGCACGACCTGGCACAGTCGGCCGATCAGCTGGCCGCATGCGATTCGGCGCGCGCCAACATGGCCAGCTCCTCCGACAATCTCATCGCCCTCTGCCTCCTCGACCGCGGCGGCCACTGCCCACTCCTGCCGACCGAAACTGTCCCACGGAAACAGCAGGAGAGCCAATTTTCTTCGGTTGTGTCCGGCACACAGTCGATGTCAACAGTGCGGCGTCGTGCCCCGTAAGCGCGAGCTGCGAAGCCGCCCACCAACAATAAGTCGACACCGTGACGGTCAAGGGTGGCCAGGATCCGATCTGGGTCGAATGGCTCAGCCGTGACCTCAGCCGGCACGCCGTGCCTCGGCTGCGCGCTCCCCATTGATCTCGCGCAAGAACGCAAGGACCTTGTCAGGTGAGTCGAGGCGCCGACCGTCACGCGTGATCGAGACATCATCAGCCGTCGGCGGCTCGGTACCGACCAACTCCGCAGTACTCTCGCACCGACCGATGACCATGTCGCTCAACCTCTCAGTGTAGGTGGCCAGTTCGCCGCCGTGATTGCTCACCGAGCCGATTAATCGTCAGCCTGGAACACTTGTCTGGCCTAGTTTTCGGACAAGTTTTCCTGAGACTGTCGGACCGCCGGTGAGACCCTCCGACGACAGAAGTCGTGGTCAGGAGACGGTCAGAGTGTCAATGAGATCGTTGGATTCGAACCGAGCGTGACTCGTAATGAAAAGGTCGAGAGTTCGATTCTCTCTCTGGGCTCCAACAATCTCCCTCCGAGGCATGGCGGGCCGCGGCCCGTTCCCGTCGTGTCGACTCCAGGCGACGACTTGTGATGACGTAGGCGAGAACCGGGTGGGGACGGCGGTCTGGATGCGATCAGTTTCAACACGTCTGTTCCGCCAGCCATCTACATCATTGATGTCCCACCGGCGGCCTACGGCGTCAACGAGGTTTGAGTCTCTTGGGCGTGGACGAGCCAGTAGCCGTCATTGGTTCAAGACTCGCCGAGCCATCGGCTCCCCGGTTCGTTGTACCCGGATCGACGTTTGCCGCCGGGATATTGCTTCCCGGACACACCCGGCCCACGATGCTTCTGTTGAACGAGGCGGTCGACCCAAAAGCAGGTTCGCGGCGATCGCAGTGATCGCCGCCGAGAACCATCGGGTCGAGGTCGCCTGCCGCGTCTTGGACGTCAAGCGTGTCCGGCTACTACACGTCCAGAACGAGACCGCCATTACCGCGAGCGGTTCGCCACGCCTGGCTCACCGACACGATCATCTAGATCCATGCCGCGTCGCGCTGCACCTACGGAGCGCGCAGGATCCACGCCGACTCACCCTCGGACGCAAGATCAGCGTCGGCCACAACGCCGTCGAGATGTTCATGAAACGGGCCGGGATCTAGGGCCTACCAGGAAACCGTCGACGCAAGACACGTCATGACACGCCGACATCGGCCGACCTCGTCGATCGCGGCTTCGCCCGCACCGAGCCGGATCGTTGTGGGTCACTGACATCGAGCGCCACGAGGCGCTCTCGAACCGTGCGGTGGTGAAAGGACACCGCCTCCAGCTCGTCGCAGCGGGCTGGTTGAAGCTGAGGGCAGCGTGATTCCCGGGATGGGGGTGAGAGCCCTGACAAAGCCGGGACGGGCCAGCACTGCCAGATGGTCCGGGTCCGGCAAGCAAGACGGAGAGATGTAACGAAAGTGGAACCAGCGGCTGAACGCCCCTCAAGACGAAACCACCAGCTCGAACCTGGCGGATCTGGGCTGGGTTGCAGCGCGCGCACGCACGGCAGTGATGTCGTGTCGGGGAACTGTTGGATCGGGTGATGTCGCCGATCGGAAGGCCACGCTGAATGCCTGCGGAGTAATCTTGGCGAGGTTGCAGGGGCATAGTTGGGCACCGAACCCGTCGAACGGTTTTGAGAATGAACGTGGGAACCACTTTGATGGTCCCGTCACCGGCCACGGGTCGAGCCTGAGATGATGGCATATGGCTGTCGGGCGGGTCGGGGCCGAAACCGTGGTCCCGACCCGCTCGTCCTCCTGCTTTCGCTGGTTGCACCCGGGGGCGGAGTCCGGGCGTACAGCATCGGCAGGAGAGTTCGGCCGCCATCATTCGGCGAGGTCGGCCATGATCGTTTTGGTCTCCATGAAGTCCGCGAGTCCGCTTGCGCCGAGCTCGCGCCCCCAGCCGGACTCCTTGAAACCGCCGCGTGGGAGCACGATGTCGTCGGCGTGCCAACTGTTGACCCAGACGGTGCCGGCGCGGAGCCGGCCGGCGATCTGATGGGCGCGGCCGGCGTTCTTCGTCCAGACGCCGGCGGCGAGCCCGTAACGCGTGCGGTTGGCGAGGCCTACGGCCTCGTCGGTGGTGTCGAATGGCACGACGGTGACGACGGGCCCGAAGATCTCCTCGCGTTGTACGGCCATGTCCTCGCGAACGTTGGTGATCACGGTGGGACGCACGAAGTAGCCGCGCTCGCCGACGCGTCCCGTCTCGCCGAGCACCGTCGCCCCGTCGCGCAGGCCGCTCTCGACGTAGCCGAGTACCTTGTCGAACTGTTCCTTGGAGATCAGCGGACCCATCTCGGTGTCGGGCGAAAGTCCGGCGCCGATGCGCATCCGGGCACCGATTTCGTTGACTCCGGCAGCGACCTCCGCTGCGACCGACCGCTCGACGTACATCCGCGATCCGTTGACGCAGCATTGGCCTTGGTTGAAAAACGCGGCGTGGGCCGAGCCGGCGATCGCCCGTTCGAGGTCTGCGTCGGCGAACACGATGTTGGGGGCCTTGCCGCCGAGTTCGAGTGACACCTTCTTCAGGTTGCCGGCTGCGCCCTGGACGATCTTCTTGCCCACCTCGGTCGAACCAGTGAACGCGACCTTGTCGACATCCGGGTGCGCAACCAATGCGGCGCCGGCGTCGCCGAACCCTGTCACCACGTTGATGGCACCCTCCGGCAGGCCAGCCTCGAGTAGCAACCGACCGAGCCGGAGCGCAGTCAGCGGGGTCTGCTCGGCTGGCTTGAGGACGACGGTGTTGCCGGCGGCCAAGGCCGGCGCAACCTTGAACGCGGCCATCAGCAGTGGGAAGTTCCAGGGCACGATGCCGGCCACCACGCCGACCGGCTCGTGCACGGTGTAGGCGAGATGCGGGGTCGGCAACGACACGGGAATCGTGGTGCCGTTGATGTTCATCGCCAGCGCCCCGAAGTAGCGGAACAGCTCGGCTGCGACCGCGACATCGCCATCGCGCGCGCCGAGGAACGGCTTGCCGTTGTCGAGTGCCTCTAGGGTTGCGAACTCGTCGGCATTGGCCTCGATGAGGTCGCCGACCCGCCAGAGCAGATGGGCGCGCTGGCGCGGCGTGAACGCCGACCAACCTTTGGGGTCCTCGAACGCGGCTCGGGCTGCGGCGACCGCGGCACCCACGTCGGCTGCGGAGCCGTGCGCCACGTCGACGATGACGTGCTCTGTGGCAGGGTCGATTGTGGCGAACGTGCGGCCGTCACCGGCGTCGAGCCATTGGCCGCCGATCAGGAGCTGGCGGGGAACGTTGGCGATGGCGGTCGCGGCCGGGCCGGGGGCGATAGCGGTTGCAGTCATGGTGGGGAGGGACCTTTCGGAGTGGAATGAAGGGTGTCGGGGGACGGCGAGGGGCGGCGGTGGGCGTGCGGACCGGACGTTGACGCGGGCAGGTGCTGGGCAGGTGCTCGGCAGGTGCGGCGCTACTTGACGACCGTGAGCTTCGAGCGGTCGATCGTGAGCGCGGCGGCGACGATGACGAGAGCGCCGTAGAGGATGTTCTCCCACTTCTGCCCGATGCCAATGATGCTGAGGCCTGTGCCCAACACCTTGACGATCAGCACGCCGACGACCGTTCGACCGACGCCGCCGACACCACCGGTGATCGCCGTTCCACCGACGACCACCGCGGCGACGGTGGGGAGGAGCTGCGTGCTACCTGTGCCCGGCGACCCGTTCGTCTGGTCGATCGCGACCATGCAGCCGGCCAGAGCGGCGCACATCGTGCAGAACGCAAATGCGGCGATCCGAGTGGCGACGACGGGCACGCCGGACAGGTAAGCCGCAGTCTCGTTGCTGCCGACGGCGCGGACCCACCGGCCAACCGGAGTCGCCCACATCAGTAGGCCCGTGACCAGAGCGAGCGACCCGGCGAGGATTGCCAGGCGGGGCACACCGACCAGCCTTCCGTCCAGTGCGAGCACCGAACTGTTCGACGCGATCAGGATCGACGGTTTGTCCTGGAGGAGCGCAAGCCCGGCCCACAGCGCCAGGCCGCCGAGCGTGACCACGAACGACGGGATCTGGGCCTTGACGTGGATGACGCCCTGGACGGTGCCGATCGCAGCGCCGAGGAGCATCACCGCAACCAGCGCGCCGATGCCGAGGTGAGGCACGAACCTGGCGAACCACAGCGATGCGAACCCTGCGAACGCCGCGATCGATAGATCGATGCCACCGCACATGACTACCACGGTCATCCCGGTGGCGAACACCAACAGCGGCGCAGCCGACTCGACGAGCTGCTGCTGCTGACCGATGCTCATGAAGTCGGAACGCTTGAGGGTCAGTCCGATCACCAACCCGACCAGGACGAGCACCGGCGCGAAACGGCGCAGCGCATCGAGTTCGCGTCTGTGTTTGGGTGGGACGACAACGGTGGCGGTGGCGGTCACAGCATGTGCTCCATGATCTTGTCGGGACGGGGCTTGGCATCGCGGACGGCGGCGAACTCGGCACTGACCTCCCCGTCACGCATGACGATGACGCGGTGGCCGAGCGCGATGGTCTCGTCGAGGCCGTCGCACAGCACGAGCAGCGACACGCCGTTTGCGGCGAGATCGCGCACGAGCGCGTACACCTCGGACTTGGCGCCGACGTCCAGCCCGCGGGTCGGATGGTCGAGGAGGAGCACCTTGAGGTCGCCGGACATCAGCCAACGGGCCAGGACGACCTTTTGTTGGTTGCCGCCCGAGAGCTGACGCATCGGCACGGAACCGGATGGCGTGCGGATCCGCAGGCGCTCGATCCAGTCGTCGACGACTCGCTTCTCTCGCTCACGATCGAGCACGGGGCCACGGCAGACCGTGCCGACCGTCGCCAAGGACATGTTCTCGGCCACGGACATGGTGCCGATCATCCCTTCGGTGCGCCGCTCGGCCGGCAGGTACCCGATGCCGACCTGCACGGCGCCACGTGGCGAGCGGGCCTTGACCTTCTCGCCGTCGAGGATGATCTCACCGGCGTCGACCTTCAACGCGCCGAAGATCGCGCGGCACAGCTCCTCACGCCCCGAGCCCTGCACCCCGGCCAGTCCGACCACTTCGCCTTTGCGCAGGGTGATGTTGACGTCGTGGAAGTGCGCACTGCTCAGCCCGACGATCTCGAGGCGGGGTGTGTCCGCACAGTCGGCTTGGCGTTCGGCATGGAAGTGACTGCCGGTGTCCTCGCGGCCGATCATGAGGTGGCGCAGCTCGTCGGTGGTGGTCTCGGTTGGCCTGCGCTCGGCGGCGACCACCCCGTTGCGCAACACGTAGATGCGATCGGCGACGGCCATCACCTCTTCGATGCGGTGTGACACGAGCACCACCGATGCTCGCTCGCGCAGCCGCTCGATCTGCTCGAACAGGACGGCGACATCGGGTCCGTCGAGCACCGACGTTGGCTCGTCGAGCAGCACGACGGGATCGAACGCTGTCCGCTCCTCGATCGACAGCACCTTGGCGATCTCGACCATCTGCCGCTGTGGGAACGTCAGCTGCGATGTCACGGCCCGAACCGGGATGTCGGAACCGATCTTGTCCAGCTGCGCCTGCGCGAGCTCACGCAGCTTGCGCCAGCGGAAGACGCCTGCGGTGACACCGTGGCCCTCGCAGCCGAGGAGGATATTCTCGGCGACGGTGAGGCTCGGCACCAACGATTGCTCCTGGTAGACCATGCCGATCCCCGCGTCGGCTGCGGCGGTGACCGTGCGGAACCGCACCTGCTGACCGTCGCGATACATCGTCCCGGTGTCGGGCTCGACCAGGCCGACGAGGATCTTCAGCAGCGTCGACTTGCCGGCACCGTTCTCGCCGAGCAACCCGACCACCTCGTGCCGGCGCACCTCGAACGTCATGTCCGTGATGGCCTGCACCGCGCCGAAGCGTTTGGAGATGCCCTCGAGGCGCAGCGCGGGCACCGCTGCGGACACCTCCGTTGCGCCTGTCAGCGCGGACGACCGGCTCATTTCACGACCCGAAGACGATGACGAAGCGGCCACGTTGCCGCGACCACGGCGCCGACGACGATCACGCCCTGCACCGCGCGCTGCAGAGCCGGTCGGACGTCGAGTAGCAGCAGGCCGTTCTCGAGCACCTTGACGATCAGGACACCGACGATCGACTGGAGCACTCCACCCTGCCCTCCGGACAGCAGCGTCCCGCCGACAACGGCCGCAGTGATCGCCGCGAAGTTCACATTGACCGCCAGCTCGTCGTTGCCGGTGCCTTGCTTGAGGAAGAGGAGCACCGCGGCGATCGAGTAGAACGCGCCGGCAAGCGCGAACGCGAGCGCCTTGTAGCGGCGCACGTTGACGCCCGAGAGCGCAACGATGTCTTCGGCGCTGCCGATGGCGGTGGCATACCTGCCGAGCCGCGTGTGGCGCTGGATGACCACGCCGATCGCGATGCAGACGACGGCGATCAGCGTCGCCCGGGTGAAACCGAATACCCGACCGATCGCCCACGCGCGCAGCGGCCGATCGAGCACGCGTGGTTGGTCGCCGTCGAACAACAGCTGGGCGACACCGAGGCCGACCGCCGACATGCCGACCGTCGTCATGAACGACGGCACCTTCAGGCGCGTCGTGATGAGACCGTTGGCCAGGCCGAACGCCGCGCCGACGAGCACGACGGGGATCACTGCGAACAATCCCCAGTCGTTGGCGTTGCGGCTGTTCATCACGAGCAGCGCGCCGACCATCACGCACGCAGACATGACGCCCTCCATCGACAAGTCGATGGCGCCGAGCAGGAGCACGAACGTGATGCCGACCGTGGCGATGCTCAGCACCGCCGATTGGTCGAGCACGTTCTTGAGGTTGTCGACAGTGGCGAAGCGCTCGGCGCGCCAGGCGAAGAACATGCACAGCAGTGCGAGGGCGGCGAGCGGGCCCCACTTCAGGACCCGCTCGCCGGCAGTTGGGCGAGCGCGGACGGCGCTGGCGTTCGACGTACGCCGCCGGGCGAAGATGCCCGGCCGGCGAGGAGACGTGCCGACGCCCGTGCTCCTCATCGCCGGCCGGGCATCGATGCTCACCCCAGGGGTCCGGAGACCCGGTTGAAGACGTTTGCGCAGTCGAACTCGGTGCGATCCACCGACGGCGTGGCGAAGTGGGCGGCGTTGTCGGCGGTGATCAGCGTCTGGTTCGCGTAGAACGCCCGGTTGTCGGCCGTCAGCGACGCAATGTCGATTTCGCCGATCGCGGCGCAGTAGCCGATCGCCAGGCCGACGCCGCCCTGCCATGGGCCGTCGCTCGAGACCGTCGCGGTCATCCGACCGTCTCGCACGGCGGTCACGGCCTCGGGCACTGCGTCGATGCCGACCACGGCAACATCGGACATCCCGGCGGCATCGAGAGCCTCCATCGCGCCAAGGGCCATGCCGTCGTTCGCCGTCCAGACCCCCTTGATCTTGTCGCCGTGCTTCGTGATCAGCGTCTGCAGGACGGTGAGCGCCTCGGCCTGGCTCCAATTGGCGGTTTGCTCGTCGAGCAGCTCGATGCCAGGGTTGGCGGCCAGCGCCTCTTGCAGGCCGGCGAACCGGTCCTTCGCCGCCGTGGTCGCCAGGCCGCCCTGCAGGGCGACGATGCCGCCCTCGCCGCCCATTGCGTGGAACATGGTCTCGGCGATCAGCTTGCCGGACTCGACGCCGTCGTAGCTGATGTGCGACGCCCAACGGTCGTAGTCCTCGACCGCGAGGTCAGCGGGCTTGTTCCACTGGGTCACCAAGAACGCGCCGGCCTCTTTCGCGGCGTCGGCGATCGGCTTGGTGTCACCTTCGGTGTTGGGCAGGATGTTCAGGACGTAGCAGGACGTGTTACCCGAGCTCAACTCCTGCTTGATCTGGTCCTGCTCCTTCGTCGAGTCGTCACCGTAGGTCAGGCGCTTCTGCTCGAGACCGACGGACGCGGCGAACTCGTCGCCGCCGTCCAACCACGACTTCTCGTACGGGTTGGTCTCGTCGCGCACCTGGCCGATGAGCACGACGTCCTCTGGCGCACAGGCATCCCCCGCCGGCGCCGGCGTGTCGTCGCCACCGGCGATGGTCGTCTCGGAGCCCCCCGTCGTGGCGGGGGCGTCCGTCGCCTGTGCGGCCGATGTGGACGCAGCCGACGACGGGGTTGCCGCATCGCCGCCGTCGTCGCTGCCGCACGCGGCGAGCGTCATGGTGACGAGCAGCATTCCGGCAGTGAGCCGTTTGATAGTTCGTGAGTGCATTGGTGTTTCCCCCAGGGTGTTGTTGATGTATTGAGAAGGACTATCGGGTCAGCGGGCCTGCCAGCCGCCGTCAACGACGAGCACGTGACCATTCACGTAGTCAGACGCCGACGAGGCGAGGAAGACAGCAGCGCCGACGAGGTCGGCCGGTGTCCCCCACCGGCCGGCCGGGATGCGTCCGGTGATCTCCGCTTCGCGATCCGGTTGGTCGCGAAGCGGCGCGGTGTTGTCGGTCGCGATGTACCCAGGTGCGATCGCGTTGACCTGGATCCCGTACGGTGCCCACTCGTTGGCGAGGGCACGCGTGAGGCCGACTACGGCATGCTTGCTCGCTGCGTAACTGGCCACCCGCAGGCCACCCTCGAAGGAGAGCAGGCTCGCGATGTTGATGACCTTGCCCGCGCCGCGCTGCAGCATCGGCGCCGCCAACGCCTGCGTGACGAAGAACATCGACGTGACGTTCACGTCCTGCACGGCGTTCCACTGCGCCGGCGTGATCTCGAGCGCGGCACGCCGATCGATGACCCCGGCGTTGTTGACCAAGATGTCGATCGCCATGCGCGACCCGACCTCGGTGGCGACGGCGCTGGCATCGTCGACGTGCGCGAGGTCGGCCGACACCACGAGAGGCGTGCGGCCGAACTCGCGGATCGCGGCGACCGTTTTGTCGAGGTCGCCGCGTGCCGTCAGCGCCACCTCAGCGCCCGACGCGGCGAGCCCGATGGCGATGGCTTGGCCAATGCCGCGACTGGCGCCGGTGACGAGCGCCGACCGTCCGGCCAGCGAGAACGCACTCAGATCGGCACCCGGTTGAACGTCCGTGCTCACAGGCCCTCCAGCGCGAGCGGCGTCAGATCGCCGTAGTCGTTGTTCTCGCCGGCCATCGCCCAGATGAAGGCGTACGAGCTGGTGCCGGCACCGGCATGGATGGACCAGCAGGGTGAGATCACGGCCTGATCGTCGGAGAGCAAGACGTGGCGCGTCCGCCCTGGCTGGCCCATCAGATGCACGACGCGCTCCCCGGCGGCGAGGCCGGTGTAGAAGTAGATCTCGGTGCGGTGGTCGTGGAGGTGCGGCGGCATCGTGTTCCACACCGAGCCGCCCTCGACGACGGTCACGCCGAACTGGAGCTGGCACGACGGGTGGCCACCGTCCCAGACGTAACGGTAGAGACGGCGCCGGCTCGCCTTTGCCTCGTCGCCGAGGATCAGCGGATCGATCGACGCGTGCGGGATCCGCACGGTCGGTTCGCTTCGGTGCGCGGTCACCGACACGCAATAGAAGCGGGCACCGTCGCCGCGGAACGAGACCTCGTGTCCGAGGCCGACGTAGACCGCGTCGAACAGGTCGAGCTCGTGTTCCTCGCCGTCCACCACCACGACGCCGGGAGCCCCGACGTTGACCACGCCGAGCTCACGGCGGGCCAGGGCCGGCTCGCCCCGTTCCAGCGCAGCCTTCGAGTGGATGACCTCGGTGTCGAACACGATGTCGACTCCCGCGATCGGCGCGGCCCCGGCTATCAGCATCCGATCCTCGAAGCTGTAGACACCGGACAACTCACCGGGCACGAACAGGTTGTCGAGAACGTAGCGCGCCCGCAGTTGCGCGCTGGTCGCCGTCTCCATCGAGTCGGGATCGGTGGCTGGTCGAAGGACGATCATGCAAGGGCTCCAGTGGTGGACGAGTCGATTGAGGGGGCGAGGTCGACGAGTGCCGCGACCTCGGCCGCGAGCGTAGTGACGCCGCCGCTGGCGAGCGCGTGGGCGAAGGAGCTTCCGATGCCGATCGCCGTGGCGCCCGCGTCGAACCAGGACGCAGCATCGGCCGCCCCGATGCCGCCGGTCGGTACGAACTGCACGTGGGGCGCGACGGCGATCATCGCGCGCAGGAAGTCTGGGCCGAGGGTGGCCGCCGGGAACAGCTTGACCGTCGAGCAGCCCTGTTGCGCGGCGGCGAGCACTTCGGTCGGGCTGAACGTGCCGGGCACGTACGGCACCCCGGCGTCCTCGGCGACGACTGCGACGGCCGCATCGAAATTGGGCGCGACCAGGAACTGCGCACCTGCGGCGATTGCCTGCCGGGCGGTGGCGGCATCGCACACCGTGCCGGCACCGACCAACGTCTCGCGGGTGACGGCCCGGTCGTGCCGGATCAGGTCGGCGATCAACTCGCTTGCGCCGGGCACGGTGTACGTCACCTCGACTGCCGGCAGCACGTCGGCCGCCGCGAAGGCGATGACCCGCGCGGTTGCGGCATCGTGGTGGCGCACGACTGCGATGATCGGACGGCCGGCGAACACGCTCACCGCGCCACTCCGGCACGAGTTGGGGCGAGGTCAGCGGCGTACGGCAGCGCCGCGTTGTCGCCATGCATGCCGATCACGCGGGCGGCGATCGTGGCGCCGCTGGCCAACGCCGTCGCAGTGGTGCCGCCGTTGAGGCGCTCGTACAGGAAGCCGACGGCGAACGCGTCACCGGCACCCACCGGATCGACCACCGTCGCCGCTGGCGCGTCCTGGCTCAGCCACCGCCCACGCTCGAGGCAGATCGCGCCACCAGCTGGCCGCTTGACGACAACACAGGGGCGGTCGAGGGAGACCATCATCGACCTGATCCCCTCTTCTGCATCGTCACCGGCAACGAGCGCCGCGTCGCCCCACCCCATCAGTACATCATCCGCATGGACGCTGACGGCATGGAACATGTCGACCAGTTCGTCGACGGCGGCGAGCTTGAGCCGGAAGTTGGCATCGAGACTGACTCGGGCACCGTTGGCGGAGGCCCGCTGGGCCAGCCGCACCACGGCTGCGCGCGGTCCGGCGCCGAGGGCTCCGGTCACTCCCGTCACGTGGACGGCCCGCGCTTGTTCGACGGGGAGGGTCTCGACGTCGGCCAGCGCAATGCGAGAACCTGCGCAACCGGCCCGGCGGTAGTGCACTTCCGCGCCCCGGTACGTCTGCTCCTTGAACAGCACGGCGGTCGGTGCGGCGTCGTCGATGGCGAGATGGGACACGTCGACCTCCTCCGCAAGCAGGCGGCGGCGAGCGGCGCGACCGAACGGATCGTCGCCGATGCGCCCGACGAGCGAGGTGCGTAGGCCGAGCCGGGCGAGCCCGATCGCCACGTTGCATTCGGCGCCACCCAACGAAACGTGGAGGGCCGTGGCATGGTCAAGCCGGTGTCCCTGCGTGTCGAGGCAAACGATCGGCTCGCCGATCGTGAGAAGATCAAGGGACCGTTCGTCGCGATTCACATATGTGATCCTTGTCCCCATGTATGAACATGTTACGCTGCTCATCCCGAAAGGTCAAGGGGCTGAACGTCGTTCGCTATTGTGAACCTTGTGCGTCCCACCGACACCTCGAACGAAGAAGCCGACCTCCCCGACGACACCGGGTTCCTGCCCGTGAAATCGGCTGACCGCACTCTGGACGTCCTCGAGGAGTTGGCTCAGGCTGGACACCTCACCAGGTCCGATCTGACCCGGCGGCTCAAGATTCCCAAGAGCAGCTTGCACGGGATCCTCCGCACGCTCGAGCTGCGCGGCTGGGTCGAGGTCGATCCGGGTGGCTCCACATACCAGCTCGGTGTGCGTAGCCTCGTCGTCGGGGCCTCTTTTGTCGACGAGGATCTCGTCGTCGCACGCACGGCATCTGTGCTCGATGCGCTGGCTGCGGCCACGGGTGAGACCGTCCACCTCGGCCGTCTGCAGGGCTCCGAGATCGTTTACATGGCCAAGCGCGAGTCGGTCCACCCCTTGCGGATGTTCTCGGCGGTCGGCCGCCGGCTGCCGGCCCATGCCACGGCACTGGGCAAGGCGTTGCTTGCGCAGCGCCGCGACGACGACGTGCGCGCGATCCTGCCCGACGTGCTCGTGCCGCTGACCCCGCGCACGGTCTGCGATCCCAAGGTGCTCATCGAACGGCTCGCCGATGTCCGTGAGCTGGGATACGCGATCGACAACGAAGAGGCCACCGTCGGGTTGCGGTGCTTCGGCATCGCGCTGCCATCGAAGACACCAGCGATCAATGCGATCAGCATCTCGGTTCCCGTCGCCCGGCTCGATGCGGAGTCGGAGGCTCGCGTGATCGCCGAGCTGATCGCCGCTGTCGATGGACAACCGAGCGGATCATGATTGGCTGGCCTACACCTCGACGCCGGCACGGCGCAGCACGTCGCGCAGCTCTGCGTCCGCGAAGGTGATGTCGAGGCGGTCCACGATCAACCCGTTCGCGTCGGCGACGAAAAGGGCCGGCTCCCACGTCAGCCGATAGGCGCCGACCGCAGGTGCAGCGACCGTCGCCGTGTCGTCGGTGTACACGTCGGCGTGCACCATCGTGACCCGGTCGCCCAGTTCGTCGTGGAGCTCGAGGAGCACCTCCAACATCGGCCCGCACACGCCGAACTGACAGAACGCGGGCGTGCCGATCAAGTAGGCGATCGGCTTCCCGAGACGCAACGCCTCGGTCAGCGTCAGCGTGTGGAGCGGACACACACCGGCGGGGCGTGTGCACACCGGATTCACTCCGCGCGGATCGTCGACGGTCGGCGTGTCGAAGGGTGGCAGCGGATCGCCCGGCTTCGGTTGCTCGACGAGCCCACGATCCAGCACTTGGAAGGGCTTGGGCTCGCCGACCCCGTCGACGCGCAGGTTGTAGATGCCGGGCACGGCGATCTCGGAATGCACGATCCAGAACTGCGGCTTGCCCGGCTCGCCCGGCACGAGATCGCCCCGGAGACCGGCGACGACCACTGCGCCATCGGCGTCGAGCACCGCTGCGTCCAGCGCGGCCGGCGCGTTCGTGAGCAGCGCACCGCCGACTTCGAGCGAGATCGGCAGACGCACCCGGCCGGGCACGAGCGAGTCGGGTGCGAACCGGCCTACGATCGAGGCGCCGGCAGGCATCTGCTCGACATCGATGTTCGCGACGGCCACGTCGGTCTGCGCCGCCGGAGCCGGGCCTCCGGTGACGCTTGTCGGGCCGCCGGAGGGCGCCGGCGCTGCCGCCTGGTCGTCGCCGCTGCAGCCCAGCAGCCACGCTGTCGGTACCGCCGCTGCGGCAGCGGCCAAGAACGACCGCCGACCGCAGCGCATGGGCACCGGGTTCACACCTGGTGGTTCGATCCGGTGTCGTACAGCGCTGTCACCTGCACCGCTGTGAGAACCGTGGTGCGATAGATCCGCACGTCGTCGACCGCCCCGCCGAACAAGGGATCGCCCCAGTCGTTGTCGCCGACGAAGTTGCTCACCGTGGCCCCGATTGCTGCCATCGTCACTGGGATGCTCCCCTGGGCGATTTGGCGGCCGTTCAAGTAGAGCGTGCCGGTCGAGCCAGACATCGTGAACACCACGTGCGACCACGCCCCGACGGTCAGGTCGTCGGCCAGCGAGGCCTGCACCCGAGTCTGCGCACCATTGTCGAGCCGGAATGTCGCCGCTAGGCCCGAGGCCCCGTTGTCGGATCGTGACTGGATCAGGAAGAAGTCCTCGGTGCCGTTGCCGATGTTCAGCAGCGGCATCCAGTTCGGCAGCGCATCCGGTTTCGCCCACAGCGACACACTGAAGTCGGTCGAGGTGGACAGGACGTTTGCCGGCAGGTTGATGCGGTTCGTTGCGCTGCCGGCGCCTCCGGCGAGTTGCACGGCGGAACCGAACACGCTTTCCGTTGTCCAGGTCGCCGACCCGGACAGCGAGCCGGTGCCCACCGCGGCGTCGCTACCGGTATTGGCCGCCGCCGTGCCCGTGCCCTCGTCGAGCGCGTACCGGACGGGCGGTGTTGCCGCACTGCCGGCAAGGGCGGCGACTTGTGCTGCCGTGAGAGCTGTCGACCGATTGATGCGCACGTCGTCGATCGTGCCGGCGAACAAGGCGTCGCCCCAGTCGTTGTCACCCACGTAGTTGTTCGCAGTGGCACCGATCGCCGACATCGTGATCGGCACGGTCGCCTGTGCCACCTGGGCGCCGTTGAGGTACAGCGTGCCGGTCGAGCCCGACATTGTGAACGTCACGTGCGACCACGCTCCGACGGTCAGGTCGCTGGCCAAGGGCGCCTGCACACGCGTCTGTGTGCCGTTGTCGACCCGGAACGTTGCTGCGAGGCCGGCACCGGCTGCCCGCGACTGGATCAGGAAAAAGTCCTCCTGGCCGTTGCCGATGTTGAAGATCGGCTGCCACGCCGTCAGCGCCGTTGGCTTGACCCATACGGACACGGTGAAGTCGCCGGAGGTGGCGAGCAGGTTCGGCGGAAGCGTGACCGGGTTCGTCGCCGTCGACGCACCGCCCGGAAGCGTCACGCCGGAGTCGAACACACCCGCCGTTGCCGACGTCCACGTTGCCGTGCCCGACAGCGTCGCGGCACCGGCCGTTTGGTCCGTGCCGGTGTTTGCCGAGGCGGTACCCGTGCCTTCATCGAACGCGTAGCGCACCGTACCGCTCGGCGACGGCGGGACCGCCGTCGTGGGGAAGATCACGAGGTCGTCGATCACGAGGCCGGCAGTCGTGCCCGTCACCGTGCTGGCGAGGGACAGTGTCGAGCTCGAGGCGCTTGCCGTGAACGTGCCGGTGTAGCTGGCGAGCGTCCCGTTGGCCACGTTCGCCGCGGTCGCCGTCACGGTCGCAGCGAGACCGCTGACGTTGACGGTGCCAGACACCACCCCGCCGCCGGGGACGGTCACGCCGCTCTGGCGTGCGTACTTGAACGAGATCCGGTACTGCTGGCCCGGTTGCAGGCCCACGACCGACCGGTTCAGCGCCCCGTTGGTGCCGAGGTTGAGGCGGTAGCCGACCTGGGCCGAGCCGTCACCGACTGCTCGGGTCAGCGTCACGCCACTCGTCACGACCCACGGCTGGAGGTGGGTACTGCCGGCGGCGACCGTGATGCTGCCCGGTCCCTGCGTGAGCGCGACGCGCGGCGTGTCGAACTGATCGACGAGCAACGGCGTCGGGCTGACGAGCTGGGTGGTCGGGTTGATCTCGACGAGCCGGGCGACCGACGGCGTGCCGTCGGCTTTGATGGCGTAGATCATCCAGGTGCCGGGAGGAGCAATGGTGCCGTTGGCCGGTGCGTTGATCGTGAGCGTCGACCCGTTGGTCGTGAACGTCGGCTCGAAGAAGCGCTGCCCGTTGTCGAACGAGTGGGTCACCGATCCGGCGCGGATCATCGTCACCCGGGATGCGCCGCCGGTGACGCTGATCTGGAACTGGCTGCCGTAGGCGACTGCCGGCGGTGCCACGTCGATGGTCGGTCGTGCCGCCAGCGCGTTGCCGTCATACAGGTAGTCGGGCGTGTAGTACTCGACGTCGGCGTACGGGCCGGGCCCAGGCGAGCCGCCGCCGCCCATCATCACCCGGCCGTCGGGGAGCAGGATCGCTGCCGAGTGGTACTGGCGGCCGTGCGCGTACACGGCCAGATTGCTGCTCCAGGTGTTCGTCACCGGGTTCCAGATCTCCGGGGCTGGCACCACGCCATCGAGCGTGGAGATCCCGGCGGCGTTCTGGCGCGCACCGCCGGTGACGAGGACCCGCCCGTCGGGCAGGATCGTCGAGTTGGCCCAGTGCCGCGAGTACTTCATCGGCGGGATCGGTGCGATCACCGGAGCGGCTGTGCCGCCGGCAGTCGT
>JAYTOM010000044.1:0-7290 GCA_043747765.1 Actinomycetota bacterium
CGTGCCCAGCTCGTGTTCTTCATCGCCGAGGCCCTCGATCGTGACGATCGATGATCCGTCCACTCTTGCGGCCAAGGTCAGGCATGACCGGGCCGAGGCGCCGTCGATGAGGACCGTGCACGAGCCACAAGCACCGTGTTCGCAGCCGACGTGCGTGCCCGTGAGAGCGAGGTCCTCGCGCAACATCTCGACCAACGTGCGCCGAACATCGACCACTGCCGACCGGTCCGAGCCGTTGACCGTCACATGCACGTCGACGGTGCTCAATGCCCCGTTCACCCGTTCACCCGCAGTGTCGCTTCGATCAACGCTCGTCTGACGAGAACGCGGGTCAGATGGCGACGATACGGAGCCGAGCCGTTCAGGTCGGTCGGTGGGTCGAGATCCCGTGCAGCCAGCTCGGCCGAGGCCTCGAACAACGCCGGCGACATCACGTGTCCGACGAGCAGGTGCTCGGCCGTGCCGACCCTGATCGGTGTCGGAGCAACGGAACTGATCGCGATGCGCGCCTCGGTGATCGCGCCGTCGGCATCCGCGACGATCATCACCGCGACGCCGACGATCGCCACGTCGCCCGGCCGTCGACCGAACTCGACGAATGCGCAACGCGAACCAGAGGGATCTGTCGGGAACCGGACTTCTACCAGCAGTTCGTCAGCGGCGACTGCCGTCGCGTGCGGACCCGCAAAGAAGTCGCCGGCTGCCACGGATCGCGCACCACCCGGGCCCCTGATCACCATGACCGCGTTTGTGGCCAAGGCGACGGTCGGCAGCTCGGCCGTGGGATCGGCATGGGCGATGCTGCCGCCGATCGTGCCCTGATTGCGGACCGTGACGTGGGCGATGTGCGGAGTGGCCATCGCCAGCAATCGCACCTGGTCGATCACCTGAGGATCGCGCTCGACCACGCGTTGGCGGGTCATCGCACCGATCGAGATGCCATCTGGATCATTCGAAATGCGATCCAGATCTGCGACCCGACTCAGGTCGACCAACGCCGCCGGCGACACGCGTCGCATCACCATCAACGGCATCAGGCTCTGCCCCCCGGCCAGCAGACGAGCATCGCCACCGGCCTCGGTCAGACATGAAATGGCTTCGTCGATGCCGCGCGGCACGTGCAGCGTGAATGGCGCGCCTTTCACGACACGACCATCACAGAACTGCGCGGAAGACCAACTCGGTCCAGGCCGTGCCGTCGGGTCCGGGATGGTCAGCGAAGTCCGGAGTCACGCGGACCCCGATCGCGCACGCCGCTTCGGGGATCACCCGACCGAACATCCGGCCACCTCCATCGAGATCCACCGTCGCAACTGCGTACGGCGCCAGTTCGGCATACGCGGGGGTCAGGGCGCGGTGGGGGCGAACGAACGAGTAGACGGTACCGGTGCCCTCGCTCTCCACATCGTCGCCACCAGGAGCACCGCAGTACGGACAGGCGGGCATTCGCGGAAAGCGCCGATGCGCACACGACGTGCATACCTGCAGCAGGATCCGTCGCTGCGCCAGCCCAACCCAGAATGGTGCGCTGTGTTCGTCCTGGAACGGCGGGGGCGCACCGACGGCAATGGCGATGTGACTGTTCATCTCAACGTCCTGTGAATCGTGGTGGCCGCTTGTCGGCAAAGGCCCGCAGCCCCTCCGGCGCATCGTGCGACGTCAGGCAGTAGTAAGCATCGCGCTCCAACTCGAAGCGCAACCCGGCGTCGACGCTGCCGTTGTCCGACCACAGTTGGTGCATCACCTGCTTGGCATTGGCGACCGCAAGGGGGCTCTTCACCGCAACCTCACGCGCGAAGGCGAGGCCGGCGTCCAGCAACTCGTTGTCGGGCACGCATCGGCTGGCGAGTCCCCACTCGACTGCTTCAGTGGCGCTCAGCAAACGGCCGCTCATCATCAGTTCCATCGCTCGGGCCTTGCCGATTGCACGCGGCAGCAGTGTGAGGACCCCGCCACCACCCATCTGACCGAAGTTGAGGTGCCCGTCGCCGATCTTGGCTGAGGCAGCGACGAACGCGAAGTCGCAGTTGAGGATCAGCTCGAGACCTCCCGCTGCTGTCACGCCGTTGACCAGCGCGACAACCGGGACACGCAGTCCGCGCAGACGACCGAACGCGTGATGCAGGTGTCCGACGAACTCGGGGAATCCGACAGGATCCTGCTGTAACTCGACGTATTTCTTGAGATCGCCGCCGGCCGAGAATGCTCGGCCGTTGCCGGTCACGAACAGCACACGAATCGAGCTGTCCGCCTCGACGGCATCGAGATGATCGTCGAACCGGTCGAGCACTTCCTCGTCGATCGGGTTGAGCTGGTCGGGACGGTTGAGGCGCAGTACTGCTGCCACCGCACCGTCAGTGTCGTCAGTGCCGGCGTCGAGAGCATGCCGATCCAGCAGCACAGAGCCACGATCAGTCTGTTGCATTGTCGTGTCCCCCCTGTGCCGCGAGACGCTTGACGATCTCGTGCTTCTGGATCTTGCCAGACGCCGTCGTCGGCAACCCAGCCAACACCTCCAGTCGCTGTGGCAGCTTGAACGTGGCCAGCCCACCGTTGCGTAGCCGAGTCACCATCGTGTCGAAGTCCAACGTCGATCCGGCGGCCAACACCAGACAGGCGCACATCGTCTCGCCGAGGCGTTCGTCCGGAAGACCGATCACAGCGGCCCGCTCCACCTCGGGAAAAGCGACGAGAAGTTCCTCGATCTCGCGCGGGGCGATGTTGATACCGCCGCGGATGATGATCTCCTTCTTGCGCCCGGTGACCGTGACGTACCCGGCGTCGTCGATCGAGACAAGGTCTCCCGAGCGGACCCAACCGTCCTCGTCGAACGAGTCCGCCGTACGCTCGGGATCGGCGAAGAATCCGACACACGTGTTCGGACCTCGCGTCCACAATTCGCCATCGCGAACAGTCATCTCGACGTCGGTCATCGGCAGGCCGTCGGTACTGCGGCGCTGCTCGATCGTCGACGCCGGGCGATTCCACGAACCGACGAGCACCTCGGTCGAGCCATAGAGGCGCAACACCCGCACGCCGTGTGCGGCAGCGAAATCGACGAGGTGCGCCGGCACCGGAGCACCCCCGCAGCCGAACAATCGAAGTGAATCGAGGCTGGTCCCCGCGACGTCGGCTGCAGCGATCAGATCCTGCAGGAAGGTCGTCGCGGCGAGGGTATAGGAGCAGCCGTGTTGAGCAACGAGTGCCGCAGCGGCGGCTCCATCCCAGCGGTCCTGCAACACCAGCGGCAGGCCGTGATACAACGCGAAGCGGACGCCGTAGTTGAACCCCGTGGAGTGCCCGATCGGTGAGGGCATCCACACCACATCGGCGTCGGTCATGCCGAGATCGCAGAACGCGACACGCACACTGAAGTTCGCCGTCTGCTCAGTGTGCATGATGGCCTTCGGCTGGGCTTCGGTGCCAGACGTGAAGATGACTTCGCTGACCGCATCCGCTGGCCCACCGGCGCCGAGCCGAACCCCTGCAACGTCTGCCGATGCGACCAGATCGTCGAACGCGAGGCAGCCCGCCCCAGGGTCACCGCCGACAACGACCGGATGTACCGAGACGCCGGTTGCGCCGACAACCTCATTGATCAGCACTCTGTGATCGAACCCGCGATACTCGGCCATTGTGCAGACCACCGTCGGAGTGACGGTCCGGAACACGTGGGCCAGTTCGTGCAATCGGTAGTTCGGCAGCAACGGATTGACGATGGCGCCGAGTGACAGCGCCGCGACGGCGACGACGACGGCCTCGTATCGATTCGGCAGCTGCACACCGACCACCGAACCCTGGATCACCCCGAGATCGGAGAACGCCGCTGCGACGGTCGCTGCTTCCGCTGCGATTCGGGCGAACGAATAGCTGCCGTTCTCGTCGATCACTGCGATCGCATCCGGGTGCTCGAAGGCATGCAGCGCCACTCGCTGCGGCAACGTCGTCGTGTCCCACAGCCCGGCGCGCAGATACGCCTCGCGTCGCGTCGTCGACGTGACTGCGTCGGTGAATCCGGTGCGGTCTCGTTCGCTCACGAGCGGAACGTCACGAGCGGAACGTGACAAGACGAACCCTCACAGGCGGAACGCTCACAGGCCGAACTTGTAGAGACGTTGTGCGTTCCCGGCCAGAATCAGCTGACGGTCGGCCAGCGCGATGCCCGACATCGACGACTGGATGACGCGCCACGAGCTGGGCCAGTCGGCGCTGATGTGCGGGTAATCGCTGGACCACAACACTCGCTGGGCGCCCGTGTACTCGAGGTTGCGCAGACCGAACGTGTCGGTCATGTATCCGAAGTGGAAATGCTTGGCGATGTACTCACTGGGAAGCTGCTCCAGCCCGAACTTGCTGACCGCGTCGAGACGCAGATAATTGTTGTCGATCTGCTCCTTGACGTAGGGAACCCAACCGAAGTCGACCTCGGCGAAGAACACGTTCAGCTCGGGGAAGCGATCGAACACTCCGTCGAAGATCATCTCGATCATCCGGTTCGGTGCATCGAAGAAGCGGCCGTAACCGGGCAGCTTGGCCCGGTGGGCGCCTGGCATCGACTGACCGAGTGCGACGTGGATGCTGAGCGGGATGTCGCGCTCGGCGAGGATCGCCCAGACCTTGTCGTCCTCGGGCGAGAGCTGCAGCGTTCCGTTCGGCCAGCAGCCGATCTGTACTCCACGGATGCCGGGGCGGTCGATGACCCGCTCGAGTTCGGCGACTGCCCCTTCGGCCCCACGGTTCGGCAGCATCACCAGACCGCCGAAGCGTTCCGGGGCAAATGCGACGTACTCGGAAATCCAGTCGTTGTACGCCTGGATCATGACGGTGTGGTAATCGATGTCGCGGTTGGCGACGATCGCGCTGGACAGACGCGGCGTCGGATAGAGGACCTCTGCGTCCACGCCGTCCTCGTCCATCTCGATGATGCGCGACGCCGGGTCCCAGCCACCCATCCGGATCTCCTCGAAACGGGCCCAGCCCTTCATCTCCTCCGGAGCCAGTCCGGCGCACGCGTTCATGCCGAAATTGATCGGATCCTTGACTCCCTCGATGATCCAGCCGTCACCCTCATCGAGATGCTCCATGCGCGGCGCTCGGTCCTTGAACGCGGCGGGCACGCGGTCCACCCACAGGTTCGGAGGCTCGTTGACGTGGCTGTCCGACGAGATGAGCTTGTACCGACGACCTTTTGTTCCGACCTCTGCTGCAACGACCTCTTCTGCCACGAACTTCCCCTTACTCGTTCTGTTGGTCCACTGAACTGTTCCACCCGACCGGCTTTACTCACTAAGATTATAAGGATGGAACTGGCTGCTTTCCATCCGAACGAGCAACATCGATGCTCACCTCCGTGTACAGGTGGCAGCGCACGCTGACCCCCGCGATGTCGACGAGCGGTGGGACAATCGAATGGCACTCCTCCATCACACTCGGGCAGCGATTGGCGTAGGCGCACCCGCTGTTGCTCGGCTCACCAGGGACTGTGGTCGCGGCAGCGTGAAGCCGCCGATGGCGGGGATCGATCGATAGCACGGCACCGAGCAGCGCGACGGTGTACGGGTGGCGGGGCGAATGGTAGATCTGCTCGGCGGAGCCCATCTCGACCACTTTGCCGTGGTACATGACCGCGATCCGGTCGCTGACCTGGTACACCACGCAGAGATCGTGACCGACGAACAAATAGGCGATGCCGAACTGTCGCTGCAGGTCGCGTAGGAGGTTGATCACCTGCGCCTGCGTGGACACGTCCAACGCACTGACCGGCTCGTCGCACACGATCAACGCCGGATTCAGCGCAAGTCCACGGGCGATGGCAACACGCTGTCGCTGTCCACCGGACAGTTCGTGCGGGCGGCGACCGGCGACACTCGGATCGAGCCCGACCTGATGCAACAGGTCATCGACCCGCTGTGCCCGGTCGGCCTTCGTACCCCGATGGTGAACCTCGAGCGGTTCGGCGACCGACTCACCGATGGTCATCGTCGAATCGAGCGACGCGTACGGGTTCTGGAACACCACCTGGATGTCTCGTCGCGTCGACCGTTTGGCCTCGCCGCGCTGGGCACTGATGTCGTGGCCGCGAAAGCGCACCGTTCCAGCACTCGGTGGGGTCAAGCCGAGCACCATCCGGCCGACAGTCGACTTGCCGGCACCACTTTCGCCGACGACGCCGAGCGTCTCGCCCGCGACCAGTTCGAAGGTGACATCGTCGACGGCGTGGAACGACGACTTCAGGCCGAGCCGGCCGCCACGCAACGCGTAGGTCCGGCGCAGGCCATCGACCTGTAGCAGTGTTGTCGGCGAACCCTCGGCAGACGCAGCGCTGACATGATCGGGCGGAGTTTGGGTGATCGCAACATCGACGCCACGGAGATGCAACTCGAGATGGCGGATGCAACGAACGCTCGTCGTCTCGTGTCCGCGGACGTGTACGAGGGGCGGTGGTGTCGTTCGACATGCATCCATGGCGTACGAGCAGCGTGGGTTGAAACGACATCCGGCCGGCATCGCATCGGCGTTGGGGACGATGCCGTCGATGGTCGCCAGCGGCATGCCCTTGACGGTTGCCTCGGGCTGTGCGGCCAGCAGCGCCTCCGTGTACGGATGAGTCGGCGCAGTGAACACCTCGACCGCGTCGCCTCGCTCGACAATTTCGCCGCCGTACATCACGACCACCTGATCAGCGGTTTCGGCGATGACCGACAGGTCGTGGGAGATGATCAGCAGACTCATGCCAGTCTCGTCCTGCAGCGAGCGCAGCAGCCCGAGGATCTGAGCTTGGACAGTCACATCGAGCGCTGTCGTCGGCTCGTCAGCGATCAACAGCTTCGGTCCGAGCGAAATCGCCATCGCGATCATCACTCGCTGGGCCATACCACCCGACATCTGATGCGGGTAATCGTTCATCCGAACCGCTGCGCGATGGATGCCGACCCGGTCGAGCAACTCGATCGCCTCGGCGCGAGCGTCGCGACGAGACACATCGCTGTGGGCACGCAGCGTCTCGACCATCTGGTTGCCGATCGTGAACGCCGGATTCAGGCTGTTCTGCGGATCCTGGAACACGACGCCGATGTCCTTGCCACGCACCTTGCGCAGTTGTGGCTCGGTGAGGGTCGAGAGGTCGCGCCCATCGAAGCGCACCGTTCCGGTCGAGATGCCGAGGGCCGTTGGCAGGAGGCGCAGCAGCGACATCGCCGTCACACTCTTACCGGATCCACTTTCACCGACGATGCCGAGGGTCTTGCCGGCCGCAATCGAAAAGCTGACGTCGCTGACAAGACGCAACGC
>JAYTOM010000045.1:0-45209 GCA_043747765.1 Actinomycetota bacterium
CAACCGAGCTGTCGCCGTCGCGCACACCGATGGCCCAGTTGCCGCGATGCGCGAGGTGCACGCGCTCGGAACATCATTGGGCAGCCATCACCGCTACCACGCGACCGTCGGGTACCTCCACGAAATGGCGGATGATCACGACGCAGCGCGCCACGCCTATCACAGGGCTGCGCTGCTGGCCACGAACGAACCCGAACGTCGATATCTCCGCGGCAAGGCCGAATCCTGATCGACTCGAAGCAACAGCGGGGACGACGTGTTCGCGGTTTCGCGTCGGTTGTGTCTCATCGCGCCGAAACCCAGCCGAGCTCGACTGCGGTGCCCGAGAAGATCCATGATCGTCGCTGTTGGTCGAGGTGCCGCGTCGCGTGGCGATCCAGCCAGCTTTTCGACGCGCCGCCCATGTCCGTAAACGCGCAATGATCGAGCGCGACGCGCACGGTGGGGTAGCGGGTCGCTGCGGCTGCCAACGATTCCAGTCGGTCGGTGAAGTTCGTCGGGATGATGACCGCATTCAAATTGGCGTCGCGCGACCAGACGAGGTCGCGGCGCGCTCGTCGTCGAGCCATGGCGCACCGTCGCCGACGCCGAACAACCGCCATCCGGCGCACGCCCTCAGCGATCTCGACACGTCGACAGCCGTCATGTCGACGGAGGTCACCAGCGATGCGTACCCAGCGGACGATTCGACGACGTCGGACGCGCATGCGCAGTCGTGGTCGTACGCGCCGACCTCTTGGACCACGACGACGTGCGCAGCGCCGGCGCATTGCGTCGCTCGCCCGACGGCGGGTCCGACGCCGTCGGGTTGGCTCCACCACTGGCTGCCGACTCCTGTCGGTCGGCGCGGGAAGCGCTGGCTGTCGTCGCACGCCACAGGCACGTGGGCGTCGACGAACGCGAGATCGGCCGAGTTCGTTGATTCATCGACGATCCACGGCGACTTCGCTGGCCAGCGGTTCTCCGCGCAGGTAGCGCGCGAGGTTCTCGCGAAACAGGCGGTGCACTTCTGGGAACATTGCTGAGGGCACGCTGGAGCAGTGTGCCGAGATGTGCAGATTCGGCGCATTCCACAGCGCGTTGCCTGCAGGGAGTGGCTCGAGGCTGGCCACATCGATCGCAGCCCCGCCGAGGTGACCCGATTCGAGCGCGTCGATCAGTGCCGCTTCATCCACGATCGAACCGCGACCGACGTTGCAGAAGAACGACCCGGGCCGCATTGCGTCGAGCTCGACACGGCCGATCATGCCCATCGTCTCCTGTGTCTCGGGTACCGCCGAGACGACAATGTCGCTCTCGGCCAGCACTGCCGGCAACTCGGGCTGGCCGTGCACCGCGGACACGCCGTACGGTGTTGCACCGGGGTTGCGGCGGACGACAACCACGCGGACGCCGAACGCGTGCGCCCTTACCGCCACAGCCTGGTTGATCGGTCCGAATCCGAGCAGTGCGATGGTGGACCCGGCGAGCTGCCGTCCGTATCGCGGTTCCCAGCGATGCTCCTTCTGCAGCGAGGCGATCTCGTCGAGTGGCTTATAGTACGCGAGTATTCGCGCCATTACGAATTCGGCGATGCCGATCGCGTTGCTGCCGCCGTTGGTCGTCAGGCGGATCAGGGTCGGCTCCACCTTCGGCTGAAGGTGCTCTACGCCTGCGCCGATCGCCTGCACCCACCGCAGGTTCGGTGCAACGGTCTCGAGATGATCGGGGAGGTCGAGCGTGAGCGCGACCTCTATCCGGGACAGCATCTCGACCTGGGCATCGCTCAGGTCAGCCGCGGGCGGTCGCGTGTCGGTGTCGCCGGGCCGGATCGCGACACGCCGCTCCTGTGATTCGACGAAGGGCTCGACGATCACCTCGACGCGCTGGTCGAGTGCCCGCAGGGCGTCCATCTGTTGTTGGAACGCCGCTCGATCGCCGTACCAAGCAGCCGGATGCAGGATGCCGACGACGATCACGTCGGGCTCGTCGAGAATTCGCGCGGGTCGACGATGCTCACCCGGCCGACGGCCGGGACGGCAGCCTGCAATACGTGCGCGGCCGTGCGCTCGAGGATCTCGCGCCGAATCACGCAATCGGCGCACGATGCATCGTCGATCAGCAATGTCAGGTGAACGACGCCGTCGGTCGAGGCCCGGTCGAGATGGAATCGACTGCTGTCGGCTTCGACGAGCGAGCCGCGGTCGGGGCACGCCTCACTGTTCGGTGCGTGCACGATGATAGTCATCCGGCCTCCTCATGCTGGTCCTGCCTCCGCGCCGTGTTCTGATCGAATATCGAGGGAACGTCGGTCCGGGCACCTGACCCCGGCTCGACGAACCGCACCTGAATCAGGCCTTGAGTACGCCTTCGATTTCGAGGTGGATCGCGACCTTATCGCTGACGACGACGCCACCGGTGTCGAGCACGGCGTTGAAGTCGACACCGAAGTCGCTGCGCTTGATCTCACCGGTCGCGGTGAAACCGGCGCGCGTGCCACCGTACGCATCGGGGCCGAAGCCGCCGAGCTCGAGCTCGAGTGACACCGGCTTGGTGACGCCTTTCAACGTCAGGTTGCCGTCCAGGATGTAGTCGCCGCCGTCGAGGCGGATGCCGGTCGAGGTGAATGCCATGTCCTTGTTCGTCTCGACATTGAAGAAGTCGGCCGAGCGGATGTGGTTGTCGCGGTCGGTGTTGCCGGTGTCGATCGACGTCAGTGCGACCGTCGCAGTGACGCTCGACTGTTCCGGCTTGTCGCCGGTGACGAACGCGCCCGAGAACTCGGTGAACTTCCCGCGGACCTTGCTGACCATCATGTGGCGGACGGAGAAACCGACTTCGCTGTGAACGGCGTCGATGGTCCATGTGCCTGCGATGTAGCCCTGGATGGTGGTGGTCGTGTCAGTCATGTGCTGCTTCTTTCGTTCCGTGGAGTCAGTAGTTGATATGTCAACCACCCTACTCCGGTCAGGTTGATATGTCAACCGTCAGGCAGCTTTGCTCGATTCGATCAGCCGGCGGGCGATGACCTTCAGGCACAGCGTCTCGTCGGCGCCTTCGAAGATGCTGAGCACTCGGGCGTCGACGAACAGGCGGCTGACCGCATATTCTTCGGCGTAGCCGTAGCCACCGTGGATCTGCATCGCCTCCCGGCTGACCCATTCCGCGGCGCGGCACACGTAGGCCTTGACCATGCTTGCTTCGGTGGTTCCCTCGCCCTTTCCCATCAACGTTGCGACGTGATACGAGAACTGCCGCCCAGCCTGGATCAGCACCGCCATCCGGCCCAACTTTGCCTGGGTCAACTGGTACTCCATGATGTTGCGGCCGAAGACCTTGCGGTTGTTCGCATAGTCGAGGGCTGCCTCGTACGCGGCCTGCATCACACCGACGGCGCGAGCGGCCGTCTGCAGCCGGCCGTTCTCGAAACCTTCCATCTGGTAGTAGAAACCACGACCTTTGCCGGCCTCTTCGCCGATCAGGTTCTCGGCCGGTACCCACCAGTTCTCGAGGGCGATCTCGTAGCTGTGCATGCCGCGGTAGCCGATGGTGTCGATCGGGCGACCCTCCATCTTCCCAGCGCTTCCGTCGGGGCGTTGATTCTGCGTGAATTCGAAACCGTGCGCGTCGCCTTGGGGCTTGGGCACGATGAAAACACTGAGCCCACGATGGGTCTTGCTGCGATCGGGGTCGGTGCGGGCGAGCAGCATCAGCACGTTGGCACGGGCACCGAACGTGCACCACGTCTTGACTCCGTTGATCACGTAACCGGCTTCACCATTCGGGCCGCCTGCTTCGACGGCGGTCACCTTCACACCAGCCACGTCGCTGCCGAAATCGGGTTCGGTGACCGCAACCGCCGCCATCACTTCCGCAGAGGCCAATTTCGGCAACCACTCCTGCTTCTGCGCCGCCGTTCCGCCCCGCACGAGCGCACGGGTCAGGATCTCGGGACGGGTGATCAACGAACCGCCGATGCCGAGCGAGCCGCGTGACAGTTCCTCGGTCGCTACGACCATACCGATGTATTCGCCGTCGCCGCCCTCGCTGAAGCCGCCGTACTCGGCCGGCACGCTGAGGCCGAACGCGCCCATCTTGGCCAGGCCACTGATGATCTCCTCGGGAACGTCTTCGTTGTACCGGTGCACGTGCTCGGCCCGTGGCGCAATCACCTTGTCGGCGAACGAACGGAATGTGTCCTGCACCAGTTCGTAGTCGTCGGCGAGGTGCCGCGGGCCGGGCACCGTGGCGAGTGACGCCAAGAATTCGGGAGCTCGATAGGTCTCGATGAACGCCTGGGCAGAACGCATCGGAGCAACGTCCACACCCCATGCTGTTTCCCGACCGATCAGGCGGGACACGAGGTCGTGGGCCATGTCGGCGGCATAGGCACAGGTGATGAGACCTTCGGTCTCGCCCTTGGCACCGTAGTCGAGGAGTGCGCGCGCCGTCGCCACCGCCGACGCTGCGTGGGCGATGTCGTAAGCGATGACCTGATGCACATCCGGTCCCCCGGTCTGGGCGAGGTGTCGAACCGCTTTGCCGACGATTGCTTCGGCACGTTCGATGACGTCTACGGCTGACTGGAGATCGGGAGTTATCACGATCCCAAGGTTACCGAACGGTAATCCGACGTCGGAAATACTGTCCGAGTGGAACAGCGCCCGGAGTGGCACACTCCTCGGATGTCAGAACCATCGATGCCCGGATCCGCGTTGCCGGGGCCGTCCAAGCGCCTCTGCGTATACTGCGGCACGAATGTCGGCACGTCACCGGCGTACCTCCAGGCAGCGACAGACCTCGGCATGACGATGGCGACTCGAGGCATCGGGCTCGTGTACGGCGGTGGTCGACTCGGGCTGATGGGCGCCGTTGCCGATGCGGTGATGGCGGGCGGCGGCAACGTGGTCGGCGTGATTCCACAGATCCTCGTTCGCGCCGAACTGGCTCACCCTGGACTGACCTCGCTCGAGGTCGCCGATTCGATGCACACCCGCAAGGCCAGAATGGCAGAGCTGTCGGATGGCTTCATCGCGCTGGCCGGTGGGTTCGGCACCTTCGAAGAACTGCTGGAAGTGCTGACGTGGAACCAACTCGGCTTCATCCGCAAGCCGGTCGTCCTGTTCGATGTCGACGGTTTCTACGCGCCGCTGATCGCGATGTTCGCGACGGCAGTCGAAGCGGGTTTCGTCAAGCCCGAGCACGCTGCGCTCGCCCAACGCGGAACGAACGTCGCAGATGTGCTCGACCTGGCGACGGCACCAGCGCCGACCACACCGCACAAGTGGATCGACCTCGACACGATCTGACTCCTCACGACCTGAGTCGTCACGTCGTGAGCGCGGACATCCGTTCCAGGGCGGTGCGCATCGCCGCCTCGGTCGCGGTCATTTGGTCCCTGCCCACCGGACGTTCGGGCTCGGCGCGCATCGAGACGACTGCATTGCAGATCGCTCTGTGTTCGTCCCCGAGCACACCCGCAGCCCATCGCCCGGCCGCTGACTTCGACGTGACATCCGCTGTGGTCGCCGTGTACAGCATGCGGCATGCGCCGAGCAGACACCACGCCGGCACCGAGCTGGGAAGTGTGTCCGAGGCGCCGAGTTCGCCGATCGCCCCGTCGAGTTCCTCGAGCACGCTGTGCCAAAAGGAGTTCGAATTGTCGATCACGAAGCGGATCCGTTCATCGGCGTCGAACGCAATGGGCATCTCCGACGGCTGGGGGCCGCGCACGCGTACGCCGTATTTGGCCAGCATGAACCACGTCACAGGGTTGATCTCGAAGCACTCGGCATCATGATGGAAGTTTCCGTCGAGACTCCACGGTCGGGTGATGCTCTGCGCAGGAACCACGAGATCACCCCAGGCGACGAACGGGCCGTCGATCGAACGTTGTGGGTGGCGTTCGGCAAACACGGCGTTCGCCGTCAGCAAGGTGCCCGCCGTCTCGTCGTCGGCCGGCTCCGCCGTCACGGCAATGATGTCGATGTCACTCGACGTCTCTTGCCAATCGTTCATCGCCGCCGAACCAACGACATACAGGCCTTCGATCGTGCCCGGTGCGATCTCGTCGAACGTCGCCAGCCACGTCGCGATCTCGTCGAGCCAGGCATCGCTCTGAGTCATGCCACCAGCTTGCCAGTCGTTGTGGTTCCTCGGCTACGTTCCGAGACATGACAGACGCGACGTGGCCCACCGCAGACTGGGAGACCGCGGTGCTCGCCGACGATGTCGACGACGCAGCGGTTGCACGAGCATTGCAACAGATCGCCGACACCCCGCCGGACCTCGGCACGACCTTGGCGACGATTGTGATCCATCGGGGTCGGCTCGTCGTCGAGCAGTACGGCGCGGAGACCGATGCATCGACGGCGCTGATCTCGTGGAGCATGGCCAAGAGCATGACCCAGGCCGTCGTCGGGATGCTTGTTGGTGACGGGCTGCTCGACATCGACGAGCCGGCCCCGGTTCCCGAGTTCGTCGGCACCGACAAGAGCGCGATCACTGTGCGTCAGCTCTTGGCGATGAAATCGGGGCTTGAGTTCGTCGAGGACTATGTCGATGATTCCGTTTCACACTGTCTCGAGATGTTGTTCGGAGCCGGCAAGGACGACCATGCCCACTATGCGGCGAGCCAGCGACTGCAACATCCGCCGGGGACCGTCTGGAACTACTCGTCCGGCACCACGAACATCGTCAGCCGACTGGCCGGCACCATCATCGGCAACGGCCGGCCGAGCGAAGCTTCGATGCGCGAGTTTCTCAAGACTCGACTGTTCGGCCCGCTCGGAATGGCGAGTGCCGAACCGAAGTTCGACGCAGCCGGAACGTTCGTTGGTTCGTCGTACGTGTACGCGACCGCTCGTGATTTCGCCCGATTCGGCTATCTGTACCTGCGCGACGGAGTGTGGGATCAGCAACGCCTGCTGCCCGAGGGCTGGGTGCAGTACGCCCGGACCGAGATGGCCGTTGATGAGGAGCCGCCGAACTTCGGATATGGCGCGCACTGGTGGATCTGGCGGGATCAGCCTGGCAGCGTCGCTGCGCACGGGTACGAGGGGCAGTACATCGTGGTCCTTCCCGAACGTGACCTTGTGCTCGTGCACCTCGCCAAGATCCCGTCCGCAGTCAGCGCCCCACTGTTCCCGAAATTGAACGCGCTCATCGAAGCCTTTCCGGTGAATGGTCGCACAACGAGCTGAGGAGGCGGGCGGGGTTCCCCGGCCGGTCGACGTCCGCTGTGCTAACAAGTACGGGTGGCAGAGGAGATGACCGCCCCGCTGCGCAAACCGCGCGGAAGGATCCGCTCCGGTATCAAGTTGTTGGCGTTCGTCATCGTCATCTACGTCTTCGTTCTTCCTTTGATCCCGGGTTTCCGTCGAGCGGCGCACGAGTTGCGCGAGGTCAATCCATTTCTCCTCATGATCGGTCTGGGCCTGGAGTTGGCGGCCCTGTATTGCTATTCGCTCTTGACCCGCGCCGCGTTGGGCGAGTCGGGCAAGTTGGTCTCGTCGATGCGGATGTTCCGCATCCAAATGAGTACGAGGGCGCTCGGCAGTGTCGTGCCAGGTGGTAGCGCAGCCGGTTCCGCACTCGGATATCGACTGATGACAGTTTCTGGTATTCCTGGACCGGATGCCGGTTTCGCGCTCGGCACGGCCGGGCTCGGATCGGCAGTCGTCCTCAACCTGATCTTCTGGTTCGGCCTGATCATCTCGATCCCCTTCAACGGCGTCAACAAGGCTTACGTGACCGCCGCCATCGCCGGTGTCCTCATCATGGGTCTCGCCGCGGCGATCGTGTTCGGACTGATGGAGGGCCAGACGCGCGCCGAGCGGGTGTTGCGCTGGATCGCCCGGCGACTGCGTCAAGACGAGGACCGGGCCGGCGATGCGGTTCGTCACATCGGTGTCCGCATCGAGGAGTTGGTTTCGGATCGTGCGCTGCTCCGTCGAGTCGTCGGGTGGGCTGCGGCCAATTGGCTGTTGGATGCTGCTGCGCTCTGGGTGTTCTTGCGCGCATACGGTCGCGGGTTGAGCATCGACGGACTGATCGTGTCGTTCGGTCTCGCCAACATCGCTGCGGTCGTGCCGATCACCCCGGGTGGCCTCGGCATTGTCGAGGGTGTCTACGTACCCACGTTGATCGGATTCGGCCTGGACCGCGCGACAGCCTCGCTCGGTGTTGCGTCCTACCGACTGGCGCAGCTGTTCTTCCCGATCCTGCTCGGAGGGATCCTCTACCTCACGTTGCGCGTCGGACCGTGGCGGATCGAGCGACGCGACCAGCTGAAGAGCATCCGCGACGTCGTCCTGAGCAAGGAGGACCGCACCCTCGGCGCTCTGCAATTCGACGAACAGTTCTCGCCACGAAGACCGAAGGACGATCCGACGGTCGAGACCAAGCGAGACAACCCGCCAGAGACTGTGACAGACACCGCCACCCACACCCACACCGGCACCCAGATCGACACCGGCACCCCGATCGGCACCGGCACCGGCATCGACGCCGGCATCGACGCCGCGACTGAAAGCCGGTCGACTGACGTCACGAACGAGATGCCGCTCGACCTTTTTCAGGACTTCGGGGACGACGACACCTGAAGTAGCGTCCAGCGGATGAGCACGTTTGAGCGACCGTTCGGCCGTCACCTCGAAGACTTCACCGTCGGCGACATCTACAAGCACTGGCCCGGCAAGACCATCACGGAATACGACGATCACCTGTTCTGCATGATCACGATGAACCACCATCCGTTGCACACCAACGACTGGTTTGCCGAGCAGAGCGTTCAGGGTCGCAACGTCGTCGTCGGCAACCTCGTGTATTCGCTGGTACTCGGGATGAGCGTGCCCGATGTGAGTGGTGCGGCGATCGCCAACCTCGAGGTCGAGACGCTGCAGCACAAGTTCCCGACGTTCCACGGGGACACGATCCACGCCGAGACGAGGGTGCTCGATGTCAAGCCATCGTCGTCGAAGCCCGATCGCGGCATTGTCACGGTCGAGTCGAAAGGCTACAACCAGGATGGCCAAGAGGTCTGCTACTTCAGGCGCAAAGTGCTGGTCTGGAAGCGCGAATTCGCGCCACCGCGTGCTCGCCCCTACGACGGCGAGCATGTCTGGGACGCGTGACGTTCGCACCCTCCGGTTCGAGAAGCTCTCCCTGACGGCCCGAGGCGCACTGGTGCAAGAAGCCACCGCTGACCGGCTCCTGGGCTGGGGCCTGGCTCAGCTACGCGACCTGCCGTGGCGGCACACGAGGGACCCGTGGGCGGTGCTCGTCAGCGAGGTGATGCTGCAGCAGACCCAGGTCGATCGTGTCATCCCGAAGTGGTTCGCATTCCTCGACGTGTTCCCGACGCCGCAGATCTGCGCCGATGCCAGTCTCGGCGACGTACTGAGAATGTGGCAAGGACTCGGGTACCCGAGGCGTGCCCTCAACCTCCACGCCGCCGCGATGCGGATCACCGAACTCGGTTCGTTTCCGCACACGTTGTCGACGCTTCTCGAACTACCCGGCGTGGGCGCCTACACCGCTCGGGCCTTGCTCGCCTTCGCCTACGAGCGCGAGGCAGCAGTCGTCGACACGAACATTGCCCGTGTCCTGGCCCGCATCGCCGGACGTCGATTGACAGGACGCGAGGCTCAGGCGATGGCCGACGCCGCACTGCCTGCCGATCAGCCGTGGGCATGGAACCAGTGCATCATGGATCTCGGCGCAGTGCTCTGCCGCCCGTCGGCTCCACGCTGCGCCGAGTGTCCGCTGCTTCAGGATTGCGCGTTCCACGGTGTCGGTGCCGACCCTTCTGTTGGTTCGTTCGGCGTCAGCGGAACGCAGAGTCGGTTCGAAGGTTCGGATCGGCAGGGGAGAGGCCGTTTGATCAAAGCCCTCGGCACCGTAGACGTCCACATCGAAGCATTGGCGGCGGTGATGGCGTGGCCCGGTCAGCAGCTGCGGGCGGAACGGGTGGCCGCCACTCTCGCCGCCGATGGTCTTGCCGACTTCGACCCGACCACCGCCACCTACCACCTCCCCCACTGAAACTTCCCCGAGCGTTTTCGTCCCCCAGAGCGCGTTTCAGGGCGCTAACAAATGCAAGCACTTCCCGTCGCCAGGACTGCTTGCAAGAGTTTGCAGTCAAAAGCGCGCCAGAGGGGACGAAAACGCTCGCGGAACTTTCAGGGTTCGGTGGTGGTCGTGGTGGTCGAGGTAGTCGTGATAGCGGCAAGGATGCTGGGGAGGGCAGCGTCTGCGTAGGCGCGTAACTCGTCGTCGGTGCGGTCTTGAACGGGGTGTGGGGTGAACACGCGTGCAACGGTTGGAAAGCCGAGGGACGTCGACTGCGCTTCGGCGGCGGTGAAGAACTCGTCGCTGGCGACGAACATCGCGGGGATTCCCCGACGCTCCAGATCCACGATGTCGTGCACACTGCACGACGTACAACTGCCTCAATCGGCAAGCGCCTCGATGACCACGTGACACCGGCTGGCGATCTCGTGGCGGAGGTCGACAGGAGCCGGCTTCGTGAACGTCGGCTTGCGGAATCGTTCGACGTTCGCGCCGAGATCGGTCAGCAACACGTCGAGCCGGTCAAGGAACACATCGCCGCGAGCCTTCGAGATGTCCAACAGACCAACGGTGAGACCTTTCACAGTCGGCGGTCGCGGGCAGCGGGTGAGTTCGGCCAGCCGGCGTTCGTTGGTCGGGTCGAGAAGGGACGAGCTCATTGGTCCAGTCTTGCACGCTCGCCAGGCACTCAGGATCCAACCCGGCGAGTGACTGGTTGACTGCCGACCTCGCCGTTCGCCCATCCACCGATGATCGTCGAGAACAGTCCGGCACCGCCGCCGGCATGCACGAGCAGAATGCCGTTCGGACGGAACTTCGGGAGCGTTGCTTCGGCGAGGTGTGCTGGTACACCTTCGGCGATCCCGCCGGCACCACGGATCAGTTCGGTGCCAGGGATTTGCAACCTGGCGTGGATCTCGGCGAGCACTCGCTCGCGGTTCCAACCGGCGTCGGCGAAAACCCGAGCATGCTCGGGCCCGATCACCAAAATTGCGTCGAATGCCATCACGATTTTCGGGTTGTGGAGAGTGCGCAGACACGCTGCGAGCGTGGTCGCCAGCTGATCTGGATCGCGGGCGAGTTGATCGACGACGCATCGCGGCCCTTCTCCCGCAAACACGGTGACGGTGTCGTCGTCGGCTGCGAATCCGCGCTCGACGGACAATGAGGTGAAGGGCGAATGCACGTCGTCCTCGGCGAAACAGAAGCTGACCTTGCCAGGGTTGCCGTGCGTGGCTCGGTCCACCTCGCCCGGCCGGCCACCCCCGACGTTGCGGATCACCAATTGGACAGCGCGTCCGATCGTGAGGTTGGCCCGGTTGCCCTGTCCGAGCACATTGATGCCGCTGTTCATACCGATGCTGCGGGTGCCGGGGCCGTTGCAGACGATCACCGGACCGACGGGCATGGTCGTTGCCAGGACGCCGTGGATGTTGAACTCGCTGTTGCACACCGCCTCCAACGAGGCGATCACCCACGGCATGTATTCCGGCCGGCATCCGGCCATCACGGCATTGATCGCGATCTTCTCGACGGTCACCTCGACGAGGTCCGGAGCCACCACCGCGACGATGTCGCCGGGCTGCCTCGTCGTGCCCGTCAGCATATTCAGCACGCGCGCTTCCGTGGGAGCGACGACGGGCAGACCGTCGGTCCAGCCGCGATCGAACATCGCTTCCATCTCGTCCTCGGCGTCAGCCACCTCCACCCGACGAGCGTGCAGCACGCTGCCCGTGAATCGGGCTCGCAGCTCGTCGACCCGATCGGGATCGACCGACATCGAGCCGCATCCAGGCCGCATCGCAGGCAGCTCGTCACCGAGATCGTCGATGCCCGTCATCGTCCGCCATGCGTCGCGCAGCCATCCGACGGTGCGCTCGGTCTCCACCCCGTCGACGACGCGCATCAACGTCGGCACCGTTTCGACGTCGTGGTGCCAGCTGACTGCGAGGTCTGCGTCGTGCACGGACTGTATGCCATCCGGGAAGGTCGGATCGTCTTGTGTGTAGACGGTGAGCACAACGGAGTCAACGAGCCGGATCAACACCGGAACGACCATCGCACACGTTGCGCAATCCCGTTTGACGACCACGACGAGACCGTCGGGAAGAATTGGCGGAACGATGTTCGGCGCAGTGGTCGGCACATCGCCGACCGTAGCCGAAACAGCCGTTTGCGACGCACGTCACAAACATGATTCGTTTACAAGGTGCACGATGGGCGCATACGTTGAGCAGTCTTGGGTCGAAGGGTCACGTGCACGCAACGAACGCAATCGATGTGACGTTTCACGGCGTCCGGGGTTCGACCCCGTGCCACGGTGATGAAGTTGCGCGCTATGGCGGCAACACGTCGTGTGTCTCACTCGCAATTCCTGGTCACGTTCCAGTCCTCTTCGACATGGGCACCGGGATGCGTTACTTCGGGTTGACCCTGTCGCCCGAGGCCGGCTTCAGCGGGCACGTCCTGCTCAGCCACCTCCACTGGGATCACATGCAGGGGCTGCCGTTCTTCGCGCCCGTGTTGTGCTCCGGATCGCAGCTCGACGTCTACGGTCCAGTGCAAGAGGACGGGCGCTCGGTCGGCGATGTCCTGCACGAGACCGTTCGCCCCCCGCTGTTTCCGATCCTGCTCGCCGACTTTCCCGGCTCGATCGATTTCTACGACGTCAGCGACACCGATTTCGTCATCACCACCGACCCTGCGCTCGAGGTCGACTTCCGTCGGGGCCCCCAGCGCGAGCCGATCCGCGTGATGGCTCGGATGATTCCGCATGTCGGTCCCACCTGTGGGTACCGGGTCACGTGGAACGGTCGATCGATCACGTACATGAGCGACCATCAGATGCCGTACGACGGCTCGATGAAAGCATCCGACGGTGCGATCGAACTGTGCGCCGGCGCCGATCTGTTGATCCACGATGCGCAGTACACGTCGAAGGAATTCGCGCACAAGAGTACGTGGGGTCATTGCACAGTGGACTACGCGGTGTGGCTCGCTGGTGAGGCTGGGGTCAAACAACTCGCGCTCTTCCACCACGACCCGACTCGTTGCGACGATGCAATCGACCACCTGTTGAAGAATGCGAAGGCGATGGGTGAACGAAAGGGCGTCGAAGTACTGGCGGCATCCGAAGGCCTTACGCTTACCGTGTGAGCCTTGCCGCCGTTGCGTCGATCGTCGTCGGCGTGGCCTTCCTGCTCGCCGGCGGGGCCAAGATCGCTGCCGGGCGGCGATGGCCGACACAGGCCGCAGCGCTGGGAGCGCCGAGTGCGGTGGTGCCGTTGCTGCCATGGGCAGAAATCGTCGTCGGCGCGCTGCTGTGTGCACAGGTTGACCGACCGTGGATTGCATCGCTGGCCGCACTGATGCTCGTTGCGTTCAGTGCGCTGCTCGCGATCCGGCTCGGGCAGGGCAAGCGACCACCGTGTGCGTGCTTCGGTTCGTGGAGTGCCAAGCCGCTGAGTTGGAAGCACCTTGCTCGTAACGCGGTGCTGCTCGCGATCGCTGTGTTCGTCGCAGTGACCTGACCCTTCAGGTCGCGACGTCGAGGAACGCGATGACTCGTGCTTCGTCGCGCCAACGTTCGTAGCGTCCGCTCGGGCCACCATGACCGGCACCCATCTCGCATTTGAAGATCAGCGGCCGCTCGGTCGACCAAAGGTTGCGCATCTTGGCCACCCACTTCGCCGGCTCGTGGTAGCTGACCCGTGGATCGTTCAGTCCGGCCGTCACGTACAGCGCCGGATAGTCGTTGAACGTGGTGTTGTCGTACGGCGAGTACGAGAGCATGTAACTCGCGAACGGCTCCTCGCGGGGGTCGCCCCATTCCTCCCATTCGGTGATGGTCAGGGGAAGACTCGGATCGCTCATCGTGGAAACGACATCGACGAACGGAACCTCGGCGACGGCGGCCGAGAACAGGTCTGGACGGATGTTGACGCACGCGCCGACGAGCAGTCCGCCGGCACTGCCGCCACGGATGGCGAGTCTGTCCGGTGCCGCCCAACCTTCGGCGATCAGATGCTCGCAGCAGGCAATCGTGTCCGTGAACGTGTTCATCTTGTGCAGCAGACGTCCGTCGAGGTACCACCCACGACCGAGTTCGCCGCCACCACGCGGGTGCACGAGTGCCCATGTCCAGCCGCGATCGAGCAGCGACAGACGAGCGGCGGAGAACCATGGCGCCATGCTCAATTCGTATGACCCGTAGCCGTAGACGACACACGGTGCCGTTCCGCTCGCGCTGACGTCGGTGCGGCGCACGATGTCGACCGGTACCCGTGTTCCGTCCGATGCCGTTGCCCACTCCCGGCTGGCCGTGTAGTGCGAGAGATCCACACCCGGAACCGGCATCTGCTTGAGCAGCATTCGTTCGCCGGTGGCGATGGACTCCTCGTACACCGACGCAGGCGTGGTCAACGACTGATACGAATAGCGAACGGTCGAAGTGGTCCACTCCAGGTTTGCGTCCAACTCGACCTCGTGTGGCTCTGTGCCGAGGTCGATGATCTTGTCTGTGTTGTCGCGCCGCAGCACGCGCAGCCGCTGCTGAGCCAGATACCACTCGTGGATGACCAGGTGATCGGCGAACGGTTCGGCACTGACGATGCGCCGGCCGGCCTGATGGGCGACGAGCTCGGTCCACAGCTGGGGTTCATCGAGCGGTGCCGTCATCACCCGGAAATCTTCGGCCTCGAGGTTGGTGACGATGACGAACGTGTCACCCCAGTGATCGACGTGGTACTCGAGGTCGGGGCTACGAGGACGAACGATGTGCGGCGGCCGATGCGGATCGGCAGCAGGGATCAGTGAAGCCTCGGACGACAGCTTGCTCTCCGACCCGATCACGATCCACTCGCCGCTGCGGGTCAGGTCGACCGACAGGAAAAAGCGCTCGTCGAGATCCTCGACGATCAGTGCATCGTCGTCCTGCGACGTTCCGAGTTCGTGACGCCAGACCTGGAACGGGCGCATCGCCTCGTCCGGCCTGACGTAGAAGACGAAGCGGTTGTCGGCGGACCATGCGCAGCCTCCCCACGTCGTGTCCGTCAGCTGGTCGGTGAGGTCGTCACCGGTCTCCAGGTCGCGGATGTGCATCGTGTAGCGCTCGCTTCCGTCGGTGTCGCTCGACCACGCCAGCAGACGATGGTCGGGGCTGATCTCGAATGTGTTCAGCGAGAAGTAGTCGTGGTCGCCCGCTTCGACGTTCTCGTCGAGCAACATCTGATCGGTTGCCGTCTGCAGCGATCGGCCGCGGCAGTGGATGGCATAGCTCAGGCCCTGCTCGGTACGCGACGTATACCACCAGCCGTCCTTGCGCACGGGGGCGGCCAGATCGGTCTCCTGGACTCTCGACCGGATCTCGTCGAACACGGTCTCGACGAGAGCCGTAGAGGGCGCGAACCACTGGTCTGCGTATTCGTTCTCGGCTGCCAGATAGGCCTCGGTGTCAGGGTCGTCGCGGTTGCGCAGCCACGCCCACGGATCGCTGACCGTCCCGGTGGGGCGGCTCCATTCGAACGGGACCTGCTTGGCAACGGGAGCATCCATCGGGTCGAAGGGTAGTGCCACGGAATGAGTGTGGACGCTGACGTTGCTGGATACCCTGCAAGCAGCATGCGGGTTTGGATCGATCAAGACTTGTGTACCGGTGACGGGCTCTGCCTCGACCATTGTCCCGACGTGTTCGTGCAGTTGGAAGACGGCATCGCGTACGTGGCCGAGGCCGGATTCGCGCTCAACGATCCCGGTGGCGCCGGCAGTCTGGCGTGGGTACCCGACCGCTACGTCCGGGCGGTCATTGACGCCGCCGACGCGTGCCCTGGCGAATGCATCTTCATCGAGGTCGACCGGCGCAGTGAACTGCCAGCGGCCTAGATCTGTGCGGCCTGGATCTCTGCCATCGAGATCTCTCCGGCCTGGATCTCTCCGGCCGAGATTTCGGGTGCCGCACGCATCCGGCCACCGAGACAGGCCACGCTGACCAGGATCCCGCAGACGCCGATCGCGGCGTCCACGACCGCCAGCCCTGGAAAGTGCAGATCACCGAGGGCCACGGCCGCAGTGATCAGGCCGGCGACGATTCCGACGTAGCAGCAGATGCGGATGCCCAAGACGCCGAGGATGACGGCGAGCAGTGGAGCGATGAACGGCAGCGCGATGACCGGGAAAGCGCGCAGGTTGGTCTCGGGTCCGAGCCACCACGGCGCGATGCCTGCGATCCGCCCGGCCTGCCACAGGGCACCGAAGCCGGCAAGCACGCCGATCCATCCGGCGATGAACACCATTCGCCATCCAGGCGACAATTGCCCTGGCTGCAGCGGTGGGCCTGCCCACGGATTGATCGGGCCTGATGCGTGGCCCGGGGGAGGAGGTGGCATTGGCAGCCCGCTGACGTCGGCGGGAGCTGCGAGGTCGGCGGGAGCTGCGAGGTCGGCCCGGTCGACAGCGTTCATGTCCATTCCGACAAATGGTATCCGGTCCGTCGGCAGCGCGGATGTCGTGCTGACGAGCCGCGGCAGCGAGCCGGTACCCTGTGGGCGCATGGGCCAGCCAGAGTTCGCCAAGCTCTCCATCTTCTTCCCGATGTGGAACGAACAGGAGTACATCGGGCGGGCCGTCGCCGCTGGGCGTGATGCCTGCACCGAACTGATCGCGAACGGCGACATCGGCGACTACGAACTGATCATCGTCGACGACGCGTCCACTGACGAGACACCGAAACTGGCCGATCAGCTGGCGGCCTCGGACTCACACGTGCGAGTGGTCCATCATCCTGTCAATCGCAAATTGGGCGGATCGATCAAGACCGGTTTCGCGGCGGCCACCGGCGACCTCGTTCTGTACACCGACGCCGACCTGCCGTTCGACTTCGCCGAACTGAACAAGGCGATGCGCCTGATGCGTCTGTACGAAAGCGACATCATCAGTGCATACCGCCACGACCGCACCGAGGAGGGTTCGTCGCGTGCGATCTACACCTTCTTCTACAACCTGCTGATCCGGATCATGTTCGGCGTCAAGATGCGCGACATCAACTTCGCATTCAAGCTCTGCAAGCGGCGGATCTTCGATCACATCGAACTGCACAGTGAGGGGTCGTTCATCGACGCCGAGCTCGTGATCAGGGCCAAGAAGCTCGGGTACACGGTCACCCAGTTCGGGGTCGACTACTTTCCCCGCACTCGGGGTGTCTCTACGCTCAGCAGTCCTGCCATCATCATCAAGATCCTGCGCGAGATGCGCGAGCTCCGTCGAGAACTCCTGGACATCACCCCTGTTGTCTGACGATTTCTTGACGATGTCACGAGATTGTCGTGCAAATCGGTGCCGTCATGACGGTCGGCTCGGGGTGCGATTGCTAAAGTCGTGCCCGAGACCGCCGAGTGTCTCCTCTTTCGTATGACCCCGTCTCCGCCGCCCCGACCGCCCCGCCGCCCCGCTTCGTCCGGTGGCGGTCCGTCGAAGCGAGGGGCCGTTTCGGCTCATTCCACCGGTCAGAGTGACAAGACGCGCCCGATCTCGGGCCGACCGCCAGCGCCGAAGAACGGCGGCCGCAAGAACGGCGCCCGGAACACGGGTTCGGTGCCGATCGGGCGCTGGATTCCGGCCATCGCCGCACTTGCTGTGCTTGCCGTCGTGGTCGCGGCGGGGGCTGTTGGTGGGGGTGGCAAAGGGATCGCCGGCGCCGACACCACGCCGACCACCATCGCGACAGTCGCCGCCGCCGAGCCGATCGTGGACTCGACGTCCACAACAGTCGCCGACCTGTCGGCAACGGGGGGCGTCGACTACGAAGAGACCGGGTTGACGGTCCCGTCGTCCACGTTGGCCGGAGTCGGCACGGCGGCCGGCGCACCGATTGTCAAGACCAACCTGGCGTCGTCGTTGTACATCGGCACGTCCGGCGTCGACGTCAAAGCCCTGCAGCATCGGCTGGCCCAACTCGGCTTCGTTCCCGGCAAGATCGACGGGTACTTCGGAGAGATGACCAAAGAAGCGGTGTGGGCCTACGAGAAGCTGATTCTTCAGACCAAGCCCGATAAGGCCACCGGCAAGGTCACCAACGCGATGTGGCAGAGCCTGCAGGACCCGGTCACGATCCAGCCCCGACGCCCCGGCTCGGGCACCCACGTCGAGATCTACCTTCCGCAGCAAGTAGCGGCGGTCTTTACCGACAACATGCCCACGCTCGTCCTCCACATCTCCAGCGGAGCGGCGATCACACCCGAGCGAACGGCGGCCAACTCGTGGTGTTCGACGGTTCACCTCGACACAGCGTCCGATGGCACGCCACTCCCGGCGCCGGTCGACCAACCAGTGTGTGGCGTCGCCTATACGCCTGGCGGCGTGTTCAGTTTCAAGCGCGAACTCCAGGGTGACCACATCGGCCCCCTCGGCGGCATGTACAACCCGGTCTATTTCAATTACGGCATCGCGATGCACGGTGCATCGAATGTGCCGTTGACGCCCGCATCGCATGGCTGCATCCGGATGAACAAACTGATCTCGAACACGTTCCAGAACTACGTCCATCTTCGCGACCGGGTGTACGTCTGGGGCTGGGACGGCAAGGAACCAGAGCAGTACTCCTCTCGCGAGAGTACTCCCGTGTTCAACTACAACGACCCGAGTGCCACGACCACGACGACGACATCGACGACGGTGGTCAAGGCCACGACGACGACCCAGAAGCCAGCATCGACGACCACGGTGAAGATGACGACCACCTCGGCCAAGCCGGCGCCGACCACGACGGTCAAGGCACCGACAACGACGGTCAAGACGCCGACAACGACCAGCGTCGCGCCGACGACGGCTGCGGGTTCGCCGACAACTGCTCCGGCCACGCCACCGACGAGCACTTCGACTCCCTGATCGGGCGCGTGCCAGCATGTGTCAATGACGCTGCTGCCATACGACGAGTTCGCACTTTTCGAAGAGAACGTCGAGGAGTTCGATCTTCCGACGAGTGGACCCCCGGCAGTCCGGCGGGTGGAGACGGTGGTCGACGAGTCGACCGGACGGGCGGTCAGCGCATTGGTGTGGGGCGACTACGACCCGCAACTCGTATTCATCCACGGCGGAGCGCAGAACGCGCACACCTGGGACACCGTTGCGCTCGCCCTTGGCGTCTCGATGCTTGCTGTCGACCTGCCAGGTCACGGTCATTCCGGCTGGCGCGATGACGGCGCGTACACGCCGACGAATCTGGCCGATGACGTGGCTGGTGTGATTCGCGAACTGGCCCCGGAGGCAAAGGCGGTCGTCGGCATGTCACTCGGCGGGCTGACGAGCATCGAGCTGGCCGATCGTCATTCCGAGCTCGTTCGCCAACTCGTGCTCGTCGACATCACGCCCGGCGTCAACCAGCACAAGGCGAAGGCGGTGATCGATTTCGTCGATGGCCCACAGACCTTCGCCAGCTTCGACGATCTGCTCGCTCGGACGATCGAACACAACCCGACCCGCACCCGATCGTCGCTGCGCCGGGGAATCCTGCACAATGCCCATCAGACGGACGATGGTCAGTGGCAATGGAACTACGACCGACGCAGCCACGCCCGATCGGGCGACCCCCAAACGGCCCCTGACGCAACACTGGCGCTGGCCTACTCACCGCTGTGGGACCATTTCGGCAGCGTGAACGTCCCGGTCACGCTGGTACGCGGCTCCCTGTCGCCGGTCGTCGATGACGAGGATGTGGAAGAGGCACGACGTCGTCAGCCCACGATCAGGATCGAGGTGGTCGATGGTGCCGGGCACAGCATTCAGGGCGATCGCCCAGTGGAACTGGCGCTGCTGATCCGAAACGCCGTCCTCTGATGTGCCGGTTGCGACGGCTGTCAACCCTGATCACATGGAGCGAGCGCAGCTGACGCAGCACAGCGCCGACGGGAGGGCGAGCAGACGCTCGACGCCGATGAAGCCCTTGCAGTTCTCGCACACTCCGTAGCCGCTCTGAGCGATCCGGTCGTTGGCGATCCGCATCGCCGCTCGGTCGTCGATGGCTTGCCGCAGGAGCGAACTGACCAGCGCGCGTTCGAATGCAATGGTGCTCCCTTCCGGATCGTGTTCGTCGTCTGTATTGATCAGTGCCGCACTGTCGACGATGTCGTCGAAGCTGCGCGACAGCGATGTGACCTGCTCGTCGAGACGGATCAGTTCTGCCAGGACGTGAGTGCGCAAGGCGCGACGGTCGCGGCTACTGAGCTGTGGAACGCCGACCATGCTTTTCACTGGTGCCGACGATCATGCATTCTTCGTGACCAAGCTCGTTCGGGTCGTCCGGCACGTCGGTGTAGCCGAGCACTCTGCTCCAGAATTGCGAGAGGGTGTAGGCGTTCGTGCAGTCGATGGTCGTGTGCGACAGACGAGAGATCACCACGGCGCCGCTGTCAGCTGCCGGTGCCGCTGATGCGGTTGTTGCATTCCGTGATGCCGCCGATGACGCCGGCCCGGAAGTTGTCAATCTTCTCGAACGCGCTGGCCATCTTGCCGTTGCCGATGCCGGCATCGCTGAGCAACGCCGTCTCGACGGCCTTGTCGAGGTCACCGGGGGAGATGTACAGGCGCGTCGGGTCGAGATTGCCGTCAGCCGGCGGAATCGCGTCCTTCGTCCACGCCCCGGTGAGGCAGTCGTCGATCAGCAACCGCTGCTCACCGGCGAGGTTGCTGCCGAGTTGCGTTTGCACGGCTTCGCTCCAGGCATTGCTGATGATGTATCCGACAGCGAAGTCGCCGTACTTGTTGTACAGCGTCTTTGCGTATCCCTCGTCGAGAAAGATCGCGTTCGTCTTCGGGCAGTACACGGCGTTGAACGGAAAAGCGCTCTGGTCGATGCCGTCACACGTCGGGAACGGGCCGCTGTGGGCGAAGGTGGTCACGGTCGGGCGTGAGAAGGATGTGACACCGGCCGCCCAGAACCGGTTCAGAGCCTCTTCCACTGCCGGCAGGATCTTGTCGTACGCCAAATTACCGCCGGTGTCCCTTTCTTGTTGCGTGCTGAACGGCAGATCGAGCAGTGGCAACGGGTTTGTCTCCATCGCCTTGCACGCGACCGCGCCACCTTTGAAGCCGTTCTCGAATGCGCCCACTCGGTCGAATGCGCTGCCGTGGGCGTCGCCCTTGAACACGTCCTTGCCGAGGGTTCCGTCCTTGACGGCCACCATTGCCGAGAGGCCGGCCTTGATGTCCTGATCACCGAACTTGAGTCGCGACGATTCGCCCCGAGCGACATGCGCCGTCCACGCTCCGGCGAAGCAATCGGCCTGCTGCTCGAAGTAGATGGTCGGCGTGCTGGGCCCGAGGGCACCGACGCGTTTCTGGATGGCATGACCGAACTCGTGCGCGAACACGACGCCGACCGCGCTCTCGCCGAATTCCTTGGTCAGCATCGGGATCAGCATTGCGTCGTCGTAGACGATGTAGTCGCCCTGGGGGCAGTAGAAGGCGTTGCCCTGCGCCGGATACTGCTGCGACGACTGCTTGGGACATCCATCGGGAATTGCCTCCTGGCGATTCGGGTAGCTGGCCCAGATGCCGCCGGCCAGGTTGGTGAACGGCGCGCCGTACACTTCCGGGTAGGTCTTTCGCCAGTAGTCCTGGACATCACCGAGCGAGGCCTGGAGAAATGTGTCGTACGGCTGGGGCGTCTTGTTGACGCCGAAGTTGATCGTTGCGTCGTTCGGGTTGGCGACGACGCTCGACGGCGGCGCCATGCTGGTGTGCGGCAGCGAGACGTCGCTGTTCGAGGAGGTGTCCACGCTCGACGAGCTCGAGGCGGAGGGGTCAAGAGACGAGGTGTCAACGGTCGAGGTGTCAACGGTCGACGGGCTCGAGGCGGAGCTGTCCGGAATCGACGCCGCAGAGGTGCCCGGTGACGTATCGGGGCTACTCGTGCCCGAGTTGCTGGTGTCGGGGCTGCTGGTATCGGTCGCGACAGCGGCCGTCCCGGACGTGGATCGAGCGGCACTGAGACCTGGGGAGGACGAACCGCACGCAGCAATCAGGAGGCACCCGGCAACGCTGAGAACGATCATCTGGCGACGCATGCGCCGGAGTTTAGAGCATCGGTCCGAAGTGGAGCCGGTTACGCCGTGAGGATGTTCTGGAGTTCGACGATTTCTTCCTGCTCGCTGGAGACCATCGAGGCGGCGAAAGCGCGGACCTCGCTGGTGCCGGAATGCGCCTCGGCATATGTGGCCATGACAATGCCCGCTTGGTGATGGACGACCATCAGGTTGATGAACAGGGTGTCGGCCGCCTTGGCTGTTGCGTTGGCCAGTTTGTCGAGGTCGGCCCCAGAAGCGAGACCGGGCATCCGGTCCTCGGGAACAGGAGATCCCATCCAACCCATCGCAATCCCCGACTCGTTGGCCTCTGACTTGCCGTACTGGCGGAGGAGTTGGATCATCCGGCCACTGTCGACGGCTTGACCGACTGCGATCTCCTGGGCAATCGTGCCGACGACCCCGTTGATCCCGGGGCGACGCATGTAGGTGAGGCTCATCCCGACCGCCTGCTCGTGGTGAGTGCGCATGTCCTGAAAGAAGCCGATGTCGCTGGCTGTCGGGACCGGGGTTGCGTTGCGCTCGCCGATCACGAAACCACTGCCCCCGGCGAGGAGCAGGATGCCGACGAGGATGAGAATGATGTTGAGCGGGTTCTGCCACCACGGCAGGACGACGACGTCGAGGTCGTTGCTGTCGCCGGCCCGATTCTCCCGTGCCGGTTGATCGGTCGCGATGCTCACGTGGCCAGCTTCGCAGCACTTCGTCCCGAGCGGACATCACCCGATCTGCCACGAAGGCATTCACGTCGCATTGCTCCGACTACGGAGTTGCCGGACACGAGGAGTTAGATGTCGCCGATGACCAGGCATACGCCCGTCACGAAGTCGTTGGGTCGTCCGCGCGACGTTGATTCGGCCGAAACTCGCCGGGCACTGCTCGAGGGCGCACGACGAATATTCGCCCGAGACGGTTTCGGTGCCACGACGAATCGCAGCATCGCGGAAGCCGTCGGTGTCACGAGTGCCGCCATCTACCATTACTTCCCGTCGAAGGCGGTACTGTTCGCCGCAGTCTTCGATCAGACCCAGAGCGTCGTCTACGACGGCTTCGAGCGAGCTGCTTGCGGTCCAGGACACCTGACAGAACGGTTCGAGCGGGTCCTCGATGCAGCCGTCGAGTTCAATCGCACCGATGCCTCGCTCGGGGGTTTCCTGGTGACGGTCTCGATCGAGGTTCAACGACATCCGGAACTGGCGGGCCTCGTCGCGTCACAGTCGGCCCGGTCAGCCGGCTTCATCCGTGACCTCGTCGAGACGGCGAAGGCGAACGGCGAGTTCGCCGACGGTGTTCAGCCGCAAGCGGTCGAGGACATCATCGCGATCGTCATCTCGGGGCTCGCCATCTTCTCGACGATCAGAGGGGACGCAGATCGCCATGCGGCCGCTGTGAGGGCGCTCCGCCGGTTCCTCGAGGGCACGCTTGTCCGTCGCTTGCCTGTCGTCTGATGCTCCGACGCTTCACCTGGCCGGCGCGTCACACAACTGGCGCGCTGCGGTTCATCTGGACCCAGAGCAGTGCCGTCAGCGAGAGTCCATCTCCGATCCGGCCAGCGGCGATCTCGGCGCGGATCGTTGCCCACTCCACCCACTCGACCCGTTCTGATTCGCTCGGATCCGACGGCTCGCCGACGTAGGTCGCAGAGTCGGCGACGAACAGGTTGAAGACGGCGTCGCTCGAACCGTTGTGGGGGAAGTAGCAGCCGAGTGGGTGTAGCGTCCCCGGGCGCCAACCGGTTTCCTCCAGTGCTTCCCGAGCCCCGGCCTCGATCGGGGTCTCACCCTCGTCGATCCGCCCGGCGGGGATCTCCCAGCCCCATGAATCAGTGGTGAACCGGTGTCGCCACAACAGCAGGACGCCGCGGTCGGCGACGTCGATGACGGTGCCCGACGCCTCGGCGGGCATCCGGATCACGTGGTGATCGAAGCGGGCTCCGCCGGGGATCTCGATGTCGGCCAGCGCCAAGTTGACCCACGGACTTTCGTAGATCATCCGCTCGCCGTGCACAGTCCACTTCATCCGGCTACGACTTCCATCCGTTGAAGTACGTGATCTCTTGTGCTGGACGACGGGTTCCCGGTTTGAACGAGTCGCCGGTGTAGTAGGCGACAGGCGTCATCGCGACCTGGGTCACCGTCGACGGGATGCCCAACAGTTGGCGCGCCTCTGCCTCGTACTCGAGATGCAGTGTGGTCCACGCGGTACCGAGCCCGCGTGAATGTGCGGCGAGCATGAAGCTCCAGACTGCCGGCAGGATGCTGCCGTAGTAGCCGGCGACCATGCCCTGTGAACCGGACGGCTCGCCCAGACAACACGGGATGACCAGCGCCGGCACGTCCTGCAGCACGGTGGCGAGGTGATCCGAGCTGTCCATGATGGCGCCGATCCCTGTTCGCGAAGTCTGCTGCACCGCCTCTCGTTGAGCCGCTATGTACGGCGCGTACGCCTTGCGGTACAACTCGGCGACTCCGAGCTTCAGGGCCGGATCGTCGATGACGATCCACCGCCAACGCTGTACGTTGCCGCCGGCAGGGGCTTGGGTTGCGATGCCGATGCATTCGGTGATCAGGTCGCGCCCGACGGGGCGTGTCAGATCGAGGCGCTTGCGAACGGCGCGCGTGGTCGTCAACAGACGGTCGGTCTGGGCGAGGTCGAAGGATTCGGGCATGGGCGTACAGTACGACGCTGCTACCGGTGGCGGGTGTTCAATCGGTCGAGATCGGCGAGCATTCCCTCGGCCAACTGTCGTTCGGCTTCGTAGTAGCGCTGGCTCCAGCGGTTGACGAGCGCAGGGAATTCCCACCCGTCGGTGTCGGCGGCACTGTCGGCGACCTGTGCTGCTTCGGCGGCCAACCGAGCCGAATTGTCCCGATGCACGGACACGACCTCGCGCAGCTGAACCGGGTCGGCGAGATGGCCGAGCCATGTCCGCAGTGCGACACCGTGTTTCAACACCGGTGCGTCGACGGGGGAGTGCTGGACCCAGTCGGTGATGGCCGCTGTTCCGGCCGGAGTGATCGTGAACAGCCGCTTGTTGCGGAGGTCGTCCTGGGCGGCGATCTTCGATGTGACCAGACCGGACTTCTCGAGGCGGCGCAGCTCGGCGTAGATCTGGCTCGATGCCGGACTCCAGTAGAAGAACCGCAACGAGTTGTCCGCCCATTTCTTGAGGTCGTAGCCGCTCAGCTGACGACCGAACGAGAGCATTCCGAGCACAGCCCACGCCGTGTTCGGCAGCGCGGGAGCGGGTTCCATCAGCGCGCTGGCCGTGGCGTGAGTGGCGGTCCAGCCGCGCTGCCGCCGTCGACCAGGAACTCGCCGCCGGTGATGTACGACGATTCGTCCGAGGCGAGAAAGACGACGAGCGAGCTGACCTCTTCCGGGCGTCCGGAGCGTCCCAGCGGCAACCTCGCGAAGCGGGCATCACCGAGACCCTCTCGATCCGGCGGCAGCATCGATGTGCTGATCGCCCCTGGCATGATCGCGTTGACCCTGATTCCATCGATGCCGAGTTCGGCGGCTGCGGTGCGGCTGAGCCCACGGACCCCCCACTTCGAGGCTCCATAGGCACCATGCCAGCCGAGGCCCGTCGTACCGGCCAGCGAACTGATGTTGACGATCGCTCCGCCTGCGCGTCTGCGCATCGGTGCGATCGCGGTACGAATTCCGAGGAAAGTACCGATCAGATTGATGTCGATCGCCCGCCGAAACCCGTCGACTGTCTCGTCCTCGATCGGCTTCGTCCAGTGAACACCCGCGTTGTTCACGACAATGTCCAATCCGCCGAACGTGTCCCCGGCGGCATCGACGACGCGTTGCCAATCGTGCTCGTTGGAGACGTCGTGACGGACGAATCGGGTCCGGTCGCCCAGCTCGTCGGCCAGAGCCTGTCCGCCGCTGGCGTCGACGTCGGTCAGTACGACGAACGCACCCTCCGTGGCGAACCGTCTGGCGTGCGCGGCGCCCATTCCGTTGCCGGCGCCGGTGATGATCGCAACCTTGTCGTGCAACCGCATCTGCTTCCCCCGTCGTTCGCGTTGACAACGTCACAATAGCTCAATTAGAACTACATCGAAATAAACCATCCATCGGAAGGACCCTGATGCGCTTCTCGCTGATCTTCGAAGCTCAGATGAACGATGCATCACCGGCCAACGAACAGCGCGTCCTGCGTCACTGCGTGGACGAAGCGGTCTTCGCCGAGGAGATGGGTTTCGACGCGATCTGGGCGGTCGAACACCACGCCCTGACCTGGTATTCGCACATGAGCGCACCGGAGATCTTCCTGTCGTTCGTTGCCGCCCGTACCCAACGGGTACGCATCGGCCACGGCTGCGTGCTGATGCCGTTCGGGTTCAATCACCCGGTGCGCGTGGCCGAGCGATTGGCGATGCTCGATGTTCTTTCCGAGGGCAGGCTCGAGGTCGGGGGCGGCCGAGGTGCGACGCGCCAGGAGACAGGCCTGTTCGGAGTGAACGTCGACGACACCTATCCGGAGCTGGAGGAGACGCTGCGGATCCTCTCGACCATCTGGCGCGAGGAGCGGTTCGAGTGGCATACCGACCGGTTGGACGTGCCCGATCGGCCGATCACACCTCACCCGGTGCAGATGCCGCACCCACCGCTGCACATCGCCTGCACCAAGCAGGACACCGTTCGGCTCGCAGCCGAGATGGGCGTCGGTGCGCTCGTGCTCGGTTTCGGTGGCCCCGACGAGATCGCCGGGCTGCGCAAGATCTACGACGACGCCATCGCGACACGATCAGGAGATCGATTCGTCAGCGATCATCCCAACGATCACTTTGCTGCTTTGTGCCCGACGATCGTGCTCGACGACGCGGACGAGGCATTCCGGATCGGAACTCGCGGTCAGCGGTTCTTCGCCGAGGCCATTCATCACTGGTACGGCACGGGGAACCCGCCGGAACTTGCCATCGACGCAGGCGACAACGTCGAGGCGATGAAGCAGGACATGCGGATCGTCGCAGCCCGACTGAGCGAGATGAACATTCCGCTCACGCGGGCGGCGACGGCGCTGTACACACCGCCCGATCACGCGTACGGCGACTGGCGCAACGCCATCGAATACGCCGAGCGTCTGGTCGAGGCCGGTGCCGACGAGATCCTGTGCCTGACGCAGATGGGCACGGTTTCCCATGATGTCGGTATGGAAACCATCCGTCAGTGGGGAGAGCACGTGATCCCGCACTTCCGAGCGAGAGGGCTGTGATCGCGTTCAACGGCGTTCCGGACAATGTCGTTTCCGAGGTGTTCTCGCATCCGCAGAGGAGACAGGCTGGTCGGCCGTTCGAGAAGCCATGGCCGCTCGATGCGTGGCCCGACGTGCCGACGCGGTTCCTGCTGTGTCGCGACGACCGCTTCTTCCCGGCGGAGTTCCAACGTCGCGTCGTGCGAGATCGTCTCGGCATTGTTCCGGACGAGATGGACGGCGGGCATCTTCCTGCATTCGGCCGGCCACGAGAACTTGTCGACCGTCTCGAGTCGTATCGGACGTCACTCGGGTGATCCGGTATCTGCTCGAGCACTGATATCAGGCGCGGAGCACGACCAGGAATTGACCGGCGCCCGGCTCGACCTCGGCAACGGCGCCGAGTTCGGGTGACAGTCGGCAGACGCGGTCGGCCAGCCAGGCCGCTGCCTCGTCGGCGTCAGCTCTCGTCGGACAGCGAGCCATGATCTCGCGGCCGGCCTTGCGCTGCAACCGTTCGACGCTGGTGAAGATGGGTGCTGGGTCGATCACGAACAGATGCTCCGGCCATCGCACGACCGCTGTGATTGCACCTTTGCGCGTGTTGCAATAGCGGTGCGCGAGTCGTTCCACGCCGACCGCTGAGGCTTTGCCCTTGGCCTTCTTGGCGGTGGTCAAGCTGTCGATACTGGGGCCGCGGCCGTCGTTGACGTTCATCGTCGGATCGACCGGCTCGTCGCACAACCAACATCGCCAACCGTCTGCTGCACCCACATCTTCGAGTCGACTCACGCTGGGACGCTATCCGTCGTGCACGAGCGTCGTCAGTATGGCAATTTGACGAGATGAAGATCGTCGTCGTCGACAGCCCGCAGCACGCCGCCTCCAGCGCCGCCGAATGGATGGCGCGCCGGATCGCTTCGGCTGTCCGATTGCGTGGTCAGTGCCGGCTCGCCGTCAGTGGTGGCTCGACTCCTGCGCTGATGTTCGACGATCTGGCGACGATGGATCTGCCGTGGTCCTCGGTCCATGTCTTCCAAGTCGACGAACGGGTCGCCCCTGACGGTGATCCGCAACGCAATGCCGGTCAATTGGCAGCTCACCTCACCGACCTCGTTCCGGTTCGCAGGGCAAATGTCCACCTCATGCCCGTGACCGCCAAATCCCTGGCGCGGGCAGCTGCCACGTACGCCGCGAAGCTCGGTGATCAGCGACTCGACATCGTCCATCTCGGTCTCGGCGACGACGGGCACACAGCGTCGTGGCCTCCTGGCGATGATGTGATCGATGCGCCGGGTCTCGTCGGGGTCAGCGGCATGTTCAACGGTTGTATCCGGATGACGGTGACCCCGGCTGTGGTCAATGGAGCACGGTCCAGGATGGTGCTGGCTGTAGGAACGGCCAAGGCTGCACCCATCGCGGGATGGATTCGGCGCGCCGGTGGACTGCCGATCGAACGGGTCAAGCGGACAGACACGACGCTGATCATCGACACCCCGGCTGCCGGCGAACTGTCGGCTGCGGAACTGTCGGCTGCCGAACTGTCGCGTTAGGGTCGCCGACGTGGACATCACCGTTACTTCGGCGTGGGACGCACTGCTCACGCATCATCGCGATTCGCCCGTCGCCCACCTTCGCGAGCTGTTCGCCGCCGACCCTCACCGAGCCGCGACGTTCACGACGGGGGCCGCCGATCTGCGAATCGATTTCTCGAAGCAGCGGATCACATCGGAGACTCTTCGACTGTTGCTCGAGGTCGCTGCGACTGCTGACGTCGAGCGTCGACGCGACGCGATGTTCGCGGGCGAGAAGATAAACACCACCGAGGACCGAGCCGTGTTGCACACAGCGCTGCGCGCCCCCCGTGGAGCTGTTGTCAACGTGTTCGACGAATCCGGCCATGCCCACAACGTGGTACCCGATGTCCACGAGGTCCTCGACCGAATGGGTACGTTCTCGGCTCGCGTCCGCAGTGGCGAGTGGGTCGGTCACACCGGACAACGGATCCGCACCGTCATCAACATCGGCATCGGCGGGAGCGACCTCGGTCCGGCGATGGCATACAAGGCTCTCCACGCCTTCAAGCACTCCGAGATCGAGTGCCGTTTCGTTTCCAACGTCGACGGCGCCGACATCGCTCAGAACATCGCAGATATCGATCCGGCCTCGACGATGTTCGTGATCTCCTCGAAGACGTTCACGACGATCGAGACGTTGACCAACGCGGGAACGGCGCGGGACTGGTTGCTCGCAGCGTTCGGTGGTGACCAGTCAGCGGTCGCCAAGCACTTCGTCGCGGTGTCCACCAACGCCGAGAAGGTGGCAGCGTTCGGAATCGACACGGACAACATGTTCGGCTTCTGGGACTGGGTCGGCGGTCGCTATTCCGTGGATTCGGCGATCGGGCTCTCGTTGATGATTTCGATCGGACCCGATCCGTTCGCCGAATTCCTCGGCGGCTTCCACGCGATTGATCAGCACTTCCGCACGGCCCCGCTGGCCGAGAACATTCCCGTTCTGATGGGCATGATCGGTGTGTGGAACAGCAACGTCCTCGGCGCGCAGAGTCAGGGTGTGATGCCCTATGCACACGAACTGAGCCGCTTTTCTGCGTATCTCCAACAACTGGACATGGAGAGCAACGGCAAGGGTGTGCATCGCGACGGCTCGCCGGTGAGTATCGACAGCGGGTCGATCGTGTGGGGCGAACCGGGAACGAACGGCCAACACGCGTTCTACCAATTGCTGCACCAGGGCACGCGACTGGTACCGGTGGACATGATCGGCTTCGCCGATCCGAACCATCCGTATCGTCATCACCACGACCTGCTCATGGCCAACCTCTTCGCGCAGACCGAGGCGCTGGCGTTCGGCAAGACAGCGGCGCAGGCCGAAGCCGAGGGCATTCCGGCCGCGCAGGTCCCACACCGCACGTTCACCGGGAACCGTCCGACCACAACGATCCTCGCCCAGCGGCTGACGCCGAGGATCCTCGGCGAGCTGATCGCACTGTACGAGCACAAGGTCTTCGTGCAGGGATGCGTGTGGGATGTCAACTCTTTCGACCAGTGGGGTGTTGAATTGGGAAAGGCACTGGCGAATCGGATCACTCCCGAGCTCACCGGTGCCGACTCGTCAGCTGGCTCGCACGACAGCTCGACCAATGCTCTGATCGAGTGGTATCGGGCGCAACGAGGCGCCTCGACCGTCTGACGGTCACCGAACCGGGGGTTCCCCAACATGGATTCGACACGAGGTACAACACAGCCGACAGATCACGAGCAGCGCGAGATGCGTCGGCCCGGACCACAGCTGCTGTTCACCGAAGCTGTGCGGGCCACGTTCGAATTGGGCACGATGGGAGCACTACTGCCGCTGCTGCGACGTGCGCCCCGCGGTGACGGTCACGGAGTATTGGTGTTCCCGGGCTTCATGGCCAGTGACAATTCGACCCGTACGTTGCGGTGGTACCTGCGCGATCTCGGGTACCACGTGCACGGTTGGCGGCTGGGCGTCAACATCGGCCCGACCGACCGCATCCTCGACGGCATGACCGCACGGATCGAATCGTTGCACGCGTATCACGACGCACCGGTCAGCATCATCGGCTGGAGTCTCGGTGGCATCTATGCCCGCGAGATGGCCCGCCAGCATGCCGACGCCGTTCGCCAGGTGATCACGCTCGGCAGCCCGTTCGCGATGGATGACCGTGAAATGTCGAATGCGGGCGGCCTCTACAACATGCTGGCCACGTTCCACAGCCCGCGTGTCGATGCCCGACGAGAGCCCGAGCTGGAACGAGTTCTGGTGCCGGTGCCCACGACCGCGATCTACACCAAGGGCGACGGCATCGTCGCGTGGCAGTCGTGCGTCGACGTTCCTGGCAGCCGGCCCGACGCCGAGAACGTGCGCGTGATCGGCAGCCACTGCGGCCTCGGTCACAACCCGAGAGCGCTGGCGGTCATCGCCGACCGCCTTGCTCAGCCCGCCGGTGTCTGGCGACCCTTCGCCCGGACCCGTGTCGGGGGCGACAGCGCAGCACTCAGCTGATCGCCGATCCACGCTCCGTACCCGTCGGCGGAACAGTCACATCGGCGGACGAGGAGATCGGACCCGGGCGCCATGACGGCAGGTATTGCCCGTACGCTCGGGTCACATGGCCGAACCACTCGAGCGGATGACGAATCTGTTGGCGCTCCTGTTGGAGACCAAGGTTCCATTGACACTGGTCCAGATTGCCGGTGAGTTGTCGGGTCAGTATCCCGCGAAGGCACCTGCGCTTCGTGGCGCGTTCGAGCGGGACAAGGCCGTGCTCCGCGAGATCGGAGTTCCGATCGATCAGGAGGTTCTCGGTGGTGATCAGGCAGGCCAGACCGCGTACAGGATCGACCGTCGGCGTTATGAGCTGGCCGACCTCGACTTGAGCGATGACGAGCGCCACGCGCTGCAACTCGCTGTGGCCGCCGTGCGCACGGACGAATCGTGGGGTCGCGAGGGTCTGTTGAAACTCGGTGCAGGGGGCGAGCGGCCGTCGCGTGCTGTTGCCGCCACCGTGCCGACGTTCGAGTCGTTGCCGCCGCTTCGTGAAGCGATCGCGTCCAAGTCCAGCGTTCGATTCCGCTATCGCGAGGCTGGCCGCGTGTTGGATCCATATGGACTGCTGCTGCGCGACGGCTACTGGTACGTCATCGGACACGACCATGCCCATGACGCAGTCCGCACGTATCGCGTCGATCGAATCGACGGCACGGTCGAGGCCGGCGCCGGCGGTGCGTTCGACCGGCCGAAGGACTTCGACATAAAGGCGGTGTTCCCGTCGGATCCGAAGTTGTTGGGAGAGGCGGAGAACGAGATCAGTCGCGCCGTCGTGCGCATCGATGCGACCCGAGCAGCACTCGTCGCCGGCGAGGTCGGTGACGCAGCCGTCGTCGCTCGTTCGGCGGATGGTTCCATCGACGTCGAAGTGCCGTGTGTGAATCGCGATGCGTTCCGTTCGTGGTTACTCGGTTTGACGGATCATGCCGTGGTGATCAGCCCCGACGACGTACGAGTCGAGATGGTCGGATGGCTGACCGACATCATCTCGTCGGGCAACCTCGACACGTCGGACCGATGAGCCGGCGCGGCCCACGTCCAGCGCCGCAGCGTCTGCGGCGTCTCCTGGTGATGCTGCCATGGCTGATGGAACGCGGTGAGGTGTCGATCGCCGAGATGGCCGAGCACTTCGCGCTGTCGGCCGGCGAAGTCGTCGCCGATCTCGAATTGGCTTCGATGTGCGGCCTGCCCCCCTTCGTGGACGAGATGATCGATGTGTTCATCGACGATGGCATGGTGTGTACCGGCATACCTCGGGTGTTCACCAAGCCCTTACGGCTGACGGCTCCGGAAGGTTTTGCGCTGCTGACGGCGGGCCGGGCTGCGATGGCGCTGCCCGGCGCGGAACCTGCAGGTCCACTCGGGCGGGCGCTCGACAAGTTGGCGACCGCACTCGGTGAGGACGGCGTCGTGGTCGATCTCGAACGGCCGCCGATGGCCGATCAAGTCGTCGCGGCAGCGGTCGCCGGCCGTCGGCTACGGATCACGTACTGGACGCCATCACGCGACGAATCGACGGAGCGCGAAATCACGCCGCGAGCCGTGTTCGCGGATGCCGGCCACTGGTATGTGTTCGCCGACGACCACCGATCCGGCAGCGAGCGGTCGTTCCGTATCGACCGCATCCTCGACGCAACCGTGACGGGCGTGGTCGACCCGCTCCGTGATGTGCAGTTGCCCGACACGGCCCGCTGGTTCGCCGACGACTCCGACATCGAACGCGTGACCCTGCGGATGCCGAGCGAACTGACGTGGATGATCGAGCGTTACCCGGTGGATTCGCGTCGCGCGGACCCGACCGACACGACGAAGACGATCGTGGTGATGCCGGTGGTCAGTGAACAGTGGCTGGCCCGGCTCCTCCTGCGGCTCGGTCAACGCGCCGTCGTCATGGCTCCGACACGATGGACCACATTGGCCGCCGACTCGGCTCGAACAGTTCTGGCCCGCTACCAGTCCACTGAGACGGGTCAGTTGTCCGTCAACTCGCAGAGCTGATCGCTGGTGCTGATGCCATGCGCGCGAAGCAGGAACGGCAGCACTGCAGCGGTGGCCAGGGCGTCCTCCAGCGCGTCGTGCGGTCGCTCGTTGTTGATGCCGTAGCGGGCTGTGACGTCGGCCAGGCGGTGTGACAGCTTTCGTTCGGGGTCGAGCTTGCGAGACAGGCCAAGGGTGCAGAGCTGAGGTGTGAGGGCGAGCGTGATGGGTAGCCGAGCCGCCATCTCGCGCAGGAAGGCAGCGTCGAACTTCGCGTTGTGGGCAGTGAAGGTGCTGCCCCGCAGTCGCTCGCTGAGTTCGGCAAGGACGTCGACGGCCTTGGGCGCCGCGCGTAGTTCGGCGCGAGTCAGACCGTGGATGTGGCGCGGCCCGATGCGGAAGAACAGTCGGTTCCGTGGACGGATCAGACTGGACCAACGATCGATGACCGTGCCTTGGCTGTCGACGGTGACCACGGCGACTTGCAGGACGCGGTGTCGTCCGGTGGACAACCCCGACGTTTCGACGTCCACCACGGCAAAGCGGAGATCACTCTGGACGCTCTGGGGAGCGGCTGCGGGATCCATGGGTTCACCCTACGCGAAGGGTGCGCGACCGGTGACTACAGGAGTTCCGCTGCGAGGCTGGCGACCTCGCTGCGTTCGCATGCAGAGAGGGTCACGTGGCCGAAGCAGCTCTGGCCGGCGAAGGCCTGGATCAGCACAGCCAACGCATTGTTGGATTCGCCCATGTACGGCGCGTCGATCTGACTGGTGTCGCCGGTGAAAACAACCTTGGTACCGTCGCCGATGCGGGTCAGGATCGTCTTCAACGTGGTCGGCTCGAGGTTCTGCGCTTCGTCGACCACCACGAATTGTCGATGCAACGACCGGCCACGGAGGAAGGTGACGGACTCGAGTGACAACTGGTTCCGGCTCGTCAGCTCTTCCATCAAGGTGCGCGCGTCGCGACTGTTGCGCTGATCGGTGAGAGCGACGATGGAATCGTGGATCGCAGACATCCACGGGTCGAGCTTCTCGTCGAGACCGCCCGGCAGGAAGCCGACATCGGCCCTCCCGACTGGAACGAGCGGTCGGTAGATCGCCAATCGCTCGAAGGCCCGCCGTTCGACGACCAGTTCGAGTCCGGCGGCGATCGCCATCAACGTCTTGCCCGTACCGGCCCGGCCATCGAGCGCGACGACACTGACGGCCGGATCCATCAGCAATTCGAGGGCGAAGCGCTGCTCCTTCGAGCGCGGCCGCAGTCCCCAGGCTTCCGGCGCACTGTGGCCCAGCAGCTGGAACTCGTCGTTGCGTCGGCGAACGAGCGCCGACTGTGATCCCGACCGGAGGATCGCAAAGCCGTTCTCGTGGAGGCCGTCCACGGCTGCAGCCGTGTCGGCATCGTCGGACTCGACCTCAACGACGGGGATATGGCCGTCGGCATAGAGGCGATCGATCTGTTCGTGCTCGGCCTGGACGGTGATCCATCCGACGGGCCGCGTGTTCATCGCTCGTCCGGCGGGGTGATGTTCTGTTGCCTCGATCCCGAGATGGGCGGCCTTGATCCTCAGCGCAGCATCGTTGGACACCATCCGGGTGGGGGCGTAATTGGCCTGGCCCAGCGCAGCGCCGATGATTCGATTGTCGGGCTTGGACGCGTCGAGGCCGTGCTCGATCAACAAGTGCTTCTGGACGCCGTTGATCTCGATCCGCAGCGTTCCCGAACCGCCTCCGATCGGTACCGGCTCGGCCAGCGAGCCACCGTTGCGCAGACGAAGATCCTCGATCGTGCGCAGGGCAGTACGTGCCGCCCGACCGACATCGTCAGGTCGGCTCTTCAAGCCGTCGAGCTCCTCGATGACCGTCAGAGGAATCACGACATCCACATCGCCGAAACCTGTGACGCATCCCGGATCGGCGATGAGCACGGACGTATCGATCACGAACCGTGTTCTCAGCACGGTCCTCTGGTCGTCGGACAACAGGACAGCACGAACCGGTACGAGATCGGTCACCGACACCCCTTCGGAATACATAGGCGTTCCAACGTGTAAGAGATATAGCTCTTCTTCCCACCGAGGTGGTGGACTATTCGATGAACAGCATATGAATCAGATTTCCGACGTTGGGCGCGGGTCGCCGCCAGGTTCACGAACAGCAGCGGCGCCGAACAGGTCGAGGCACTGCGGCAGCCCTTTGATGACGATGTCGTCTCGGCGAGTTCGCTCCCACACCTCACGAGTGAGTCGGAAGTCGAGGTGATCACGCGCGGCGCCGCGGCTCAACATGCGTCGCGTGCCCTGGTACTCGTAGCCGAGACGTCGAGTGACTCCCAACGACGCTGCATTGTCCGACCACGCTGCACTGTGCGCGTAGTCGGCTCCGAGCCCGGCAAACAACAGATGCAGCACTGCCGAGCGCATCTCGATCCCGATGCCTCTGCCCTGCTCCGGGGCGAAGAGGTACGAACCGGTGAGCGGCGACCGCAGGGCAGCGAAATCTTTGGCTGCTGCCGATTGTGAACCGACGATCCGACCATCCACGAGCACGGCGAAGTTGCATGTCCAATCGTGGGGCGTCCAGTTGGCGCGCACGCTCCACTGATGCTGCATGGTGAGTCGCTGTTGGAGCGGCGGAGGGACGTCGGTCCACTCGATCGGGAACGGCATGAAGGCCGGATCGTGCACGCCGTCTCGTGCTGCGCGCGACGCGATCTCGGCGACCCGTTCGTCGTCCGGGTAGCACAGTTCGACGCGTGGTGTCCGGACACGGAGTCCGAACAGAGGCCAATGTTCGACAGCTGACATCAACGCAGTGAAGCTCACGCCGCTGACGTGGGCAAACTCTTTTTCTTTAGTTGCATTTGCAAATATCTGGGTACTTGTAATGCGGGCATCGAACCTGTTCGATGTGCTCTGCGTAATGCTCCGTGAACCGAGGAGAAATCAGAAAAATGACAAAAGCAGAAATGATTGATGCAGTGGCCGCGAAAGCGAACGTGAGCAAGGCTGATGCCGAGCGCACGATCGGTGCTTTCTTCGATCAAGTGGTTGCGTCCGCGAAGAAGGACGACAAGATCGCTTGGCCGGGCTTCGGCTCGTTCAGCACTGGCAAGCGCGCCGCACGAGTCGGCCGTAACCCACAGACCGGTGAGCCGGTGAAGATCAAGGCGTCGAAGACCATGAAGTTCACGGCGAGCTCCACGCTCAAAGCCGCACTCAACCCATCCAAGAAATAGCAACAGGTAACGAGAAAGGAAGAGACGTGGCAGCAACCAAGAAAGCCCCGGCGAAGAAAGCGGCACCAGCCAAGAAGGCAGCTCCTGCGAAGAAGGCAGCGGTCGCCAAGGCGGCTCCGGCCAAGAAGGCAGCGGTTGCGAAGAAGGCAGCGGTTGCGAAGAAGGCGGCTCCTGCGAAGAAGGCGGCGGTTGCCAAGGCAGCTCCGGCCAAGAAGGCAGCTGTCGCGAAGGCGATTCCGGCCAAGAAGGCAGCTGTCGCGAAGGCGACTCCGGCCAAGAAGGTGGCTCCTGCGAAGAAGGCAGCTGTCGCCAAGGCGGCTCCCGCCAAGAAGTCAGCAAAGAAGTAATTCCTCACCTTCGGTGAGGGAGCGCAACGAACGGGGGGCTCCGGCCTCCCGTTCGTGTTTCTTACATGGTGGGCGTCGACGTTCCGGGCCTGATCAGACCGAGGCCGATCGGCACATCCTCGTAGTCGACGGTCCACAATCGAGTGGAGTCGGTACCCCCGGCGGCGTAGCAACGCCACCCGAGCAACTGTTGCGCGCGTTCGGGCATCGCCGATGCAACGGCCCAGTCGACGCCGAGCGGGCCCGCCTCCTCGGGCGTCAGCCAACCAAGCACGTACGAGATGTGCAGCCCGTACCGCCATCCATCGGTGGTGACGTTCGAGCCGGCTCCGTGAAGGGTCCTGCCGGTGTAGACCATGCCGCTGCCGGCGCGCATCACGGCCTGGGTCACTTCGTCCGGCTTCGGCCGCCTCGTGAAATCGGTCCACCGATTGCTGCCGGGTACGACGCGGGTCGCGCCGAGCTCTTCGCTGAAATCGGTGATCGCGAACATGCAGCTGACTGTCACCTCGAAGCCGTTCGGACGGTTCATCGTGCGCCAATTGTCGGCGTCACGATGCAGCGGCTGTGCTGCTTCGCCGGGACCGATGATCATCATCTGCCCCGTGTTCATCCAGTACGTGGAGCAGTTCGGGAGCAACAGCGCGTCGGCCACGGCGAGCAGAATCGGATTCAAGAGGATGTCGACGAACGAATTGCTGCGCGACGCCAGGCGGGTGAAGCGCTTCGTCTCGGTTCCCCAGAACGAGCGAACGGTCTCGATCTCACTTCGCGTGCCGGCGTCGATGAGTGCTGCGCTGCGCTCCATGTCGCTTCGGAAATTCGAGAGCGTCGCGTCGCCGACGAGGTCGTCGATGATCACCGCTCCGTCGGCCGCGAGTCCGGTCATCACAGCTGCAGGGTCGGCGGTGTGGTCGAGGTGCCGAAGGGTTGTCATCAGAGGTCGTCGATGCGCTTGAACAACTCGGCCGCCCGAAGCCCGATGGCGTCACCGAGCTCGACGAGGCGCGTCGTGATTCGCTGCCGGAACGGGCCGAGATCGCTGTCGGAGGCAGCGTGCATCGTCGTCTCGAATTGCGACGCGTGCGCCTCGAGCGCGTCCAATTTGATGTCGATGAAATCGAACACGTCCTCAGCGTGATCGGGTTGGTCGGCCTCCCACAGCAGCAACGAGGACGGTCGGTGCGGGGCGAGTCCGTGTCCGCGGAAAAAGAACGGATCGCGAGACGCAACGATCCCCTCGCACGCCAGTAAGCCGGCGTGGCGATGATCTGGGTGGAGCCGGTATCGCTTCCATGGATCGTGGCCGAGGACGACATCCGGCCGAACCGTCCGGATGCAGCGCGCGACCTCGCCGCGCATCGCGACCGAGCTGTCGAGCTCCCCATCGATCTGCCCGAGGAACGTGACGGTGCCCCCAAACGCCTGATTGCCCGATATTCGTCGAGCAGCCTCGCGCTGCTCGCGCTGACGAGCGATTCTCAGAGCGTCGATGTCGGCGTCAGGATTCCATGTGCCCTTCGACCCGTCGGTGAGGACGAGATGATGGACGATACATCCGTCATCGGCCCATTTGGCGAGGGTGCCGCCGGCGCCGAACTCGACGTCGTCAGGATGAGCAGCGATGGCCAGGGCCACCAATGGCGTCGGCAGATTCACCGTCCACGCATCGTTGGTCACGGGCGGTTGACCGGGTTCGTTCGCAGCCATTTCGGCAACGCCTTTGCAATCAGTGGATGGGCGAGATCGGACGGTGTGTCGATGTCGAGAGCGAGCAACGGATCGCGCTGGACGCGTAGCGGCAGGCCGAGCTCGAAGGCGTGGGCGAGGTGGCGGTGGAACGACTGCGATCCGTACGACGGTCGAAAGCCACTGTGGGTCGGTACTGCCAGCACGTTCGTGCCGTCCGATCGACCATCGGGAACAAGCACGATGCCACCGATCAGCACCACCCCGGCCAGTGGGGCACGCATCGGCAGATCGCTGTGGGCGACGATGGCGTGTTCGATGCCGGCGACCCCGAGCCGCTCGATACCGTCGAGCACCGCAGCGTTGAGGCCAACGCTCGGACGCCATAGCACGGTGGCGCCGACGGACTCGGCCCAGTCGGCGACATCCCGATCGTCGCAGGCGACGAAGACCGGCAGCGGGGCTGCCGATGCGACCACCAGTTCAGCGGTCCAGCGGGCGAGGCGGATGCGGTCTGCTGCGGACAACACCCCGGCCAGCCGAGCTTTGGCCTGACGAAAGTCCTTGACCGGTATGAGCACGGCGGCGTCCACTGCGGCCAAGACTAGGGGCCGCTTCGAGAAAGTACTGACCTGGACAACGAACGTCGACACGTAGGCTGAGTCGATGACGCAGCACCAGCATCCGCAGGCAGTGACGGTGCTGGACGCGAAGTACGACGGGCATCTGCACGACGCGTGGCAGGCATATGGCGACTCCCGCGTCATCGTCAAAGTGGTCGAAGTGAGCGCCAAGGTGTCCACCAATCGTGTCTATCGTCTGCACCTCGAGGACTCCTGGAGCGTCATCGCCAAGGTGTCGTCGTACGGGTCGTACTTCTTGTTTCGCGAGGATCACGACCGCATCCACCGCACGAGCGATCTGCTGCAGAGCACTCGATGGTCGGGCCTGCTGGCCGATGTGTTGACCGAACGCGGCTCGAGCAGGGTGTTCACCTATTACAACGAAGGGCTGTGGACGGCGTTCTACCAAGACGTCCGACAGGGCCACGCGCTGCCACGGGTGCTGACAGACGGCCAGGTCGCCGATCTTGGCGAGGAGATGGCGTTGCTGCACCGGGACTGTGCCGATGTCGCACGCAAGATCCCGCTGTCGTCGAAGTCGATCAAGTCGGACGCCATCCATCTGCTCGATCTGTTGTCGGACAAACACTCGTCGATGAAGTTCCAGTACGATGCGGCGCAGTTGCAATTCCTGCGATCACAGTGCAACGAGTTCCTCGAGCAGCTCGACCGGTTCGGCTACGACGACTGGACCAAGATCCCGGTCCTGATCGATTGGAACCTCGGCAACTTCTCGGTGTCGATGGCGCGCCAACAGGTGCGTCTGTACAGCCGTTGGGACTATGACTGGTTCCGCATCGAACCACGCCTGCTCGACTTCTACTTCCTGTCGCGCATCGCCAGCGCGACCGGTGACCGCACCGTGTTCTCCTATTCACCGCACACGCTGCTCGAGGATCGCTTCAGGCGTTTCCTCGCCGCCTATCACCGGATCTACCCACTGAACGAGAACGAGATCTTGTTCCTCCGCGAGGTCTACCGCTTCTTCATTCTCAACTACGTCGTTCGTGAAGGCGACAACTTCTTCCAGCCCGAGTACTGGCAGCGCCTGCAACAGGAGGCAGTGTCACTGTGCCTGCCAGCGGCCGAGCGACTCGACCTGCGCCCGCTCCTGTCGATTCTGGACTGACGTCGCGCTCGACGGTCGAGACGGTCGAGCCGGTCGAGCCGGTCGAGACGGTCGAGCCGGTCGAGACGGTCGAGCCGGTCGAGACGGTCGAAATGGTCGAAATGGTTCCTTGTATCTGCCGCTGGTTGGGAGCACTCTGTGCAGTGCTGCAACTGCGCAGGACGATTCGCAGGATCTCATGGACACGAGCTCACACTGGGGACGGAGCCGTTGGGCGGCGATCGGTGCGGCCGTCGCGGTCACCATCGGCGCTGGTGGCATCGCGATCACGAACGCGGCTGGAGGCGCCGGAGTTCCATCGGCGTTCGTACCGATCACGCCATGTCGGCTGTTCGACACCCGAGCCGATTCGACGGTCGGGCCGCGCTCGACTCCACTCAACACCGGCGAGACGTACGTGCAACAAGTCACGGGGACCAATGGCAACTGCACCGTCCCGGCGGGAGCTGCCGGCGTTGCCTTCAACGTCACGATCGTCAACGGCTCCGCGGCCAGTTACCTGACCGTCTGGCCGTCGGACGCGACGCGACCGCTCGCCTCGAGTCTCAACTGGGTGGCAGGTACACCGGCGATCCCGAACAAGGTCGATGTCCGGCTTTCGCCCGACGGCAAGGTCTCGTTGTTCGACAACAACGGATCTGTCGACGTACTCGCCGACATCGTCGGCTACTACATCGCCCTCCCCGCCGTACCGCCACCCACCGGTGTCGCCGGGCACATTCGTCTCGACGCAGCTCGATTCAGCAGCGACGGCGCGGTCGCGGGTGACATCCTCACCCACAGCTTCGCGGACGGCTTCATCGCCGGTGTGTCGCCCAACCCGACATGCGGTATCGCCCAGGCCGAGTTGCCCGACGGCGTGACCGTGACGGGTGTCGTCGCCCACGTCTTCGACGACAACGCCAACCTCGGGTTCGATGTCACCGTCAAGCTCTGGCGCAATCCACTCGGGATCGAGTCGCCAGAGGTGATGTTCGCGAAGTCGACAGCGCCGAACACGGCTCCCGGCAACTTCACCTTGACCGGCGGCGCGATCACGTCACCGCTTGTCGACAACGCCCAGAACTCGTACTTCGCAACCGTCTGTGGGCTCGGCGTGCTGAACCGCTTCTTCGACATGGACATCACCTACACGTCCTGATCCAGGCTGTACCACGGGCAGCGTACGCTGGCCGCCATGACGATCAAGGTTGCGGTCATCGGCGCTGGCTCGTGGGGCACAACTGTGGCCGCGCTTGCCGCAGCGAACACCGAGACGGTGTTGTGGGCGCGCCGTCCAGGATTGGCCGAGGCCATCAACGCGACGCACATCAACACCGACTATCTGCCGGCATTCACGCTTCCCGTCGGGTTGCACGCGACGAGTGACCTTGCCGAAGCTGTCGGCTCGGCCGACGTGCTGGTGATGGCCGTTCCGTCGCACGGCTACCGCGAGGTGGCTGCCCAAGCAGCTCCATTCCTGCGGCCGTGGGTCCCGGTCGTCAGTCTGTCCAAAGGTGTCGAGAAGAGCTCGCTGAAACGGATGAGCGAGGTGACCGTCGACGAAATGCCAGGCCATCCGGTCGCTGTCCTGACCGGACCGAACCTGGCCAAGGAGATCCTCGGAGGGCAACCAGCCGCCAGCGTCGTTGCGATCGACGACGACACGATCGCCACCGAACTGCAGCGGATCTTCACCACAGCGAGCCTGCGCATCTACACCAACCCGGACGTCGTCGGCTGCGAGGTCGGCGGCGTCGTCAAGAACATCATCGCGATCGCCGCTGGAATGGCCGAAGGGATGGGCTTCGGTGACAACACGCGGGCGACGTTGATCACCCGTGGACTGGCCGAGATGACACGTCTCGGAACGGCGATGGGGGGCCAGGCGATGACGTTCGCCGGCCTTGCAGGAATCGGTGACCTGATCGCAACGTGCTCGTCGAAGCAGAGCAGGAACAACAGCGTCGGGCTGCAGCTCGGTGCTGGGAGGAAGATCAAGGACATTCTCGACAGCATGAACATGGTGGCCGAGGGAGTGAAGAGCTCGCCACCCGTTTTGGACCTCGCCCGTCGATACGGTGTGGACATGCCCATCACCGAGCAGGTCGTCGCCGTGTGTCACAAGGGCCGCTCTGCATCGGACGCACTGACGTCGTTGATGCAGCGCTCGACGAAGTCCGAGATCGCGTGAGCACGAATCAATCCAGCACGATCGGCGTGCTCGGTGGTCGATGGCGGGCAACGGTGACGCCTGCCGGGGGCATCGAGCCGTGGGACGGCTCCGCCCCGCTCGACTGGTTCATCGCCGCTGACGACCGCTGGCACGTCCCCGCCGATGAGCCGACTGTCCGTCAGCGCCGGATCGACGGTGCGCCGGTGCTGGAGACCCGGATCAAGGTTCCGAGCGGCGACGCAGTGCACCGCGTCTGGTGCGTTGCCGATGGCGGCGGGTACACCGTCGTCGAGATCGAGAACGACTCGACAATGCCGTTCGCTGTCGCCTTCAGCCGCAGCGATCTGCTGTCCAGCCGTCCGCCCGCGAACGTGCCCATCCAAGGCATCGAACTGCCGAAGGATTCGGTTGTGGTGCCCGTTGGCCACCGCTCGACGGTGCGTGTCGCACTTTCCCACGTATCACCCGGCGCCGGTCCATTGCCGGATCGTCTGTCATCGCCGATGCAGGTCGCACGCGGGTGGACGTCGGTGATCGACGCTGCCGGTCGAATGGTGCTGCCCGACGACGCGGTGCTCGAACGGATCGCGCACCTCCGTGGTGAATTGGCGCTGAACGGTCCGGTCGAGCCGAACGAGGACGTGGTCGGATTCCTGCTCGACGTCGGCCAGCTGGTCCGTCTCGGCGAGCGGGCCGAACCGTGGGTGCCCGACGTCGCGGCTGCCGTCTCCAAGGCAGCACGGATCCCACCCACATGGGATTCGGTGGCAGCGCTCGATGCGGCCGGCGTTGTACTGGCCCGTGCCGGCGAGTCTCGCGGTCTGCGTGACCTGTCGCGGATGCGGCACTCCACCGTCGCCACGATCTTGCCGACGTCAGCCCCTTCGGCACGCGAGCTGGCCTGGTACGAACAGCGGATGGCACGCTCGCGAGGCGACGCAACGGCGGACCTGCTCGGTGCTGGGATTCCGCTGTCGTGGCTCGGCTCGAACTTCGAGGTCTACGGGTTGCCGATCGGCCCAGCGTCCACCGTGTCGTATGCTGTCCGTTGGCACGGTGAACGACCGGCTGTGTTGTGGGAGATCGACGGCCCGCTCGTACCGATCGGTGCGTCGGTGGTGGCCCCTGGCTGGTCGACAGCGGAGGCCAAGGGCGAGGCGTTGTGGCCTGCCCCCACTGAGTCCGCAGCCGTCATCGTGGCGGGCACCGACAGCGACGTCTCCTTCAACTGAGCATCGAACGTTTTCGGCTTTCGGCAGATGTGTGACTCGCTGATGGCGCTGGCCCCGACAACGCTCGAGGGTGTCACACTGTTCGCGAAGAACAGTGACCGGCCGCCTCGAGAATCGCAGGTGATCGAATGGTCCTCGTCTCGGCGTGAGCACGCGACGCAGGCCACTCACATCGACGTCGAGGGTTCGGTGACGCCGACCATTCGGTGCCTGCTCTCGCGGCCGGCGTGGTGTTGGGGGGCAGAGCACGGTGTCAACGAAACTGGTGTTGCAATCGGTAACCACACGATCTATACCACGCTCGATCCACGCGGTTTCCCACCGGCTCTGACAGGGATGGATCTCGTCCGCCTCGGTTTGGAACGCGGCGCGACATCGGCCGCAGCCGTCGAAGTAATGGTCGGGCTGCTCGAGCGCTACGGCCAGGGCGGAACGGGACACGACCGGTCGATCGTCGGCAAGGACAGGCCATACTGGTCGAGCTTTCTCATCGCCGATCCGGTCGAAGCCTGGATGCTCGAGACCAGTGGCCGAGCGTGGGCGACGCAACGGGTGTCCGACACAGCGGCGATGTCCAACCGCACATGCATCCCGTCGTTCGACCGCGATCATCGCCACTCGGCACAACCGGTCGAGCGCTTGATCGATCCTCGCCTCGCCGCGTCGCATGCCGTTCTGGCCGATCGACCGGTCAGCGTCGAGTCGATCGCTCGTCATCTGCGTTCCCATGACTCGTGCGTCGAGGAAGGCTGGAGCGTCTGCATGCACGTCGGCAGCATCGAAGCAACGACGGCATCGATGATCGCCGCGCTGCCAATCGACGCGACGCCGACAGCCTGGATGCTCGCGGGCAGCCCCTGTGAGCACGAGTACGTGCAATACCGCTTCTGAGACTCGGCGCTCGAACACCGCCCCTGGGGGCCCTGCCGTGCGGACCGGTCGCGGACGCTCCGTTGGCGTTGGCGCGATGACGGACTCACGCGATGAACTGATCGGGTAGATCCGCTCGAGCGCGATCGGCAACGAGGAGATGATCGACGGGCCATTCGGTCCGCGACCCGTCGTCTACGCCGACTACACAGCGTCGGGTCGTGCGCTGAGCTTCATCGAGGACTCCATCTGCGACGCCGAAAGGCTGTCGATCGTCTCGTTCGTGATCCGCAACGGCGATCGCTATCTCCATCACAACTTCGTCGTCGCCGTGCTGAACGACCTGTTCGGCATCCAGTCGCGCGGGGCTGCTCGTGTGCAGGCCCCTACGGACATCGCCTGCTCGGCATCGACCTGGCGCGCCCGCAATTGTTCCAGCGCGAGATCGGTCGGGTTTGCGAAGGGATCAAGCCCGGCTGGGTTCGTGTCGGCTTCAACTACTTTCTCGACGAGACA
>JAYTOM010000046.1:0-4317 GCA_043747765.1 Actinomycetota bacterium
CCACAGGCAAGTGCGATTGCGATCATTACCCGCTGGCGCATGCCGCCGGACAACTCGTGCGGGTATTGGCTGAGCCGGCGGTGAGCCTCGGGGATGCGCACGTCGTGGAGCAACCTCTCGGCCGTTGCCAGCGCCGACGTGTTGTCCATCCCGAGGTGGATCTTCAACGGTTCCGCGATCTGCTTGCCGATTTTCATCAGGGGATTGAGCGACGTCATCGGATCCTGGAAGATCATCGCCATTTCCTTGCCCCACACGTGCCGCATCTGCTTCCGGCTGAGATTGCCGATCTCACGCCCTTCGAACTTGATGCTGCCGCTGCGGATCGTGCCACGTGGGGGGAGCAGGCCCATGATCGATCGCGACAAGATTGTCTTGCCCGACCCACTTTCGCCGACGATGCCGAGTGCCTTGCCACGCTCGAGCGTGAAGCTGACACCGTCGACAGCGCGGACCAGGCCACGCGGCGTTCGGAAATAGGTTCGCACATCGGTGAGTTCGAGCAGTGGTCCGGTGATGTCACGGGCACCCGCTTGACTGACGTTGCTGTGGCTCATATGGCAGCTTCCCGAATGTCGAAGCGGCGCGCCAGGCGGTCGCCGATGAGATTGAACGAGATCACCGTCAGGAACAGGAACACGCAGGGGAACACGGTCGCCCACCATGCTCTCGACAGGTCCCGAGATCCGTCACTGATCATCTTGCCCCACGTCAGCGGTCGTTCGACGCCGAGACCGAGGAAGGCCAGGGCGCCTTCTGCGGCAACCAGGATGCCGAGACCGGTGACCGCGACGGTCAGCATCGCGGGGACCAGATTGGGCAGGATCTCCTTGGCGATGACCCGACCACTCTTGGCCCCGAGACTGCGCGCGGCGAGCACGAATTCACGGTCACGGAGTCCGATCGTCTGCGCTCTCGCTATTCGCGCGAACGGTGCGATGGCCAGCACGCCGAGCGTGAGCGTGATCTCCCATTCACGGTTCAGCCAGCCGAGCCCGTTGTAGATCGACTTCAGATCATCCATCCGGTAGACGAGAAGGAGGGCGAGAAGCAGCGGCGGAAGGGCAAGCAGGGAATCGGTGATGATCGACCCGATCCGGTCCGTCCAACCTTGGAAATATCCGGAGACGATTCCGAGCAGTCCGCCAACGACGAGACCGATGACCGTCGACAGCACGCCGACCGTGAGCGTGACGCGGGCTCCGTAGATGCATCGCGCGAACACATCGTGCGAACTCGAATCCGTGCCCATCCAGGCCCGCCAACCGGGCCCGAGGTTGTAGCGGCCGGTTGTGCCGTTGACCTTGAGCTTGGTGTCGTAAGCGCGGATGAACGACAACTGGCCGGAAAGGGCCACGCAGAACACGAGTGCGCCGAGCCATGTGACGCCGATCCAGAAACCGATCTGGGGGCGGCGACGTTTCTTGTTCTCGGACACCACCGGCGGTACGGGTGGTACATCGACGAGTGAGGGGCCTGCGGTGAGAGTCATGCGTGATTCCTCAGCTCAGTGCTCGGGCGTGGCGGATACGGGGGTCGATGACGGCATAACTGAGGTCGACGACGAGGTTGACGACAACGACCGTGGCAACCAGGATCGCCGAGACGGACTGCACCGTGAAGATGTCGCTGGACAGAATCGCAACCACGAGCAGCGCGCCCATTCCCTTCAGGTTGAAATACTGCTCCACGATCAGCGCACCGCCGACCAGGCCCCCCAGTTGGACTCCGACGTTCGTCAAGAGCGTGAACAGCGAGTTGCGCAGGGCGTGACCCCACAGGACCCGGCGCGGTGAGACGCCTTTCGCGCTGGCAAGGGTGACGAAGTCGGCTTGCAGCGTCTGGACCATGTCGGCCCGCAGCAGACGAACGAACACCGCTGCAAGCGGCAGCGTGAGCACCATCGTCGGGATGAAGAAGTTCCTGAAGTGGCCTGACAGTGAGTCCCACGGGTACACCTTCGAGGCGAGGCGAGGGAACCACTGGAGCTTGTCGATGAAGATGAACTTGAGGATCGGAGCCAGCACCAGGGCGGGTGTGGAGACGAGCGCGAACGAGGTGAAGCTACTCATCTTGTCGTACGCCGAGTCCCGCTTGTAAGCCTGATAGACCGCGACCGGAACGGCGATCAACAGGGCCCCGATCGTCGAATACACACCGAGGAAGACGGTCGGGAGGACGCGCGGTTTGAGGTATGTGGTCACGTTCAGGTTGTTGGCCTGCGAGTAACCGAAGTCGAGGGTGCACATGCCTTTGAGCCAGTACCAGTACTGGGCGAGGTAATTGGAATGCAGGTGGAAGCGGTCGGTGACCGCCTTGATCTGGGCATCGGTGGCAGTCCCACCCAACATCGTCCTGGCCGGATCACCTGGCTTGGTCAGGCCGATCCGCATGAACACCAGCACGCCGAACGTGACGAGGAAGAACACGATGACGAATTGCAGGAGACGTTGCAAGAAATAGCGCATGCAGACCTCGTGATCGGTGAAAGGCCGGGCGTTGGTTCGGCGGGTGGGTTGATGGATGTGTTGAACGAAGTGTCCGCAGACGAGAGGGTGCGGGCCGTCGGAACGGCCCGCACCCTGCTCGGTCAATCGCTGTCTGTTACTTCTGGATCCACAAAGAGTTGACCCAGAACTGTCCGGAGAAACCGGCGCCGTCGCGAGCTGCCGTGCCGTCGGGAAGGACGGTCGAGCCGAGACCGCTGACCTTCGGGCTGTGTGGGGTGCCCCACAGTGTGTAGTCCTCTGGGATCTGGTAGCACATCTTGGCCATCTGACGGTTGATCGCCTCGGCGGCGGCCTGACGGGCCTTTGCGTCGGGGTTGCTCCGGGCATCGGCCAATTTGGCATCGACGATCGGGTCGTTGATTCGTCCGAAGTTGAGGGCCAGCCCACCGTCCGGCGGGCCGGACACAGAGTTCCACCAGTAGTTCTGCTGGTCAACGGTGATGCCGGCGTGATTGCGCCATCCGTACATGAAGAAGTCCGGCACACCGAACAGTGCGTTCGTGATGAACACGTCCTGCGGGACGACGTCGACCTGTGTATCGACGCCGATTGCCGACCAGTACCCCTTCAGAAGTTCGGCGGTCTGATCACCAATGGCGGTGGCTGTATGACCGTAACGAACGGTCACGCTTGTTGCGCCACTGCTCTGCTTGTACGCGTCGATCAGTGACTTGGCTCCGGCGATGTCCTGGGCGGGGTTGAATCCATTGTCCTTGAGGTAACCCTCCTGGCCGGGAGAGAACAGGCCGTTGGCGATCTGGGTCAGCCCGCCCTCGGTCAGGTTGATCAGTTCCTGGCGGTCAATGGCCTTGGAGAGCGCGCACCGAACGTTGGCATCTGATGTCGGACCCGGCTTGGAGACGTCGATCAGGATGTAGTTGGTTTCGACGAAATTGGTCTGCTCGATCATCGGGAACTTGGCCGGAATGGCGCGGAAGTCCTTGATGACCTGAGCCGACGAGGTCGAGAAAATGTCCAGCTCACTGTTCTGCAGGGCTTCCTCGGCGGTCTGACTGTCCTCGATCACCTTGAAGTCGATTTCATCCAGGTACGGCAGCTGCACCCCCTTGGAATCCTTCTGCCAGTAATTCGGGTTCTTGGTGACGACGAGGGTGTCGTGGGGCGTGTAGCTCTTGACGATGAACGGTCCTGAGCCAACAGGTTGCACCGCGACCGACGGATCGGCCGCCACGGCGTCGAGCCACTTTGGCGATGCGATCAGACCAAATTGTGTGGTCAACGCTGCGGCAAAGCCGGGCCAGGAGAGCGGCGATTTCGGATCGCCGTTCTTGCCGAGCATGATCGTGAAGGTCTTGGCGTCCTTCTTGACGATGTCGAGCATCTGGAGTGGCTTGCCGGTTGCGTCGACCTTGCCCGACGGGTCGTCGATCTTGGCGACATCGGTCAACGCCTTGGCGATCAGCAGGGCCGTTCCTGAGGTCTGCAGGTTCTTGATCACTGCGTCAGCGTCGACAGCGGTGCCGTCGGTGAACTTGATGCCCTCGCGCAATGTGACTGTCCACTGGCTGAAGTCGGTGTTGGGCTCGATCTTGTCGGCCAGGTAGGGATGCACCTTGCCGTCGGCGCCGAATGCGGCCACCGGGTCGAAGAACGAGCGGGCCCGCTCCTGGCAGTACGAATCACACTGCATCGCGGCAGGGATCCAGGCGTTGGTGACCTCGGCCTCACCGCTGACGACGAGCTTTCCGCCGGGAGTCACCTTGGACACATCCTGCACAGATCCCGATGTGGCGGCGGTCGTCGTGGTGGCGCCCGTGGCACCCGTCGTCGGCGTGCTGCCGGAACC
>JAYTOM010000047.1:0-1570 GCA_043747765.1 Actinomycetota bacterium
CAGCGAGAGTTGGAAGATCGTCTTCGATCTGGGCCCGCTCACGGCCGAGCATCTCGTCGAGAAGTACTACGGCAACTCGTTCGAAGGCACCGACCTGGAGGCGGCGCGACTGGCGAACTCGGAGTCGGGCGATTGGTGATCGTCGGGGCGCAACCTGTATTGGAAGTTCCAAACGGCGCCAGGCAGGCCGGCGGGAACTGTCGACACGCAGGACGTCGACTTCAGCCGAACGTCCTGAACTCCCGCCGGAAATCTTGCCGCCCATCGAATGATGCTCCAGACGTCAACCGCTCGTCGCCACAGCTCGGGTTCGTCCCTCGCTGGTTGCTGACCAACGGTGGCCAGCAGGCGCCGTGTCAGCGGTTGGTGTTGCCCCGGTCGACCGTCATCTGCAGTCCAGTGATGGAGCGCGATTCGTCGCCTGCGAGGAAGGCGACGGCGTTCGAGATCTCGGTTGTCGGCATCATGTCACCAGACAGAGTGTTCATGAAGAGTGGCCCCATCGTCTCGGCGTGCTTGCCGATGATGTCCATCAGCCCGGGCGCTTCACCCATCGGAGTGAGAACACCGCTCGGATGGATGGTGTTGACCCGAATGTCGTGCTGACCGAGCTCGTTCGCCAGACCCTTGCACAGGCCGACCACACCGTGCTTGGCCGCCGTGTAGCCGAGTGTGAACGGCTGGCCCTTGATGCCCGCCGTCGAGCTGATGAGGATGACGGATCCACCCTTTCCGGCGGCGATCATGTGAGGGACTGTCGCCTTCACAGTGTTGAACACCCCGGTCAGGTTGGTGTCGACGCAGGCGGTGAACATCTCGGTCGTATAGTCGGCGAACTCGGCGTAGTTGATGATGCCAGCGTTGGCCACCACGATGTCAATGCCACCGAGCTGTCGGACGGCGTCGTTGGCGAACTCTTCGAGCGACGCAAAGTCACGGACGTCCACCCGACCGGCGATGACCTTCGTACCAGCGCCGAGGTTCTCGATCGCCCGCACGGCAAGATCGAGGTCATCCGGTGAGGACGGACGGATCATGTTCCCCTCGACCGGGCCGCAGATGTCGGAGATGACCACATGCGCGCCTTCATTCGCCAATCGGAGCGCGTGCGAGAGCCCTTGGCCCCGTGCTGCACCAGTGATGAATGCCACCTTGCCATCGAGTCGTGCCACGATGCGCTCCCTTCGTCGATTCGATCCAGAACGCGAACAGTAGGCCGCCCAAACCCTTGTCACACGACCGGACATCACCATCACGGCACGGCGGGGCTGGAGCGGGTCGGGGTGCACAATCGACCCCAGCCCGCGAACAAGGCGTTGTTCGACCGAGATCACCGGGCAGGATCGAAGAAGCGCCCCTTGTACGCCGCCTCTACGGTGATCGCAGCCGAGACGAACCGCAGGTCGATCCGACTGCGCCGAAAGGAACCCGATAAGGACAATGACATGCAGAGACCTGGGTGGACCGTGCAGTGTCCAGCTCCGTGGAGACACCGCCAACGAGATCATCAAGGCGCAGGACAACCATCTGAAGGAGCTCGTCGCAGGAGGTGACGCATCGCACGAGGGAG
>JAYTOM010000048.1:0-5805 GCA_043747765.1 Actinomycetota bacterium
CGACGACGGCTTCAGCCGGATGCCTGACCAAGCGAACATCGGCATCACCGCCGGCCCGGCATTCGGCGCGATGGCCGTGCTCGCCGCACTCGTCCGAGCCCGCACCACCGGCCAGGGCGCGCACATGGAGATCGCCCAGAGCGACGCCGCGGCGTACTTCGACTGGTACCGGATCGAGACGTGGCGCGCCTACCAACACCCTGAAGACTTCGTGACCGGCAACAAGAGCGACGGACTCGAACGGCGCAAGCCGGGCCTCGGTGGCATGTGGGAGGGCGTTCGCTATCAGGTCTACGAGTCCTGCGACGGACACGTGCTGTTCATGGCCAGCGAGCAGTCGTTCTGGAAGAACTTCTGTGTCGGCATCGGCCGCGAAGACCTGTTCGAGCAGTTCCCCGGCAGCAAGTACGCCGATCATGCGCGGGGTAACACCGGCCTTCAGGCCATCCTGCGTGACATCTTCCGGACTCGCACGTCGGCCGAATGGCTGACGTTCGCGAGCGAGCACAACACCACCATCGCACCGGTGAATACGCCCGAGAGCGTGATCGACGATCCTCAGTTCCGTGACCGCTTCACGTGGACGACGCGTGAGGAGACGGGCATCGAGCAGCTGATGTTCCCGCTGCACATCGACGGCGAGGAGCTGCCCGTGCCGACGACCGCCCCCACGGTCGGCCAGCACAGCGACGTCGTCCTGCGCCGGGTGCTCGGCTACGACGACGCCCGGATCGCCGCCCTGAAGGCCTCTGGCGCGACTGCCTGATTGCGCACAAGACGATTCGCGCCCTCGATGCGTCTGTGAGCGCCTGCGTCGCTCACAGCGCCCCCGAGGGCGCGAACGTTCCGCGCCTACTCGCAACGGGTCGTTGAGAAATCGGCAAATGTCGACGCTCAGTGGGTCCGGCGAGATTCGGCCAAATCTGTATCTCATCCGTATGCCTCGGCTCTCTGAGCAGGTCTATTGAATATGTGGCGAGCTCGGTTCGTCACCGCAACGAATATGACGATCAACGGGGGAACGCAGTCGTTCACGACTCCGCCGACGTCCGGTGGAACGACCACGATCGCGGCCCCAACGACAACAACCACGACCATCGCAGCCGGTGGCCGAACGCCGGGTGGCGGAACCGCTCCCACGACAGTGGCGCCCCCAACCACTTCCCCGACAACGACCGTGACGACGCCGGGCGCGACCCCTGAATACGCTCCGATCGTGCCGGCCCGCATCCTGGAGACCCGCACCGACCCCGGTTCCTCCACCGTCGACGGCCAGGGCCTCGGCCATGGGTTCGTCGCGGCCGAGGGCACGATCGAGTTGTGATCGCCAAGCTCGGCACGGACGGAAAGGTCTGCATCTTCACCAATGTCGGCACGCACCTACTGGCCGACGTGAACGGATACTTCCCGGCGGCTTCTTCCTAGGCGCCGATCGTTCCGGCCCGAATCCTCGAGACCCGTACCGATCCTGGCTCGTCGACGATCGATGGTCAGGGGCTCGGTCAGGGCATCGTGGCCGGTGGAACGGAAGTTGCGTTGCTGGTCGCAGGGCGCGTCGGGGTGCCGAACAACGCACGCGCGGCTGTGCTGAACGTGACGGTCACGGGTGCGCAGGGCAACGGCTACGTCACGGTGTATCCGTGTGGCGCGACCCGCCGACGACGTCGAACCTCAATTTTCGTGGTCGGCCAGACCATTCCCGACGCGGTCATCACCAAGATCGGCGACGGTGGCAAGGTCTGCATCTTCGCCAATGTCGGAACGCACCTGTTGGCGGACATCGACGGGTACTTCCCTGCTGGTTCGTCGTATTCACCAATCGTGCCCGGTCGCATCTTGGACACCCGTACCGAACCTGGATCGTCGACGATCGACGGCGCATTTCTCGGTCACGGGATTCTCTCCGGTGGCGACGAGATCCAGCTGCAGGTCACTGGTCGATCAGGTGTGCCGAACAGTGCAACCGCGGCTGTGCTCAACGTGACGGTCACGGCAGCGAGTGGCAACGGCTACGTCACGGTGTATCCGTGTGGCGCGACAAGGCCGATCACCTCGAATCTCAACTTCGTGGCGGGTCAGACGATCCCCAACGCCGTCATCGCCAAGATCGGGACCGACGCCAAGGTGTGCATCTACGCCAATGTCGGCACTCATCTGATCGCCGATGTGAACGGGTATTTTCCTGGCTGATCGGTGGACCCGCACCCGTCGAAACCGCCGACGACGGGTGACCGACGGTCGACTGACAGCGGCCGACAAACCGCTGGATACGGCGTGATGAAGACCATGAAGTTACGATCTGACGGTTCGTCAGATATCGCTGGCGGGTCGTCGTGTACGAGGGGCCACATGGAATTCGGCTTGTTCAACCAGATGTATCACCCGGTGCACAGGCGCGGTGAGCGCAGCGAACACGAGTGCCTGATGGACGAGCTGGCCATCATCGAAGTCGCCGACCGTGTTGGTTTCAAGTACGCGTGGGCCAGCGAGCACCACTTCCTCGACGAGTACTCGCACCTCTCGGCCAGCGAGGCGTTCATGGCGTACGCACTCGCCCGTACGAAGAACATCCACATCGGTTCCGGCATCATCAACATCACCCCGCCGGTGTCTCCGCCATCGCGTGTCGCCGAGAAGGTGGCCATGCTCGATCACCTCGGGCAGGGTCGTTTCGAATGGGGCACCGGCCGCGGTTCGTCCTCCATAGAAGTCCACGGTTTCGGCATCGAGACAATGGACGAGACCCGTGACATGTACGACGAGACGTTGCCCGAGATCATCAAGATGATGCAGCCGGGCGAGTACGGCCCTTTCGACGGGACGTTCTTCTCGATGCCACGCCGCAACGTGCTGCCGAAGCCGTACACCAACCCGCATCCCCCGATCTGGGTCGCTGCAGGTTCGCCGGGCACGTTCGAGAAGGCCGCCCGACTGGGTCTCGGCGTTCTGTGCTTCACGATGGGTACGCCTGACACACTGGCGCCCTTGATCGAGGTATACAAGAAGAACATCGAAAAGGCCGAGCCGATCGGCGGCTACATCAACAACAACATCATGGTCACCACCGACATGATGGTGCTCGAAGACGGTGCCCGCGCCCGCCAGATCTCGCTGAACAACCGGGGCAACTACCACACGGCATTGCTCTTCAAGTATCTCGACAGCTTTCCCATCAGCGATGGCCAGCCGAAGTGGCCGGAGATCCCTGCGGCACCAGAGGCGAGCGGACTCGAGTATGCGATCAGGAAGGGCATCGTCGCCGTCGGCACGCCGGACGAGGCGATCAACACGCTCAAGCGGTACGAGGCGATCGGGGCCGATCAAATCGCTTTCGGCACGTTCTCCACGGACGTCTCGCTGGCCGATGCCACCGAGGCCTACGAGACGTTCGGCACCCACGTTCTGCCCGAATTCGACAAGGATCCCATCCACAGCACCACACGCCAGCGCGACGCCCAACTCGGTGCGTTACCGAGCGGCGTCGTGGTCTGACGGCGCCGGATGAACATCGGGGACTCTGCTGACGAGGCATCGTTCCGGGCGGACGCGCGGATCTGGCTCGAGGCACACGCGGCTCGTCGCGATCCGAGCAGTCGCCACAGGCCTGCCACAACCGATGCCGAGCAGGATGCCCACGCGCAATCGTGCAGGGCGTGGCAGCGAGTGCTGTTCGACGGCGGTTGGGCCGGGCTGACCTGGCCGACACAGTTCGGGGGGCGTGGCGGCAAGCCATGGCAGGCATCGATCTTCGCCGAGGAGCAGGCCAGGTTCGATGTGTCGACCGGTGTCTTCTCCGTTGCGCACGGAATGGTCGCGCCGACCCTGATGGCTCACGGCAACGACCGCCAACGCGGCCATCTCGGCGCCATGCTGCGCGGCGATGAAGTGTGGGCACAACTGTTCAGCGAGCCCGAGGCCGGCAGCGATCTCGCCAACCTCGGAACCCGGGCGGTTCTCGACGGTGACGAGTGGGTTGTCAACGGCCAGAAGGTGTGGACCTCGGGGGCCCAGCACAGCGAGTACGCGATTCTGCTGGCTCGCACCGACCCGGACGCGCCCAAGCATTCGGGCATCACGTACTTCATCGTCGACATGCGCACGCCGGGCATCGGGATCCGTCCGTTGCGTCAGATCACCGGCGCGGCCCACTTCAACGAGGTCTTCCTGACCGACGTGCGCATCCCCGTCGAGAACGTCGTCGGTGAGGTCGACGGCGGGTGGAAGATCGCGCACACCACGTTGTCGAACGAGCGAGCACTGATCGGAGGCAGCGGTGGCAGTGCGTTCACCGTCGGCGAACTGATCGAGATGGCGCGACGCTACGAGCGCACCGGCGACGCAGTCGTGCGCCAAGGAATCGCCCAGGCCCACATCCGCGCCGAGGTGCTCAAGTACATGGGCTACAGCCTGCGCACGTCTGTCAGCCGGGGCGAGATGCCCGGCGTGGTCGCGAGCGTGATGAAGCTGTTCTTCGCCCGTCACTGGACGCAAACCACCGGGCTCGCCGTGCACATCGAGGGGGCCGCAGGAATGCTGTGGGGCACGTCGGCGTCCGACGACGGGCTGTGGCAGCAGGCATTCTGTCAGCAGTACGCCATCCGCATCGGCGGCGGCACCGACGAGATTCAAGGCAACGTGATCGGCGAGCGAGCCCTCGGGCTACCACGTGAACCATCACTCGACCGCGACCTGCCATGGCGCGAGACACGAGGAATCAGAGCATGAGCGACAGCGACCAACAGACAACGCCTTACACGGCCGAGGAACGGGCAGCCTTCTACGCCGAATTGCAGCCCTTCTTCGGTCGGGAGATCGGCATCGATCAGCACGGACCCGATCCCGTCAACGTGCCGATGATCCGCCACTGGGTCGAGGCAATGGGCGACAAGAATCCGGTCTACACAGAAGAGGCCGCGGCGATTGCGTCGGTGCACAACGGGATCGTTGCTCCCCCGACGATGTTGCAGGCCTGGGTGATGCGAGCCTACGGGGTCGACCGCAACGCGATCGGTCCCAATCCCTATGCCGATCTCACAGCACTCATCGAGTCGCATGGCTTCACCTCGGTCGTCGCTAGCAACTGCGAGCAGACCTACGACCGCTACCTCCGGCCGGGCGACCGGATCACGATGCGGACGGTGATCAACGATGTGTCACCGGAAAAGACGACAGCGCTCGGTGCCGGCCACTTCGTCACCACCCGCCAGGACTACTTCGATCACAACGGTGACCGGGTCGGCAGCATGCTGTTCCGCATCCTCAAGTTCCGACCAGCGCCCAAGCCGTCCCTGGTGCCGCCCGTCGCGGCTCGCCCGATTCGTCCGCGTCCGGCGACGACGCATGACAACGCGTTCTTCTTCGACGGGCTGATGGATGGCAAGCTGCTCATCCAACAGTGCGCCACATGTGGAACGTTGCGTCATCCGCCGGGACCGATGTGCCGGACGTGTCACTCGCTCGAATGGACAACGCTGCAGTCGGCGGGCATGGGCACCATCCACAGCTTTGTCGTCGTGCATTATCCGCAGGTCGCCAGCTTCGATTATCCGAACCAGGTTGTCCTCGTCGAGCTCGACGAGGGCGTGCGAATCGTCGCCAACACGGTCGACATCCCGCGCGATCAGCTGGTGATCGGGTCGAGGGTGCGCCTGGTCGTCGAACGGGTCGACGAGGAACTGGCCCTGCCGTTCTTCTCGCTCGCCGACCCCGTCACCGCATCCGCAATTCGAGAGGACGTCTGATGAACTTCGATCTCAGCGACGAGCAGAACGTCGTCAAAGACCTCGCCCAACAGATCTTCGAAGG
>JAYTOM010000049.1:0-7312 GCA_043747765.1 Actinomycetota bacterium
GAGATCGCTGCTCTGGTCGGTGAAGCATCGATGGAATTCCACCATCGGTCGGGCGATCCGTTCAGAGCGTGATGGCCGACCATCTGCCGGTCGTTCACCCGATCGACAAGCCGACCACGACTCCGACAACGCCCACCGCGACTTCGATGAAGGACTGATTCGTCCCGACCATCCCCGGCCGGATTGCGTCTCCGCCATTCGTCGGACGCGAAGTCCGCTGGCGCCGAGCGCGATCGCGACGGCCGCGACGCCCGGCAGACGGACGACGAAAACCTGGAGCAGCCCGATGACAGCGACGATGCACGCTGCGATCCCCCACGTGTCCGTGCTCGGATGCGAATCGCTCGCCGGACGGGTTCCAGATCTGTATCCGGGTGGGGCAGGCGGATCTGAACCGACCAGCGCGCGGAGCCACCACCGCACTTCCTGCCGCGCGGTCGAAACTCCCGGCTCGCTCCGGGACGGCACGATCGGTCATCCGGTCCAGCGTGTCACATCAGTGACACACCCCCCGCGTACGATGGAGCCATGTTCCCGGTTCCCACCAGTCTTTCGCCGAGCCGGGTCGAGTCGTTCCTGACCTGTCCGATGCAGTTCCGGTTCGCCAGCATCGAGAAGCTGCCCGAGCCCCCGGCCGTGCACATGACCCGTGGCTCACTCGTCCATCGGGCGCTCGAACTCCTGTTCACCCGTCAACCGGGTCAGCGCACGGCGCAGATGGCGATCATCGCGTTGGACGAAGCAATTGCCGAGTATCGCACCGATCCGGAGTTCCTCGAACTCTGTCTCACCGAGGCCCAAGCTGACACGTTCTTCGCCGAAGCACTGGACCTGGTGCACAAATACCTGGCGATGGAAGACCCGACCTCGGTCCACGACATCGGTCTCGAACTCCGGCTGGAGGCTGCCGTCGGCGGTCTGACACTGCGCGGCATCATCGACCGGCTGGAACTGGACGAGAACGGTGGTCTGGTCGTCACCGACTACAAGACGGGGCGCGCGCCCAGCGCGAACTACGAGCAAGGGCGGATGACCGGCGTTCATTTCTATTCGTTCCTGTGCGACGCCCTCTTCGGGCAGAGGCCGAGCAAGATCCGCCTGATGTACATCAAGACCGGAGAGATCATCGAAGCAACGCCGTCGGCGCAATCGGTCCGTTACGTCACCACCCGGACCACGGCGGTGCTCAAGGCGGTCGAGAAGGCGTGTCAGACGGGGTCGTTCCAGCCGCGCGTCAGTTCCATCTGCGGGAGCTGCGCGTTCAAGCAATGGTGTCCGGCATTCGGCGGCAACCCGGATCTCGCCGCGACCGAAGCGCCACGCTCTTTCGGTGCAGCCATTGCAGCGTGACGGTTTCGACGTGACGGTTTCGACGTGACTGGTACCGCTCCGGGAACGGCCGAGGAACACTTCGGGCCACGCATTGCTGCGTTCGATCGTTGGGCCGACCAGCAACTCGAGACGTTGCGCGGCCATCCGGCTGCTGACTTCCTCTTCTCCAACGCCAGCCATCTCGGCGACTTCAGTGTGATCTGGCACATCATCGGACTCACCCGAGGTCTGACCAGTCGCCGACGCGCCGATCAAGCAATCGCCCTGTCGATCGTGCTCGGCGCTGAAAGTCTGCTCGTCAACCAGGGGATCAAGAAGTTGTTCCGCCGCACCCGTCCGACCGAATCCGGTGACGAGCGGTACGCAATGCGTCGACCATCCAGCAGCAGTTTTCCCAGTGGCCACGCCTCGTCGGCGTTTGTCGCAGCGACCGTCCTCACCAGTTGGGGTGGACGCAGAACTGCACCCGTATGGTTCGCCATTGCGACCGTTGTCGGTCTCAGCCGCGCCTACGTTCGCATCCATCACGCCAGCGACATCGCCGGCGGCGCGCTCGTCGGAACTGCGCTCGGCCTGATCGCGACACGGATCGTCAGACGCCTGACGTAACCTCGGTGACCATGGTCGACATGCCGTCCTTCGATACGAAAATGTCCGATGCCGAAGGACTGATGTGGCGGATGGAAAAGGACCCACACCTGTCGTCCACATTCGCCAACGTGACCATCCTCGACCGGAAGCCGGATTTCGAGAAGCTCGTCCGACGGATGGAGCACAGCACATGGATCGTTCCTCGGCTTCGCCAGCGCGTTCAGCCGGCTCCGGCCAACTTGACCGCACCGACGTGGGTCGACGACCCCAACTTCGACATCCGCTATCACGTCCGTCAGCTGGGTCTACCCAAGCCCGGCACGATGCGGCAGTTGCTGGATCTGGCCAGCCTGATCACCAACGACCCGTTCGACCGTACCCGTCCACTCTGGCAGTTCGTCATCGTCGAAGGACTGAAGGGCGGCAAGGCAGCCCTGATCGAGAAACTGCATCACACGATCGCCGATGGCGAAGGCATGGTTCAGCTCAGTTTGGCCTTTCTCGATTTCGAAGCCGACGCGCCCGAGCCGCCGGCACTCGATGCCGAAGCGTTGGCCCTGGCCAAGGACCAACAGGTTCCGAAGGCCAATGGTGACGTCCTTCGCGATCTGTTGGCCGGCGGCCTCCGCGTACCGCTCGGAATGCTGCGCCAACTGAGGTTGTTGTTCGCCGATCCCACGCAGCTCCCAGAAGCCGGCAATGCCGCCGCCGAGACGATTCGCGGAGTGGTCAGCCAGCTCAGTGATGTCGACGGAGCGAAGAGCCCGCTCTGGACCGAACGCTCGTTGAAACGTCGAATCGAAACACTCCGTGCGCCGTATCGCGAGACTCGCGATGTCGCCACCCGGCTCGGTGGCAAGCTCAACACCGCATTCCTGACCGTTGCCGCTGAAGGCGCCAGTCGGTATCACGTCGAAATGGGCGCGCCGGTCGACGCACTTCGCTCGTCGATGGCGATCAGCACCCGCAGCGAGACATCCGGCGCGAACGCATTTTCGCTGGTGCGGATGATGATTCCCACCGCGGGGATGCCGATCGCCGAGCGTTTCGCGCTGATCAACGAAGCCGCAGGTGCCGCACGGGGTGCGAGCAGCGCAGCGTCACTCGAAACCTTGGCTGCCGTCGCTGCCACGCTGCCGACATCACTGGTGACTCGGCTGGCGTGGACCCAGGCCCAGACCGTCGATTTCGCGACGAGCAACGTCCGCGGCGCGCCGATGGCGATGTACGTCGCCGGGGCGCAACTGCTCGAGAACTATCCGGTCGGGCCGCTCGCCGGCGTGGCGTTCAACCTGACTTTGCTCAGTTATCTCGGCAGCCTGGATATGGGCGTCAACATCGACACGGCGGCAGTGGCAGATCCCGATCTGTTGCACCGCTGCCTGGCCGGCGCATTCACCGACTTCCTCGCCGTCTGAGCGCACTGATCCGACGTCAGGAGCTCAGTGCTTGCACAAGCAAGCGCTGTGCCTGCTTTTCTGAGCGCTGAAAAGCGCGCCGGAGGGGGACGAAAGCGCTCGCAGAAGTTTCAGATTGCGGCGACGGGGGCCGGGTGCGTGAGCAGCGTGCGCACGTCCAGCAGCAGGTCGGCGACTTCGCCGGACGATACGAGCTCGCGACGCAGCATCTCTGCCAACGCCTTGTCGATGACAGCCAACGCTTCAGTGATAACTGCCTCATTGGTGTCCGTCATCGAATGCTCCTTTGGTGTCGGTACATCGTGTGTGTGCTGGATGCTCACATCGCCACCGTAACCCGGTCGGCTCCATCCCGAGTGCATGCTAACTGTGAACAGTTCGTTTCCGGAGACGGCTGATGTGCCTACCATCTTGCCCATGGATCTCTCCGCGAAACATGTCGTCGTGACCGGCGCTGCCAATGGAATCGGACGCGCCCTGGCCCGTCGGTTCCACGCCGCCGGCGCAAACGTGGTCGTCGCCGATCTCGACGCTGTTCGGAGCGCCGAGGTCGCCGCTGGCCTCAGTGCCATCCGGTCAGCGAGCGCGATGGGGATCGCTGCAAACGTCGGCTCAGAGCAGGGCAACATCGACCTGATTCGCGCCGCTGAGGCCACCTTCGGGCCGATCGACCTGTTCTTCGCCAACGCTGGCGTCGGTGTCGGCACCACACTGGAGGCCACCGACGAAGACGTCTGGAATCAGGCCTTCGACGTCAACATCCACGCCCACCGATGGGCCGCCAAACACCTCATGCCCGCCTGGCTCGAGCGCGGCGAAGGCTATTTCTGCTCGACAGCATCAGCCGCTGGCATCCTGTCGCAGATCGGCTCGGCACCGTACAGCGTCACCAAGCACGCTGCCGTCGCGTTCGCCGAATGGCTGAGCATCACGTACGGGTCACGCGGGCTGCGGGTCAGCTGCCTGTGCCCCCAGGGCGTCAACACGAACATGCTCAACCAGGGCGACGTGCCCGGCGCGGGTGGCTCGAGCAGTGTCGTCCGGTCGGCGGGAGTCGTCCTCGAACCAGCCGAGGTCGCCGACTTCGTGCTCGGCGTGATCGAGGCCGAGACCTTCCTGATCGCACCTCATCCCGAGGTCCTCACCTACTGGGGTCGCAAGGTCGGTGACTACGACCGATGGCTGGCCGGAATGCGCAAACTCCAGGCCCGCATCACTGGTGACCAGATCACGGGCAACCAGATCACGGGCAACCCGATCACGGGCAACCGGATCACCGGACCGTCGGCGGAGTAGATGCCGGCACCCCGTTCGATCAAGGTCAAGGCTTCGGCAATGCCGCGCATCAGCGCGGCCGACAAAGAAGTGTTGGCCGACCTCGGACTCCACGCGGGCGAGGAGGTCCGCTTCCGCAAGGGCGACGCCGGACGTTGGATCACGGGTCGAATCGCCGGCGTCAATGCTGATGGCAGCATCACCCTCCACGACGTCCCACAGGGCGCCGCCCGTTCGCTCCGGCCGGACCGGTTAGAAGTCCGCAGGCCAGGCAGTCGGGGTCGGCTGACCTGGCAGAATGTCGGTGTCGTCGCGATCACCTGGGAACAATTGTGTCTGTGGTGAAACGTCATGCTGGAACGTCTGGCGTGAACGTGATGCTGAAACGTCTCTGGTGATGGGTACCTGAGAGGCGCACCTTAGGGTCGGCGGCATGGGAGTTCGCCTCGATCCGTCCGACGAATACATGCACGAGCTCGGCCCCGAGTCGAACTTCAACGAGAGCATGTACATCAACTGCTTCGACCCGGTCAATCAGGTCGGCGGTTGGTTCCGCATCGGCAATCGTGCCAACGAGGGCTACGCCGAGATGACCGTGTGCATCTATCTGCCCGACGGTCGAGTCGGGTTCATGTTCAAGCGGCCGACGATCGCCGACAATGATTCGTTCGATGCCGGTGGTCTGAAATGGACGATGGTCACTCCGTTCGAGGAACTGAAGATCTACTACGCCGGCAAGGTCGTTGTGTTGGACGAGCCGTTGCAGATGGCGAATCCGAAGAAGGCGTTCGCCGACAACCCGTACTCCGAGTGCGAGGTACACATCACGTTCACCGGTCAGGGCCGGCCGAGCATGTTCGGGGGCGAGCCCGACACGCCCCACGAGACGCCGGGCGAAGAGTTCGCCAAAGGCCACTACGAACAACTGGTACAAGCGACTGGAAACATCCGCGTCGGCGACCGGGAATGGCAGATCAACGGCTGCGGCCTGCGTGATCACTCGTGGGGGCCGCGCTACTGGCAAGCCCCGTGGTACTACCGCTGGTTGACGGCGAACTTCGGTACCGAACTCGGCTTCATGGCCAGCCGGGTCGCCAAGAAGGATGCCGACGGAACGCGTGGCGGGTTCGTCTGGGCCCATGGCGCGATGCACTACTGCGATCACGTCGAACTGAGCACCGACTTCGACGGCGAGGAGAGCTATCACCACAGAGTCAACGGGCTGCTGCGCTCGTCACGCAGCAATCGCGAGTGGAACTTCACCGGCGAGGTGATGAACCTGATCCCGTTGCGGAACCGCCGCCAGGATCCCGATGGCAACTGGCTCGTGACCCGGATCAGCGAGGGCATGACAAGGTGGACGATGACGTCGGACTCCGGCGATCCTTCTGGCGCTCACACCGGCGCTGTTGGGTATGGACTCAGCGAGTACCTCGATCAGATCATCGACGGCCGGCCGGTCGGCCTCGCCGAGTAGCGCGCCACGGCGTCACCCGCCGCGACTCAACCCTGCAGGAACTGGATGATGTCCGGGAACGCCGACCGGTCCTGGATGAAGAACGCGTGGCCGCCCTCGTAGACGCGGAACTCTGCATCGGGAATCTGCTCGGCGATCGCCCGACCGTTCGATGGCGGGGCAATGCCGTCGTATCGACCCGACGCCACGAACGTCGGACAGGTGATGTTCTTCAGCCGATCGAACACATCCAGGTCGGCTCGAGCGGCCAGTTGCAGCCCTTCGCCACGCAGCACATCTGGCGTCTTGTCGATAGTTGCGCGATCGGCCATCATCGCGGCCAAGGCCCGGTCACCCTCATGATCGGCCAACCACTCGGGCGTGAAGCGCGTATCCAACAGCTGAGCACCGATCTCGGCACGTTCTTCGGGCGTCTTGTCGGCCAACGTGTGCAACGGGAACGAGGCACCTCCCACCCCACCGGGCGACGTGCAAACGAGAGCCAGGCGGGCGATGCATTCGGGAAACGTGACAGCCAACTCCTGCGCCACCATGCCTCCGAAGCTCGTCCCGACCACGCTGTACTGCGACCATCCGACTGCTTCGGCCACCGCTGCTGCGTCAGCGGCGTATTCGGCCATCGTGTACGGGCCATCGGGCACGCTCGTTCGACCGAGCCCACGCTGGTCGTGGGCCACGACGTCGAAATGCTTCGAGTACATGCCGATCAGCGGCGCCGAACCCGCCAACGTCGAGCCGGAGCCGTTGAGGAACAACAGTGGCGCGCCCTCGCCCGCCCGCTCGTAGTACACGTCGATTCCGTTCAGGCGTTCAGTCGGCACGTGGCAAACGCTAATTGGCGACCACACCCAGAACCGTGTCGCAGAACCGTGTCGCAGAACGGTCTTGCGGAATAGTGTCGAGACATCGCCCCGAATCGTCAACCTGTGCAGCCCGGCCCCGGCCAGGAGAGTGTCTGGGACTACCCGCGCCCGCCGGCCGTCGTGCCGACGACAGACCGGATTCGAGTGTTGCACCAGGGCGTCACGATCGCCGATACGACACGCGCGATCAGAGTGCTCGAGACGAGCCAGCCACCTGCGTTCTACATCGCCCCGGCAGACATCGCCGACGGCTGCCTCGTGCCGGGTGGTGGTCGATCTTGGTGCGAATGGAAGGGTCCGGCGACCTATTGGTCGGTCCGGTTGCCCGACGTCACCGTTGTCGATGCGGCGTGGAG
>JAYTOM010000050.1:0-1692 GCA_043747765.1 Actinomycetota bacterium
GAGCAAGATCGTCTCGAAGAGCATCAGCAAGGACGGCGGGATCACCACCTACCGTGGCCTGGTCCGGGTCGAAGAGGGCGCCTATGGCTGCAAGAGCCATGTCCAATGCGACGCCCTGATCCTCGATGACCAGTCGAAGAGCAACACGTTCCCGTACATGGAAGTCGGCGAGCGCGATGCCCAGATCGGTCACGAGGCAACGGTCTCCAAGATCGCCGACGAGCAGCTCTTCTACCTGATGTCGCGCGGTCTCTCCCAGGAGCAGGCAATGGGCATGGTCGTCAACGGCTTCATCGAGCCCGTCACCCGTACCCTGCCGATGGAATACGCCGTCGAGTGGAGTCGTCTGATCGAATTGCAGATGGAAGGCTCCGTCGGCTGATCCGTTCCGGTTGCGGCAGATTTCGGCTGGCGTAGGTCCGCTGGCGCAGGTCCACGCCAGAACGCCGTTCGTGTCAGCGCATCTGCCGGACTCTGGCATATGCGCTGACGCAGAACGTCAGTTGCAGCAGTCGGTGAGAATGCGTCTCGGCCTTATGGGAAGTATCCCGTCACGTCGGCGATCAGGCTGCCGACGTAGCTGTCGTTGGCCCGTGGCATGTTGTTCGTCGTCGAGACCGGACCGGACACTCCGTGGTCGCCGTCACCGGATGAGGGGGAAGCGGATAAGGGAGAAGCGGATGACGCGGGATCGCGACGCGCGACCGGATGAGCCCATTGTTGTCATGTACGCAGTCGGCCGCAGAGGGTACGTGCGGCGTCACCTTACGTCCTGCTCCACTCGGCGCGACTCTGGCGTCCGGCCGCGAGGTGAGAGTCAGGTGAGGACGCCGCCACTCGGCCGGAAAGGGCTGGCAGACTGACCGCATGCCGATGCGCCAGGAGTGCAAGAATTTCGAGAGTCGCACCTACGGAAGCGGCGAGACCGTCCGTAAGTGCAACATCGACCTCGCGCCGGATGCGCCGTGGCGCTGTCCGGAGAACTGCAAGGGATACGAGCGTCGTTTGGCCGATGCCGCGTGGGCGTACGGATCGCTCGCACCCCCGCCGACGCCGACCGAGCCGCCAGGGCTCGACGACGGATCGGCCGCAGCGGTGCTCGACGAAGCCGAGGACTTCATCAACGAGATCGGCCAGCAGGTGATGGCCGAGATGCAGGCCGGCAAGCCGCCGTTACCGCCCGATGGTCGCGGCCTGCGTCGTCTCTTCAAGCGTCGCCGCTGAGCGCTCTCGCGCGGTCGATGGGCGAGCAGAACGGGCGAGCAGACCACCGTCGGACCGGATCAATTTCTCCTACGTCGGTAGTAGAATTCCGACGTGCCTGTGCTCACTTCTGACTCGACCTTGCGAGATTCGGTGCGCAGCGTGGCGAACGGCGACGCCGATGCTCGGTTGGCCGCCTTCGACCGCTTCGCCGCTGCTCCTCCGCCTACCCCCCACGAGGAGATCTGGCGCTACAGCCGCATCGCCGAACTCGACCTGGATCGGTTCGCCTACGGCACGCTGACAACCACGATCAGCGGTGCCGAGGCAGTTCTCGTCGACGACGGTGCCGTCGATCAAACGTTGTTCGACGAGCAGGGCGAACTCGACCTGTTCGCCGACTTGAATCGCGCATTGATGTCGGCCATCCACCTCCGCGTCAAGCCGGGTGCGGTCATCGAGCAGCCGATCGTGATCAATCACGAACTG
>JAYTOM010000051.1:0-4559 GCA_043747765.1 Actinomycetota bacterium
GGTCAGCGAGTTCGCCTTCTGGAACGTAATGATCAAGAAGAACAACGCCGTCACGAACGGTACGACGAGTCCGTACAGCCCGAAGATGAGCAGGAACGACGATCGGACCTGTGATACGCCGGGTGCTTCGGCAGCAGCATCTGAGCGCGTCAACGCGTCCAACTGGCCGCTGCTGGCGTTGATCCTCCTGACGAGCTCTGCGTTGCTCACACCGTCGACCGGTTCCACGCCGATGACGCTCGGCAGCGGAGTCTTGGCGTCCGGATTGCCCGCTGCGACTGCCGCGACGTACGTGTCGTACGTCGTGAACAATGTGGGAGTGACGCTGAGGTTCACGTCGCGAGCGAGACCAACAATCGTGACGGCGTACCCGCCCGGTTCGATGGTCACGATCTCGCCCACGTCGTATCCGATCTTGGCGTCGGCCGCGCTGGCCACGCCCTCACCGGTGCGTGCGGCCAAACGGCCAGTCGTGAGCGTCGACGGCGACCCCAGCCCGACGACCTCGTATCCCACGATCGCTGTGGGTTGCGACCGGTTACCCGCTTGTGTGCTGAAGGTGCGTTGCCCGATCCGGCCCGCGCGTGCGACGCCGTCAACCGCCACGATGCTCCGCTCGAGATCGGGGGTGATCACGCTGCCCTGCAGGTTCCGGCGACCGTCCACGCTGTAGACGAGCACCGGAGCCGACTGATGCCGCAGCGCACCGACAAACGAGGTGATCAGACCGTTCTGAAGGGTCTGCTGGAAGAGGATGAGGAACACCAAGAGCGCGACCGCCCCGATCAACAACCCGAACCGGGTTTTGGCGCGTCTCATCTCCTTCAGCGCGAGGAACATGGCCGACACACGTGCTGCTGCGCAGAAGTTGGCGGCATGCGGCCGAAACGCTTCATCGGGTTCGTGCCCGACGAAACCATGTCCTGCACGTCACACATTGACATCGAGGTCGCTCCTTCAACACCATTGGTCAAGAGGTCAACGGATTCGGTCAGTAGCCGGTCGGGTACGTCTCTGGTGGTTCGCTGCGATCCCAATGCTCGGACCGCTCCAGCGGTTCGAGCGCACGCGTTCGGTCGATGTGGATCACCACGTCGAATTGATCGGCGAGTCGTGCCGGGAAGTAGTGGCTCTGTCGCTCGGTCTCCGGACGGTAAATCACACCGATCGCACGTTCGAGACGTGTCTGTGTGAGGATCGGGCGGACCGAACTCTCGCTGGTCGACAACCAGAACGCAGGCAATCGCACCTCATGCAGCAGCGCTTCATGACTTCCCGGCAAGGCCGGCCGAACATTGCGGCGACGACCCGGCTCGCCCCAATCGGTCGCTGCGGTCACCGTTCCGTCGAACGTCGTCATGCCGATCAAGAGGCACTGCGCTTCGCTGAATCGCTCGCGTACCAGTTCACCGACGTTGAGTTCCCCGCGCGCTGCCATTCCCGTCGCGCGGGCATCGCCGATGTGCGAATTGTGCTCCCACACCACTACCTTCGCGGCGCCGACCTGACCGTCGAGATGCGCGATCGCCGCCTCCAACGTGGAGGCCATGTGGCGATCACGAAGATTCCACGACGACACCTCGGCCCGGAACATCTGCTGGTAGTACTCCTCGGCGTCGCGGACAACGCTGGCATTCTGCTCTGCGCAGAACTGTTCGTCCTCGGCGAGATAGCCATCTCGTCGCAGATACCGCTCCGAATCCTCGCGTAGCCGTATCAATTGGGCCACGACTTCGCGCTCGCACGGAATCGCTTCCCGATACGCCAGCGCGAACCCGTACGCCTGGCCGTCGGCCCCGACATGATCGAAACACGAGTAGCGCTGGCGGGCACGCTCGGCCTCTTTCGGGTCAACGATGTCCAGGTAGGCGACGACCGCTGCGATCGATGCGCGCAGGCTGTACAGATCGAGTCCGAGGAAGCGGGCTTTGACCCCCGGCGCCCGGACGTGGTCGTTGTGTGCGCGCAACCAATCAAGGAACTGCATCGTGTCCACGTTTCGCCACATCCACGTCGGGAACCGCTTGAAATCTGTGAGCGCCACCCTTGCGGTCGGGTCCTTGGACAAACCCATCACGTAGCGGTTGACGCGATACGCATCGGGCCAATCTGCTTCGACAGCAACAGCAGTGAAACCGCACTCCTCGATCAGCCGTCGCGTGATCCGGGCCCGCTCGTAGTAGAACTCGTGGGTGCCGTGCGATGCCTCACCAATGAGCACCACGCGACAATCCCTGGCCATCTCGATCAAGTCGTCGTAGTCGTCCGGCTGGCCTCGCACAGCGTGGCCAGCTTGTTCGAGAGCACCTGCAACGAGTGACGCCGTCGACATCGTTTCCACGTCCTCACCCTCCACTCCGGAGTCGTCGCGGTCCAGGGTCCAAAGTCCCTTGGCCCGCGATGACGAGTCGCTCGATCCACGAGGCACATCGGGCGAGCACCCGGTCCCGCCACACATGGCGGACTATCGCGTCGAGCGAGCCCCCGATCAGGGTCGACCTGTCTTCTCCGCGAAGGACACCACGCAGACACCGTCGCTGGGTTGCACCGTATCGAGGCTGTCGCGAGACGACGCAATGCCGTCAGCAGATCGTCAACGGACAACGACGACGGGTACCACCGCGCTGTCGAGCACACTGTTGACCGTCGAGCCGAGCAACCCAGCTGCGATCGATCCTCGTCCTTCAGCGCCGACCACCAAGACGTCACCGTCTCGCACCGCGTCCAACAGTGCCGTCGCCGCTTCGCCTTCGACGAGCACGTCCTTGACCGTCACACCGCACCGCTCGCGAGCGAATTCAGTCGCGCGGTCGAGCACGAGCGCCGCATCGATGCGTGTCAGGTCACGCGCCTGCTCAGAGCGGGTGTCGACTCCGAGATACGGGTCATCCCACGCATGCACGACAACAAGATCGACGCCGTGTAGATCTGCCTCGTCAGCTGCCCACAGCAGCGCCGAGTCCGACGCGTCCGAGCCATCGACGCCGACAACGATCCGGTCGGGGCGGCCACGCGAAGCTGTCCCGCGGATGACGACGACCGGGCAGGGACTGTGCCGGGTCGCCCAGCGTGAGGTGCTACCGAGCCAGAAGCCGGCTCCGCTCGCGTGCTTGCTCGTTCCGATGACAAGGACATCGGTCGGCTCGAGGCTCTGGATCAGCGATCCTCGCGGTGGGCCGACGCACACCTCGACATCGATCTCGAGTTCGGGATATCGAACAGCGAGAACCGCCTTCATCGACTGCGCGGATTCGTTCGTTCCGTCCTCGATCGAACTGAGAACGTCGCCAGCCAACCACCCCGCCCCGGACACAGCAATGAGCGGCATCTCGTAGCAGGCCACGATCCGCAGTGCACTCTTGCGCGCCGACGCCTCGGACGCGGCCCAGTACACCGCTTCGGTGGACGAAGGTGAACTGTCATATCCGGCGACGATCTGATTGCTCATGAAACCGATGATGAGCGCTCTACGTCGGCCCGGATAGGGCCAACAGTCATCAGGCGGTCATCGTTCGCGACCACTGCATCACGTGTCATCACCAGCCCTGGTCAATCGGCGGCCGCTGATCGATCCGACCTCGATCGCGATCCAATGCGGGTCGGTCAATGGCGCGAATGTCGGCACGACCGTGCGACGCATCTCTACGTACTCGACGTCGAGTGCCGTGGTCACATCACGGGCCAAGCCACGAGCGATCACACTCCACACTTCGAACGCGTTATCACCGCCATCGGCTTCGATACAGATCTCTCGTTGGGGCACCCACGTCAGTTTGTCTCCAGGATCGCTCCGGAAGACGATCTGGTCACGCACCACCGCGAAGTTGACCGGAACGATCATCGGTCGCTGGCCCTCCACGTAGGCGACGCGGCCAACCGACTGACGACGCAAGAGCGACCAGCAAGCAGCGGTGTCGAGCACTTCGCTCGATTCTTTCATCGGTGGCGTACTCATGGTCGAAGCTCCTCAACGGTCCGTTGTCCCACATCGCCATTGTCCTACCACGATCTGCAGGTTGCCAGAGTCGTTGGACCCGAGCACGTCTCATCCGCACCGGAAGGCCCCGCTGCCGCAGTTCCGAGTTCGTGACAGAAGAGGACCAAGGGCTCTGGTCGATCGACGTGGCAAGGAGCATCCTGAGCGCAGACACGGAGACACTGTGCCCACACAAGGAGCCAACCATGAAGAACTTCGCACAACCCGTCACCACTACACCGCTGCCGCAGTCAGACGGCCATGGCGTCGACGCGACAAAACACGTTGCCACTCCGATTTGGATCGCGGCGGCAGTTGCACGAATGCTGCTCGGCTTCACGTTCCTGTGGGCGTTCTTCGACAAGACATTCGGCCTCGGCTACACGACCAAATCATCCAACGCGTGGATACACAACGGCTCACCGACGTTCGGGTTCCTGTCACACGTGTCAGTCGGTCCATTCCAAGGACTGTTCCACAGCCTGGCCGGCAACTGGCTCGTCAACTGGCTGTTCATGCTCGGCCTGCTCGGCATCGGCCTGGCGCTCGTCACCGGGCTCGCCCTCCGCGTCATGGCAATTGC
>JAYTOM010000052.1:0-6254 GCA_043747765.1 Actinomycetota bacterium
CCGCATATTGCGACACGACGGTTGCGTTCGACACGACACGAAAGGCGGCGGCGATCGCCGAGTCACTTGTTGCGGCTCCGATACCAGGCACGACGATGTTCGCTCCGTCGCCGATCTATCTCGACGAGATCACAGCCGTCCATGACCCGGCCTATGTGGACGCTGTTCTCACCGGTGAGCCTCGTGATCTGGCGACCAGCAACGAGTTGGGGTGGGACGCAGGCCTCAGCAATGCGGTGTGGGCATCCGTCGCCGGTGTGCGCGACGCAGCGCTCTCGGCGATGTCGACGGGGGCCATCGCAGGATCATTGTCCAGCGGATTGCACCACGCCTATCAGGCCCACGGCCGGGGGTACTGCACATTCAACGGCCTGGTCATCGCTGCGCACGCAGCCGTTGCCGCAGGAGCCGAACGCATCGTGATCGTCGACCTGGACGCCCACTGCGGCGGTGGCACTGCATCGCTGATTCGCCAGATTCCCGAGCTGGAACAAGTCGATGTCTCGGTCGACCCGTTCGATATGTACGACAGTCGCAGCCTGGCCCGGCTGACCATGTGCGGCACCATCGACTACCTCGACACCGTCGAACGTGCGCTATCACGAATCGACACGCCGGAGGCGATCAGCCTCGTCCTTTATAACGCCGGCATGGATCCCCACGAACATGCCGGCGGAATTCCCGGGATCACCGCAGCAACGTTGGCTCGGCGGGAGGCGATGGTTTTCGATTGGGCATCGAGCAACCAGATCCCGCTCGCCTGGGCGCTCGCCGGCGGCTACACGAGCGGAACAGAAGGAGCCGCGCTGGACATGCCCGGCCTGGTGGAGCTGCACCGGCTGACGATCAGCGCCGCCTCACGGAGCGTCGCGAGGTATGACGCGGCATAACAATTCCCGGCACGACTGGGCCGAGTCAGCATCCGCTCCCGGTCGCAGCCTCAGCGTCCAACGATCGGGTAGTGGAGCACCACGGTCGCCAGCTCGTTGCTGCCTGATCAGATCCCGGTACCGTGGCTCGCCGTGACCGAAGTGATCTCCGTTCCCGCCAGGCCCGACGCGCCGGGCTGGTTCCGGCGGGCACTCGAGGTCCCCTTCACGGATGGCTTCGTCACCGTCGACGGTGCCCGGATCCACTATGTCGCATGGGGTCGACCCGGCCGTCGTGGCTTGGTGTTCGTACACGGCGGTGGCGCTCACGCCCACTGGTGGACACACATCGCGGGTACGTTCGCCGAGGATTTCCGGGTGGTCGCCATCGATCTCTCCGGTCACGGTGACAGCGACCATCGCGATCACTACGTCCTCGATCAGTGGACCAACGAGGTGATGGCCGTCGCGGCCGCTGGTCAGATCGACGGGCGACCGGTGATCGTCGGGCACAGCATGGGCGGCATGGTCACCATCGCAACTGCTGCGCTGCATCCGGACCAGGTTGCCGGCGTGATCATCTGCGATTCGCCTGTCACATCGCCGGACCCGGAAGTTGCGTCGTATCGCAGCAGAGACGCCTTTGGTCGGCCCCGCACCTACGAGTCCGTAGAAGCCGCGCTCGAGAGGTTCCGTACGGTGCCCGAGCAACGTCACGACCTCGACTACGTCATCGACCACGTCGCCCGGCGTTCGATGCGAGCTGTCGACGGTGGCTGGCAGTGGAAGTTCGACCGAGAGATCTTTGCTTCGTTCGGCAACGGGATGCGGTCGATCGCCAAGCCATATCTGCGCCAGGTGACATGCCGTTTCGCGCTGCTCCGCTCGCAGTACGGACTGGTCACCAAGGGCATCGGTGCAGAAATGTACGACGACCTCGGCCGGAACGCTCCGGTGATCGAGATCCCCCAGGCGGGGCATCACGCGATGCTGGACCAGCCACTTCTGTTGCTCACCGCGCTGCGAACCCTGCTCGCTGACTGGGATCATTCGGAACCGCACGCGCCGGACTTCGATCACCCCCTGCGCTGAGGATCACGGCCACCCCCGTCAGGGGATCAGCTCTGCTCGACGGAGCGCGAGGAGTGCAGAGTCGAGGAACGGACGCTGGCCGACGATGATCTTCTCGAGCGCCGCTTCCCAGGCGAAGTATCCGGCGCGGTCGACCTCGGGGAATTGCTGCATCCGTCCCGATCTCGGCGGCCACTGCATTTCGAACATGTTGCTGCGAACAGCCGCTGTGTCGATCTCGCCGACGCCGCACCAGGCAACGACGTGCTTGCCCCCCGATTGCGTAATCTCGCCGATGTCGATCAGATCATGCGCCGGGCACTCGCACCCGAGTTCTTCGCGGAACTCGCGCCTTGCGCACGCGAGCGGTTCTTCGTCCAGCCCGTATTCGCCTTTGGGAATCGACCAGGCACCGGTGTCCTTGTTGGCCCAGAACGGTCCACCCGGATGAACCAAGAGGAACTCGGCCACGCGGTCGACGACGCGCACGAGCAGAATGCCAGCGCTCTGCCGACGATCCGTCACCCGGGCACCGTCATGCCAGCACCGTCATCCCGGGCACCGTCATGCAGGCACCGTCATGCCAGTGCGGTTCGGGCTTCGTCGACGCGTGGGTCACGGTCGTCCATCACCGAACGCCACTCCGGGGCGACGACCCCGAGAGCCACGATCAACACAGCAGCCACGGCCGCCGCGATCAGGAAGGCGACACGCATGCTGATCCAGTCGCCGAGCACGCTGATCCACAACACCCCGATGCCATAGCAGAAGCCGTTGGCGGCTTGCATGATCGACAGGATCCGACCGCGCTCACCGTCAGTCGCGTCTCGTTGGATGACCGAGATCGACGCCGTGAAGATGCTGGCCGAACCAGCACCCATGCACATGATGACCGCTGCAGCGAACACCGGGCCCGGCGCGAGCGCATACAGCACATAACCACCCGTCAGACCGCAGATCGCGAGCAGCACCATCTGCCCACGACCATGACGAACGGCGAGAATCGTGAACAGCAGACCACCGGCGATCGCGCCGACGCCCTGCAGGGCGCTGAAAGTACCCGTCAGACCCGTGCCCCCGTGGAACGCCTCACGCACATAGATCGGGATCAGGCCCATGAACGGCGCGATGGCGATGTTGAGGATCATGATGATCGCGATACCGTACCGACATCCCGGAATTCGGCGAACGGCGCGGACGCCGACGCGCATCCGTTCGACGACCCTCTCGTTCAGGCCGAGGTCCGGTGGCAGGAAGGATCGACGAAGGAGTGAGATGGCGATGGCCATGCCGCCGAAGGTCATCGCGTTGAAGCCGACCGTCCATGCCGGCCCGACAGTGGAGACCAGCAACGTGCCGAGCAGCGGCCCGACGATACGTCCCCCGTTCCACGAGTAGATGCTCAGGGCGACCATCGCCATCAGCTCCTCGGGCGGCACGAGGTCGGGCAGCATTGCCTGGTAGGCCGGCTGACCGAGCGCGCCACCTGTGCTGGAGAACACGATGATGCCGGACAGGATCAACGGGCTACGCACCCCGACTGCCAGCACGATCGCCAGCGCCGCTGTCGCCGCGCCCTGCAGGGTCAAGGCCCACGCAAAGACCTTGCGGCGGTCGTACCGATCGGCCAGCACACCTCCGATCGGCGCACAGACACCCAGTGGGGTGAACAACGCCAATGCAGTCAAGCCGGTGTAGAGCGCGCTGCCGGTGTTCTTGGCGACCAAGCTGCCGACGACGATCAACTGGACCCAGGTGCCGACATCGGAGAACAACCCCGAACCCCAGACCAACAACACCGACCGCCGGCGAAGCGGTCGAAAGGGGCCGGAACTCACTCGGTACGATTGTACCGACAATTCGGTGGCGTGCCGCAGTCGGCCTCGCCGACCCAGGCGAGCAGAGATCTCGGTTCCGCATCTCGGCCGATTATGTTCGCCACCGTGGGAGAAGCTCGATCGACCAGCGGACACGAACTCGGAACCGTGCGAGTGGTGGACTACACCAGCGGTATCGCCGGTGCGTACTGCGCCAAGATGTTCGCCGACGCCGGGGCCGATGTGATTCTCGTCGAACCAGCGGACGGAACCGCTCTGCGCTCGTGGTCCTGCAACGGCGGCGCCAGCGACGGAACAGACGGCGCACTGTTCCGTTACCTGCGCCACGGCCAACGTTCGGTCGTCGATCACGACCACACTGCCGGGCCCACCTTGGCGAGGGCACCCGGGCTGCCGACAGCGCCCGGGCTGGTGGCGGATGCCGATGTCGTGCTCGTCGACGGCTCCAGTCCGGTGGACGCACGTCGCTTGGCAGAATCGGACCCCGGACTCGTTGTGATCTCGATCACACCGTTTGGACTGACCGGGCCATATGCCGGACGTACAGCGAGCGAGCTCACCGTGCAGGCCGAGAGCGGGGCATTGGCGATTCGCGGTCGCGCCGATCGGGCGCCGATCCAGGCCGGCGGCCAGGTCACCGAATGGGTCACCGGTGTCTACGCCGCCGTTGGCGGGCTCGCTGCATTGTCCAGCGCCCGCCGGACCGGACGCGGCGAATTGGTCGATGTGTCGTGGGCCGAGGTCGCCAGCAACACCTGCACCCTGTTCAGCGATCTGTCCGACGGTGTCGCCGGCCGGCCGGACATCACCGGCCACCCGGCTCGTTCGTACGAGACGCCGTCGATCGAACCGACCAGCGACGGATACGTCGGCTTCAACACCAACAGCCGCCAGCAGTTCGACGACTTCCTCGTCCTGATCGAGCGTGGCGACCTGCTCGCCGACGGCGAATGGGCTGGTCTCGGGGCGCGTTCCGCGCGTTGGGATGAATGGAACGCCATCGTTCGCGCCTGGACCACCCAGCACACCACTGCTGAGATCGTGGAAATGGCGGCGCTGATGCGCATTCCCGTCAGTCCCGTCGCCGACGCGCCGACTCTGCTCGGCCTCGAACACGTGGTCCAGCGCGGCGTGTTCATCACCAGCCCCGACGGTGAGTTCCGGATGCCGCGCCGCCCCTGGACCTTCGACGGCGACGCTGCTCCCGCGCCAGGGGCGGCACCACTCCTCGGCCAACACACGGGCGTTGTCGAATCGCGCCCACGCCAGTCCATCGAAGCGGACACAAATGCCACGTCGGGCCGACCCTTTGCCGGTCTGCGCATCGTCGACCTGACGGCCTGGTGGGCAGGTCCCTCGGCGACGGCAATGTTCGCAGCACTGGGCGCCGACGTGATCCACATCGAGTCGGCACGACGTCCCGACGGGATGCGGATGGCCGGTGGGGCATTCTTCGGCCGACCCCAATGGTGGGAGATGAGCTCGTTCTTCCTCGCCGCGAACACCAACAAGCGCGACCTCACACTGGACCTCAATTCGACCGCCGGCCGAGAAATCGTGCTCCGGATGATCGCCGAAGCCGACATCGTGTTCGAGAACTTCACGCCACGCGTCCTCGAGTCGTTCCACCTCGGATGGGACGTCGTCCACGCCACCAATCCGCGGACGATCATGGTTCGTATGCCGGCGTTCGGACTCGACGGTCCATGGCGCGACCGACCGGGCTTCGCACAGACGATGGAGCAGATGACCGGACTCGCTTGGCAGACCGGCTACCTCGACGACCAGCCACGCATCCAGCGCGGACCGTGCGATCCGAACGGTGGAATGCATGCTGCATTCGCGGCGATGGTCGCGCTCGAACGGCGGAAACGAACAGGGCTCGGATCATTGGTCGAGACGCCGATGGTCGAAGCGGCGATTTCGATCGCCGCTGAGCCGATCGTCGAGTACACCGCCTACGGCAATCTGCTCGGACGTGACGGCAACCGCAGCCCGAGAGCCGCCCCGCAGGGCGTCTACGCGTGCGCCGGCGACGAGCACTGGTTGGCCCTGTCGGTGCTCGACGACCTGCAGTGGAAGGGGTTGCAACGGGTCCTCGGCAACCCGGCCTGGGCATCGCATCGCGCTCTTTCCACCTCCGACGGCAGGCGCGCCCACCACGACGAAATCGACGAGCACATCACCAGATGGGCCGCCGTTGCCGACCTCGACACTGCGGTCCTCGAACTCGTCGCCGCCGGAGTCGCGGCCGCACCCGCCTGGGACTCACGTCGTGTGCACACCAACCCCCAATTCGTTGCCCGGCGCTTCTTCGAATTGGTACTGCACCCAGTCGCGGGAAACCTCGAGACGCCAACGGTCCCGTTTCGCTTCGACAGCGTCGACACATGGATCCATACGGCGGCGCCGCTGCTCGGCCAGCACAACACCGAGGTCCTCACCGAACTCGGATGTACGGTCGAGGAGATCGAAG
>JAYTOM010000053.1:0-3511 GCA_043747765.1 Actinomycetota bacterium
CCGAAATAGATCCAATTCTTCGTCTCCCGTTGGCGTGGCGACCTCGCTGTTGAATATGTCGCCGTTGCACCAATCGGATTCTTAGTCGGCAGGGTTGACTTGGGTGACGAACCGATCCACAGCCTCGCTGCCGCCACTGTCGAAGCGTCATCGAAGCGAATGGCGAGGTCAGGTTGTTGCGCAAACTCCAGAAGCAGCCAGGGCGAAGCGAGTGAACTATCGAGCAGTAACTGTGACGCGTTATCGCAGTGTGGGCGGCAGGACGATCACGACGCATCACTGCTCGTCGAAGCGCTCGATCCTGCCGCCGTGCCGCGTCCGTCATCGAACCTCCTCGACCGGGTCTCAGCGCGTTAGGTTTCGGAGGGTTGCATTATCGTAAAGAATAGAATGATGGAACGACGCACGCTCGGGCGGACAGGCGAAGATGTGACGATCCTCGGCTATGGCTCGATGGAGTTGCGTGGCGCACCACGCGGCCGGCCGATTCGCGACAAGGTAGCGGAGCGCCTGTTGCACGCCGTGCTCGACAACGGTGTCAACCTCATCGACACGTCGATCGACTACGGCAGAGCGGAGGGACTCATCGGCCGATTCATCGCCCACCGGCGCGACGAGTACTTCCTCGCCTCGAAGTGCGGGTGCCCCGTCGGCGGTCCAGAGGGTGGAACTCTTGGACCGATTCCGCACCACTACGACGAGAAGAACATTCGCGGCGGTGTCGAGCAGAGCCTGCGAAGGCTTCGCACGGACAGCCTCGATCTTTTGCAGGTGCACATCTCGCCGAGCAGGTCTCAGATGGAAAGCGATCGCACGATCGAGACGATGGCGGCCGCCGACGTACGCTTCGACCGTCTCGTACCGATGGTAGGCGACACCAGCACCCACGCCGTCGGTCCCGACGGGCCGGGCATCCCAGCTCGGCTGCAGGGCCTGCATCACCGCGATCGCCCGCGGGTCGGTGAGGTGATGGAGCCGGAAGGCCAAATCATCCGCCATTGCAGCCGCCGAAAGTTCGCCCATGAACGACTCGTTCGTGAACGAGTTGGAGAACCCGCCGAGCGACCGCAGCGCGGTCGAGCGGAGGAACCTCCATGTGAGCGGTGCCGTTGGAGTCCGCGCGCCGGTCGAGTTGTTGTTTGCCGTACTTGTTGTCTCGAAGCTACGGATCCAGTTCGTGGTCAGCCGGTTCGGGAACGTGTAGTTGAGCGGTGCGTTACGCGACGCACTGTTCGTTTCCGTCGCGGTCGGCAGGCTCGCCGGCAACATGCCAGCGAGCATGCCAGCGATGAGCGCACCACCGTTCGTGCCCGACGGACGGCTGCTGTGGGTGGCGCTGTACAGGATGTGATCCCACGCCGTGATCGTGCCTGCGGAGATACCACCGCGGATCGTGTGGACCATCGCTGTGCCGAGTGGCCCCCAGCCGTGCTCGTCCTGGCGCATCCACTGGATGCGGACGGGCTTGCCGCACAGCTTCGACGCGAGGGCCGCATCACCTGCGGCATCATCGGCGCCGTCGTGCCCGTAGCAGCCGGCGCTCTCCGCGTACGACACGTGGACGGCCGTCTCGCTCGTATAGCCGAGCAGGCCGCTGATCGCCCGACGCAAGGGATAGACGCCCTGGGTGTGCGACCACACACGGGCCTGCACACCGGTCACGGGATCCGGCGCATCCTTCACGTCGGCGACCGCGCACGACGGACCGAACGCGGCGTGCATCTGGAACGGCGAGAAGTACTCGGCCGTCACCTGGTGCTCCGCATTGGAATATGCGGTCTCGAGCGCTGCGGCTCCGCCGGGGAAATGCACCTCTTCGTTGGTGCCGTAAATGTTCGCCGGGTCCTTCAGTGCGGTCGGCAGCGAAACCTCGGGCACGAGCGCAGGGCCTCTGCTTCGTACCGGCGTGACGAGTCGGAAACGGCTCCAGCCAGGTCATGTGGGAGCCGCTCAGCGATGTCGGTCGCTGGCCCACAAGTTCGCCGATCAACGCTCGCGACGAGTCGATTTGAGCTCAGCAGCCGTGGCACCGTGCAGACGGTCATCGGCCCCGGATTCCCGCTCGAGGCGGCGCGCTTCGAGGAGGGGCGCTCCTGGTCGCGTAGCGTTGCCGGTTGCCCGACAACGGACCATGTCGTCGAGGACCGTGGTCCCAACCTGAGCCGTGTCGGATTCCGGGTGCCTAGGATCGCCACGTCCTACCTGGTGGTGTGTCGCATGGCGTTGCGACGCTGAGACGAGCTCGGCCGACGGGAGGTCACGTCGGCGCAGGTCGAGTGATCGGCGTGTGCCGTTTCGGTGCTCGAGTCAACAACTGGACGAGCGGCGCCCACTCGTAAACGCCGTCGGGGTCGACGGCAACGACGAGCAGCTCTGCGCCGGCGACCTCGAGACCGACCTGCAGGCACGCCCCGCAAGGAAACGTGAGTTGGCCACCCGTTCTCGGAGCGCACAACGCGAGCACCACGGGCGCGACCGCCTCGGTGACCGCGGAGAACAACGCGACGCGCTCGGCGCACATGGACAGACCGAGTGACACGTTCTCCACGAGCACGCCGCGCGTTGTCCGCCCATCGAAGCCGACCACCGCGGCGCCCATCGCGAACCCGGAGTACCGGGCGTACGCACTCGCCCGCGCCTCAACCGCCAAGCCGATCGCGCGTTGCAACCGCTCGTCCCCGATTCCGGCTACCGCCTGCGGTTCTCGTGACACCGGCCTCCGCCTCCCGAATCGCCTTACTCTACTCAGCGTCTCGAGCAGGCGGGCAGTGGTTGACGGAACAGGGCCGCAGGCGCCGATGTCTCGGTCCGGACGAGCGCAAGATGCCCGGATGCCGAGGAACCGAGAGCCCAGCGAAAGCTGTGAACCGCAGCGTTCCCGAACGGTGCTGCGCCCCAGGCCGGCGTAAACCCGATGATGTTGTGAATGGCCGCAGGAATGGTTGCTTTCCGCAGCCTGGAAGAGCAGGCGGCCACCAACTCGCACCGAAACGGGAAGCGGCGGGTGGCACGGGAACTCGACGGCCGCTGTGCTTCACCCCGGACTCGTGCACCGCGCCCGCCGACGTGACCCGCATCGCTCCCGCCGACACCCACACCGACGCCACGGTCGCACTGAGGCTCGCCCTGGATGTCGGAGTCCGAGAAGGGTGAGGTCAATGGGTAGGTCGTCGAGGTTTGATGTTGGGTTTCAGGTGCATGCGGTGGAGTTGGCGCGGGTTTCGCAGCGTCGCGTTGTCAGATCGCGGCGGAGCTGGGGTTGTCGGACACTACGCTTGCGAAGTGGGTGGCTAAATCTGAGAAAGATAAGGCTCCGGAATCGTTGGGTCTTGGTGAGAAAGCAGAGCTGGATCTGCTGCGGAGGATGTCCCGCTTCTTGTTGAAGTGGGGTGGTGATCCTGGTGTTGCTCTCAGGCAATTTCTTGAGTGTAGATGGTGGGTGTTGCAGGGTTGACGGTGTGGCCGATCCGGGTGACGAGTTCGGTCATTTGGGTGTGGTCGCGGACGCGGC
>JAYTOM010000054.1:0-6279 GCA_043747765.1 Actinomycetota bacterium
GGTGCGGCCATTGGCATCGGGTGCGCACTGGCCCTACAGACCGACATCCGCATCGTTGCGTTCGACGCGCCCCTGGCCGTGCTGCAAGCGCGACGCGGCGTGTTGCCGGATGCTCAGTCCCATTGGGTCCTGCCGCGTCTGGTCGGCATCGCCCGGGCTGCGCAGATGCTGGTGGCCGGACGCACCATCAGCGGCGCCGTCGCCGCCGAATGGGGGCTGGCCAACGAGGCAGTCGATGCTGCCGATGTCCTGCCGACCGCGCTCGAGTGGGCCCGCGACATCGCCGACAACGTCTCACCGCTGTCGGCAGCGATGAGCAAACGGGTCCTCTGGCGTGGTCTCGCGACGACCTCCGAGGAGGTCGACATGTTGGAACGTGATGCGCACATCGTGCTGATGGGACGGCCCGACGCGATCGAGGGTGGGCGTGCCTTCGGCGAACGCCGGGCGCCTGTCTGGACGTCTCGTGTGCCTGACGATTGGCCGTTTGCCGAGTGAGCCGGGGTACGGTCGGCTGATGCGCGCTGTCGTCTGCAACTCCTTCGTTCCGTTGGATCAGCTGGTCATCGAAGAGCGTCCATCGGCGGTGCTGAGGCCGGGGCAGGTGCGCGTCCGGGTGACGGCTGCCGGCGTCAACTTCGTCGATGCACTCATCGTCCAGGGCCTGTACCAGATCAAGCCACCGTTGCCGTTCACGCCGGGCGGCGAATCGGTCGGCATCATCACCGAACTCGCGCCGGATCTGGATTCAGCGCCGTCGGAAAGCGGCATCCGGATCGGTCGGCGGGTGCTCGTCACCAGTGGCGCCGGCGGGTTCGCGACCGAGGTCGTCGTGGCCGCTCGCAACGTGCTGGTCGTGCCCGACACGCTGACAGACGGCCAGGCGGCCACGTTCATGCAGAGCTACGGCACGGCCTGGTTTGCTCTCGTCAGGCGGGCTCAGCTGCGTGCCGGCCAGTGGCTGCTGGTCCTTGGCGCCGGCGGTGGCGTCGGCCTCGGGGCAGTTGATGTCGGCCACGCGTTGGGTCTGAACGTCATCGCCGCCGCGTCGTCGGCCGACAAGCGCGAGCTGGCGACGAGCCGCGGCGCCGTTGCCGTCATCGACTCCAGCACCGAAGACGTGAAGGTTCGCGCCAAGGAGATCAGCGGCGACGGCGTCGATGCGGTCTACGACCCCATCGGTGGCACGGTGGGTGAGCAATGCCTGCGCACCCTGCGCGATGACGGCCAGTTCCTGGTCATCGGCTTCGCGTCCGGGCAGATCCCGCAGCTGCCGGCCAACCAGGTGCTGCTTCGCAATCGTCGGGTCACCGGCGTGGAGTGGGGCGGCTGGGTCATCAAGCATCCGGAGGAGAACCAAGAGATGGTGTCCGAGATCCTCGCCAAGATCGTCGCCGGTGACCTCAACCCCGTCGAGCCGATCAGCTACCGGTTCGAGGATGCCGCCCGGGCGCTGGCCGACCAACAGAACCGGCAGGTCACCGGCAAAGCAGTACTGGTCGTCTGAGCCATGGAACTCGCCTTCTCATCCGACGAGCGCGAGCTGTTCGACGCCTTCGACCAGTTCTTCAGCCGCGAGTCGCCGCCGGCAGTCGTCCGTGCCGCTGAGCCGCTCGGTTTCGATGCGGCATTATGGCGCAAGCTCGGGGCGATGGAACTGTGGGGGAGTGGCGCCGGCAGCGGCGACCTCGCCGTCATCGCCGAGACCTTCGGCAGGTCGATTGCTCCCGTGCCCTACGTGGAACACGCCATTGCCTCGCCTCTTGTCGACGCCTCGTCGCTCGCCGGCTCGCTGGAAGACGGTGGCATCGCAACGCTCTCGCTGCGTCCGGCTGACGCTGATGGCACCTGGCATCTCGTCCCCGCCGGTGCCGTGGCGACGGTGGTCGTCGGTGTGGACGGCGGCGAACTGGTGGCCGTCCGCTCCGATCCGCCGAACGCCGGGCCGCGCAACCACGCCAGCGCACCGCTGGCCGACCGCAGTGCTCGCTCCGGTGAACGGATCGTCCTCGCCAGCGCGGCAGACTTCGAGCTGTCGCTTGCCCGTTGGAAGGTGTTGACGGCAGCCTCACTCGTCGGGATCTCGGCGATGGCGTTGGAGCTGGCCGTCGCGTACGTCAAGGAGCGGCATCAGTTCGGCGTGCCCATCGGTTCGTTCCAGGCTGTGCAGCACGGCCTGGCCGATCTGCCCGGCTCGATCGACGGGGCGCGGCTGCTGACCCACGAGGCAGCGGCAGCGCTCGATGCGGGCCGGGACGTCGGCTGGGGTCACTGCGATGTCACCCTGAACGACATCGACGATCCCCTTGCGCTGGCGTCGATGGCGTTCCTGTTCGCCGGCGACATCGCCACCCACGCAACCGATCGGTCGCTGCACTTCCACGGTGGTTACGGCTTCGCCGAAGAGTACGACATCCAGCTCTACTACCGCCGGGCTCGGGGGTGGTCGCTGATTCTCGGCGAACCGGCGGCCGAGCAACTGGCTCTGGCCGACCGGTTTTGGCCGACCGGGAACGGAGCGAACTGATGGACTTCGAACTCGGCCCGACGGTGACGGCGTATCGCGAGCGCGTCCGCGGCATCGTGGCCGCCCATCACACGCCCGCGACCGTGCGCGCCCAACACGAGAGCGGCACCTTCAACAATCCCGAATTGAACCGTGCCCTCGCCGACGAGCAGTTGATCGAACGCGCTGTCCCCGGTCTCGGCGCCGGCGACCCGATCGAGCTGTGGGTGCTCTTCAACGAGATCGAGAAGGCTGGGGCTCCGGTCGATGCGCTGGCCGTTGCGGTCATGATCGCCGGGGTCGTCCAGCATGTCGGTACCGACGCGCAGAAGGCCGAGGTCATTCCCGCGGTGACATCGGCACAGGCCCTGATCTGCATGGGCTACAGCGAGCCGGACGTCGGCAGCGATCTGGCCTCGTTGACCACGCGCGCCGTACGCGATGGCGACCAGTGGGTGATCAACGGCGCCAAGATGTGGACCACGATGGCGCACGAAGCGCGGTGGGTCATCCTCCTCGCCCGCACTGATCCGGACCTGCCCAAACACAAGGGCCTGACGATGTTCCTGATCCCGATGAACACGCCGGGGATCCGTGTCGATCCCGTGCACACCATGGCGACGGAACGCACCAACGCGACCTTCTACGACGATGTCCGGGTCGGCGACGAATGCGTGCTCGGCCAGGTCAACGGCGGCTGGAACGTCATGGCCGTCGCGCTGTCGTTCGAACGCGGCGTCATGGGTGGAACGAACCCCGGCGTGCCGCTGCTGGCCCACACGGCAGCGTGGGCGAAGGAGTCCGGCCGGATCGACGAGCCCGCTGTTCGCGAGAAGTTGGCACGCGTCGCGATCGACAACCACGTGTCTGCGCTCCTGACCCAGCGCTCGGCCTGGATCGCGGCGGCCGGTGGGATGCCAGGTCTCGAGGGTTCGATGACGAAGCTGTTCTCCAGCGAGGCGTACCAGAAGGCTTCTCGTTGGTTCCAGGAGATGGCCGGTGCCGAGGGTTTGTTGCAGATGCTAGAACCGGACGCTGCGGCCCAAGGGTGGATCGAGTACGACGCCCGGCACAGCCCGGTCACCACCATCTACGGCGGCACCACCGAGATCAACAAGAACAACATCGCCGAGCGTCACCTCGGTCTGCCGAGGGCGCGCCGCTGAGCGAACCGGTCTCGCCCGAGCGTTCGCTCAGGCGTTGAGTGTCTCTGCGTCGGACACTTCGACGACCTCGTCGAGCGGTGCCGATCGTTCCCACATCACCGCCGCGATCACCACGATGACGACCCACACGATGCTGACCACATAGGTCCAGCTGATCAGGGCCAGAGCGATGCCGATGCCCCCGAAGCCGCGACCATACCAGTCGAACCAACCGGGCAGGATGACCAGCGAGAGGATCCACAACGCTGTGCTGCCGATCATGCCCAGGATTGCGCCGGGGCGGAGGTCGCGGCGGTTCAGGGGTTTGTCCAACATCAGCCGTGGGGTCAGCAGCCAGAACGCGTAGTTCATCGCCATCACCAACGGGATGCTCAGTCCGTAGGCCCACAAGCCGTGCTTGGCGGGCAGGCGCTGCAGCAGTTGGCTGACTGCGAACGTGAGGAAGACGAGGGCGAACCAGATCAGCCCGCGTGCCGGACCTCGCCACCTCCTGAACGGCTTGACGTTCCACGCATCGGCGAACGTGCGTTGGAAAACCGAGGCGACATCGAACCCGCTCAGCGCGAACGAGCCAACGACGATGAACGATGAGACCTTGAGGATGTTGCGCGTCGAAGGGAATGCGCCGCGCACGATCTGTGCGGTTTCACCGTTGAGACGGAACTGCTCGACGAAGACCTGGCTGAGCGAGATCCGGTTGCGCAGCCGGGAGAACAGGGCGAAGGCGATGATGACGAGCGGGATGATCGAGATGAACAGGTTGAACGCCATCAGCATCGCCTTGCGGATTCCGTCGATCTGGAAGAAGCGGCGGATGATGGCGGTCGGGATGGAGATCGCCCGAAGCGCCACGAGCCGTTCCCGTCGGGTGAGCTGCACCGGCGCGACCACCGGGACCGGCGCTGGTAGCTCGTTGCTCATCGTGGTCTATCTTGCCACTTCGCAGGATTGGCCGTACGGGGCCGTTGACTTGCGGGTTCGGCACACAGCGAAGGGGGAGCGCCATGGCGTTCTACGGAATGCGATTCGATTTTCGGAATCCGGCGATGGCCGCAACGACGATGACCGACCGCTATCGGCACGGCATCGACATGGCCGAGTGGGCCGATCAGCACGGCTTCGTGATGATGGTGCTGTCCGAACACCACGGCAGCCCTGACGGATACCTCCCCAGCGCGCTACCGATGGCCGCCGCGATGGCGGCGCGCACGAGCACGATGCGGATCATGATCTCGGCCATCGTCGCACCGTTCCACGATCCGCTCCGCCTGGCCGAGGACGCTGCCGTGGTCGACCTGATCAGCGGTGGTCGACTCGACCTCGTCTTGACGAACGGATATGTCGCCGACGAGTTCGCGATGTTCGACATCGCCATGAACCAGCGCCCCAAGCGCACGACCCGTGCCGTGGAAGTGCTGCGCGGTGCGTGGACCGGTGACACGTTCCAGCACGACGGTCGTGACATCCGGATCACGCCGGCACCCGAGCGTGCCGGCGGTGGCGGGCCGTCGCTGTCGCTGGGCGGGAGCACGGAGAAGGCAGCCCGACGCGCCGGCCGGATCGGCGACGGCTTCCTGCCCTCGCTCCCCGAGCACTGGGAGTGGTTTCGCGACGAGCGGATCAAAGTCGGTCACCCCGACCCGGGTCCGTACAACGGTCCCGGACCGAGCAACTTCCACCTCGCCGAAGATGTCGACAAGGGGTGGGACGAGGTCGGCAAGTACTTCCTGCACGAGACCAACGCGTATGGAAAGTGGATGACCGATGCAGGCCTTCCGGGGATGTACACGCCGGCGGTCGATGTGGACGAGGTGCGCGAGCGCGGCATGTACCGCGTGCTGACGCCGGACCTACTGCTCGAGGAGATCGCCGAGGCCGGCCCGTTCGGGTTCGTGCTGTTCCACCCGCTGCTCGGCGGCATCCCGCCGGAGTCGGCTTGGCGCGGACTGCACCTGTTCGAACATGATGTGTTGCCCGCCCTGCCGGGGTGACGGGGCCGAGACCGGATGACCGGTCGCATCGATCGAATGGAAGAGAGCGTCTGAAGATGTCCGAAGGATTGTTGGCCGGAGTCCGTGTTCTGGATCTGTCGTTGTTGGGGCCGGCCGCGCTGGCATCGCACCTCGTCGACTTCGGTGCGGAAGTGATCAAGATCGAGGCGCCCTCAGGCGACTACGTGCGCGAGATGACCTGGCCGATCGTGGACGGTGTCTCGTTGATGCACCTCCACATCAACCGTGGCAAGGAATCACTGGTTCTCGATCTGAAGACCCCAGAAGCAATGGTGGTGTTCACCGAGCTCGTTGCCAAGTCCGATGTGATCATCGAGGCGATGCGCCCTGGTTTCCTCGACAAGCGCGGCTTCACCAAGGAGCGGCTCGAGGAGATCAACCCGGCCATCGTGTTCTGCAGCATCAGCGGATACGGCGCGACGGGTCCGTACCGGGACCTTCCGGCGCACGGCATCGCGTTCGATACCTGGGCCGGCCAGATCGAGCCGATCGTCGACGACGACGGCTTCAGCCGGATGCCTGACCAAGCGAACATCGGCATCACCGCCGGCCCGGCATTCGGCGCGATGGCCGTGCTCGCCGCACTCGTCCGAGC
>JAYTOM010000055.1:0-25662 GCA_043747765.1 Actinomycetota bacterium
GGCGCACGGATCCGCCTTGGCGGCCGTGGTGGTCGGCGCTTCGGTGGTGGGAGCGGACGTCGTGGCCGGCGTCGTGTCGGACGATCCGCCGATACTGGATTTCGGGGGCACGGCCGTGTCGCTGGCCCCCGCCCCTCCTGTGGTTGCCACTGCTGTGGTCGCCACGGCCGCACTGGTCGGTGCAGAAGTGGCCGATGCAGCAGCGGTCGTGGCGACCGCCGCTGTCGTCACCGGCGACGAATCAGATGACTTCGAATCTCGGCCACACGCAGCGACCATGACTGACAACGCGCATGCTGCGCCCACCCATTTGTGCTGTGCCATTTCAAACCCCCCGGTCTTTGGAAAACATCTACGCCGTGGGCAGTCTTGATTGCCGGTCAGCCGATAGCAAGCGCTGATCGTGAATTCGTCGACGAAATATCTTCCGCTACCGCCTCGGACGGGCGCGTCTCGACCGGCCGCGATGCGACGTGAGTGGCTGTTTCGAGGGCGGCGCTCATGTGTTCTGTTGGATGCCGTCGGTCGAAGTGCGCAGGAATTCGACGAGCTCGGTGATATCGCCGACGACGTGACGCTCTCCCGTCTGGACATTTTCCGCTTGGCCGACCACCTCGCCGAGGCGAAGGCGGTCGTCGAGGAGGCGCAGCACGAACGATACGGTCACAGCGCAGTTGGTCGGCAGCATGGACCGCTCGATCGACGTCCCCAAGACCGGACGCACCGTCGACGATTTGGCCGAGTACCCGGATGGCTCTGCGTTGCATCCGTTCGCGTGGGGCGACAGACCATTCCTCGAATCTGTCGCCGGGCAGCAATTCTCCGGCGTAGACGTCGAGGGCCTGTTCTGCAGCGCACAGCTGTAGATCGGCGGCGGCCGTGAAGGCCGCCCGGGCAAGCTGCTCGAACCGCTGGCAGTCCACCACCGCGGTCGGAACGAGCGCAAGCACGCCCTCTGAACGATCGAGCAACGGGCCGGCCGCACGGACGCGAGCGAGCACATTTCGTAGTCGGCGTCGACCGACGTCGGTCGGGGTGTCCGGCCACAGGATCTCGATCAGTTCATCAACGGGGATCGGACGGCCGGCGAGTGCCAGCACCTTGACCATCTGGGCTGGGCGACCGGCGGGCAGGGTGACATCCGCCCATCGATCTCGATTCCGAAACCGCCGAGCAGCGTGATCACGACCATCGACGCACTGTTCCCTTCGAGCAATCGAACGAGCGCGGGCCAGATGTCGGGTTCGTGCAGCATCGCGAACTCGGGGTGACCCAACGCTTCGAGTTGTTCGACAACGGATGCCGCCATCGCCCGAGCACGGACTGCGTCCCCCTGGCGCGAGCGGGCATGGGCGATCAAGAGCGACGTCCTCCACGTGTTCGACGCGTTGAGATAGGCAGCCGCACGGTCGAGGCAATGGCACGGCGCAGAAATCCCTCGGCGATCTGTTCTGCGCCGACCATGGCCGAGATCTCCGCAGCTTCGGCGAGGAACTGGGTGCCGGTCGGATGGTCGAGCCAATCTCCAGGATGACGTTCGGCCTCGGCCAACCAACGCAGGGTCCCGTCGACATCGCGTCGACGCGCGACCACCCGCGCCTGGGTCCACGCCGCATAGCCGAGAATGCGTTCATCGGCATGAATCCTGGCGATCGACCGGGCCTCGCCGAGAGAACCGATCGCCTCGTCGTCGCGGCCGAGCAGCGCTTGCACTTCCGCCAGGAACGTCAGCTGCACTGCTCGGCGACGGCTGCGCCGACCAAGCAGATGTGACGCCTCGACCAGTGACCGGGCGTCGCCCCGCCACGCATTGGTCCGACCGAGCGCGCGCAGACATCGGGCTCGGGTGATCAGTTCGTGCGCAGGCGTGCTCTCGAGCAAAAGCGCGGCCCCGGTCATCGGCCTCGTCGATCAGCGAATCCCGATCCGGATCGCAGATCAGCTCGGCTTCCAACTCACGTGTCATCACCGGATCGTCCAAGACACGGACGATGTCCGCCAGGCGCTCGAGCAGTCATGTCCGCAGGCCGATCCGGACTCGACCTTCAGCTGCACGCGCCAGCTGGGCAAGGCAACGCGGGTTTTGAATCACCGCAGCAGTCGGAACGGCGTTCAACAATGCAGCCATCTCGGCGACATCGAGGCGGTCGAGTTGCCGGTAGGGAATCTCGGCGATCAATCGGCAGACATCCGTTGGGCGGTTCGCGGCCAGCAACATGTCGACTGCCATCGTCGTCTCACCGTTGGCGAACACCACCTCGAGGGCAGTCACCAAATCCTGATCCGTCAATCGACCGGTGGTCGCGAGGTGTTCGCGCACCGGATCCGGCAATCGTCGCCAGCTGCCGGTCATCCGGATCGGCAGCCCCGAGGCGACGATTGCATCAATGAGATTCGGCATTCCGAGCGCATTGCCGATCGCGTCGGACACGAGCCGAAGGTGGCCGAGCAGAGCGAGCGTCCTCGGCGAGAGCCGGTCGTCGGTCTCCAACAGACCGCCGATCAACGTGTCGAGGCGCAATGGCGCCGCGAGCACTGAGTGCCCACGCGCCTGTGCTGCGATCGACAGCGCGATCGCCGCTGGCCAACCCGCGCAGTCGCGCGTGATGACGCGGGCCAGTTCGTCGTCGGCGACGATCGAGCGCTGGATCAGAGTCTCAGTCTCTTCGAACCGGAAGACCAGATCATCTGCCCCGAGTCGGAGTGCTCCGTCGACGGTCATCGCCACCGCCCGACCAGCCACGACGGCACGCCAGCCGACCGTCGACACACCGTCGTCGCCACCGAATCCAACACTGAACCCGGGACCGGCACCGGGATCGACACCGTGAGCAGAGCAGAGGTCGACGACGAGCGCGCCGACCAGCTGCGTCGCCTCGACGCCGAGGAAGTGGGCGTTTTCGACGATCAACCACCCACCGTCAGGAACCGCTCGAGCCATGGCGGAAACAACTGCAACAACCTGTTCGCTATCCGTGTCGTCGCTCGAACCGGCCTCGACCGCTGCGACCAGATGGCTCCTCCTGCAGCCATCCCGCAGGCGAGTGACCAGGCGACGTGACGACGAATCCTCCTTCTCCAGGAACAGACGCACGATCGTTGTCGCGCCGACGGCGAGTTGCTCGGCGAGGGTTGATTTGCCGAAACCTCCTGGCGCCTCGAGAACGATCACCCGGGACTGTGCGCAGCGAGACGCGGGCGCTCGATCAGCCCCTGCGGCTCTCGATCTCCTCGCGCTCCAGCCTGCACCGGAGTCGACTCTACGAGCCCCGCTCACCGCCCCGCTGCACCCGGCTGATTCCGGGGCATCTGACGCATGTCATGACCAGGACATGTGGTGTGCACTTGCGCCGGCACCCGTTCGGGGCAGGGTGAACAGATGCATTCGACGAGATCTCCTCCGACGACGGCCAGCGTCTCGCTACGTGGCCTGGTCAGGTCCTTGCGCACTTCTTGAGGACCGGTGCTGGCGGCGCGAGGAATCGGTGTCGTGATCGCTCCCGGATTGAACTGCTCCGACTCCGATGCCGCCATACGGGCGCTGCTGGATCACTGCCTGTCGATCCACGATCTGGAGATCCCAGGGGCCGGACTCGAAGCAGCGATCCTGCAACTCACCGCCGATTTCCGGGAGCGAGCGATGAAACCGGTCTACACCCGGTGGATCCAATTCTGACGACCGACAGCATGGGCCATGCCGTCGGTGATGGCTCGGCATTCTCCGGATTTCTGAGTGGTCAGTGGTTTGCGCTGCGCCAACACGGAGCACTGCACGTCATCGGGCAAGGCATTCCGTCGTATGGTTGACCCAGGCAAGCCATGTCGGCATCGGCACCCCTGGCTGGGGTTCGAAGGAACGGATCGTCATCGCGATCTGGTCGATCCCGATGGGCGGCGTGGCGGGATGGACGTACCGCAGGGACACCAAGAGGGTCTGACGATGTGGTGTCGTGACAACGATGTCACACCAGAACTCGCCCTTGCGTTGGTATCTGACACGGTTGCAGAAGTACGTTTGCAGATGTGCCCGACCCCCGATCTGACACCTTCGTTCCGAGTACCGATGAACTGGTCGCCAACAACGACAGCTATGCGCGGGATTTCGACGATCACGATCTCGCCCTGCGCCCGCGCCGAATGCTGGCGATCGTCGCGTGCATGGACAGCCGGATGGACATCTTCGAGATGCTCGGCCTGGCCCACGGTGACGCACACGTCATCCGCAACGCCGGCGGCATCGTCACCGAGGACGTGATCCGCTCGCTCGTGCTGTCACAACGCATGCTCGGAACTCGCGAGGTGATCCTGCTGCACCACACCGACTGTGGTCTGCAGAAGGTGGTCGGCAATCAACTCCACGACCAGATCGAGGCCGAGACGGGCCTGCGCCCCGCATGGTCCACCGGCGCCTTCACCGATCCGGCGGAGAGCGTTCGCACCTCCATCCGTCTCCTGCACGCAGACCCCTTCGTTGCCCACAAGGACTTCATCCGCGGCTTCGTCTATCACGTCGACAGCGGTCGCCTGGTCGAAGCAGCCCTCTGACATCGGTCGTCTGACACCGGTCGTCTGACATCGGTCGTCTGACATCGGTCCTCCGCCGGCACAAGGTTCTGTCGATCCTTACTCGTCGTACTCGTGTTCCGGCCCCGGATACAGACCGGCTTCGACGTCCTCACGGTATGCGCCCGCCGCGTCGAACAGCGTCTGCGCCAGATCTGCGTACTTCTTGACGAAGCGCGGGATCCGACCGCTGGTGAAGCCGGCCCAGTCGGTCCAGACCATCAACTGACCATCACAATGAGGTCCGGCGCCGACGCTGATGGTCGGGATCGTCAATTCCTTGGTGACCGTCGCAGCGGCCCCGGACGGGACCATCTCCAGCACCACTGCGAACGCGCCCGCGTCCTCCACGGCGTGAGCATCGTCCAGCAGTTGGTCGGCCCCGTCACCCCGACCCTGGATGATGTGACCGCCGAGTCCGTGTTCGCTCTGCGGGGTGTACCCGATGTGAGCCATCACCGGAATTCCGGCCCGCACGATGGCCTCGATCTGGCGTGCGCTGCGCCGTCCACCTTCGAGCTTCACTGCGTGTGCACCGGTCTCTTTCATGAACCGGATCGCCGTGTGCAACGCGTCGTCGGCCCCGGCCTCGTAGGAACCGAAAGGCATGTCGGCGACGACGAACGCTCGCTTCGCAGCGCGAACGACAGCGCGACACAGGGGGATCAGTTCTTCGATGGTCACCGGCAGCGTGGAGTCGAACCCGAGCACAGCGTTGCCCGCCGAATCGCCCACCAGCAGGAAGTCGATCCCGGCCCGATCGAAGATGCTGGCCGAAAGGTAGTCGTAGCTCGTCAGGCCCGTGATCTTAATTCCCTGTTCCTTGGCCCGTTGGAAATGTCTGGTGCGCACCCGCTTCAGCGAGTCGGGCGCATCAGCTGTCGATCCGTATGGCGCTTCGTGCATGGCCGAACGCTACGCCCAACCGCTGCGCGATAGCGAGACCTTCGACCGGGCGCATGCCTCGTACCACACCGCCGTGGTGTGTCCCGACTGACACACGTGTGGCAGTGTTCAGCAATGATCTCGATCGACGACACCGGCGGTGTGGTGACGGTGTCGATGCATCTCGGCGGCACCGACGTCCCACTCGAGCCGTTGTGGTTACGCGAACGATCGACGTCGCCGTCCCAATTCGACGCGACGAGCAGTCAACGATTGTTCGATCCGCACCGCCTCGATCCCGAACTGTCGATCGCCGAAGCCCATCTCGACGACAGCAGCCTGGTCGTCCGGTTCAGCGACGGTCACAACGAACGATTCGACGAGAGGGCGATAGCGGATTTTCCGTTGTGGGACGACGGACTTCCGTCGCCAACTTCGTGGACCGCAGATTCGGCAGAACTGCCGCGACATGCCTGGAATGACATTGACGGCCACGACGCAGACGGCGCTCTGCTCGGTGCGGTCAGCGACTTCCTTCGTCTCGGCGCGATCGTGATCACGGGAGTGCCGAACAACGACGGCGCTGTCGCCACCGTCGCGAGCAAGTTCGGATACATCCGCGAGACCAATTTCGGACGAGTGTTCGACGTCCGTTCCGTGCCGGACGCGAACGACCTCGCCTACACATCGGTCGCCCTCAGCCCGCATACGGACAATCCCTACCGCATTCCGGTGCCGGGCATCCAGCTGTTGCACTGCCTGTCCAACGAAACGTCGGGTGGCGCATCGACGCTGGTGGACTCGATGGCGGTCGTCGACAGATTGCGCGAAGAGAACATCGAGTGGTACGAGATCCTGGCGACGACACCGGTGCAGTTCCGGTTTCGCGACGCCGCCACTGATCTGCGCAGTCTCCGAACCGTGATCGACACCGATGACGCCGGGACATTCACCGGTCTCAACTACAGCCCACGGTTGGATCACTCTCCGCTGCTGTCACCGGAGCGGACGAAGCAGTTCCAACGCGCCCGCCGCCGATTGGCCGAACTGCTGAGTGATCCGACGTTCGAGATGCGGCTACGGCTGAGACCGGGCGAGGTCGAGATGTTCGCCAACGACCGAGTTCTGCACGGAAGATCGGCATACGATCCGCAAGAGGGGATACGCCATCTCCAGGGCTGCTACATCGACGCCGATGCACCCCGCAGCCTGTACCGAGTTCTGACGAGAGGAGTCCGCTGATGGACACCGTTGCATTCCGACAGATGAGTGAGTCGACGCAAGAGGACTACGACCTGCTGCAAGTGTTGACCGTGCAATATCTCGACACGTTGCCTGACCGGATCATGGCCAGCGTCCGCGCTCTGGATCACGGCCTGACCGGGTATCAGGTCAGTCGACTGCAGCACTCACTGCAAACGGCGACACGGGCCGAACACGACGGCGCCGACATCGAGATGATCGTCGCCGCCGTCATCCACGACCTCGGCGACGATCTGGCTCCGGAGAACCACTCGCAACTCGCCGCGGCGATCATCCGGCCGTACGTCCGCGCCGAGGTGACCTGGGTGGTGAACATGCACGGCGTGTTCCAGTTGAAGTACTTCGGACAGCACATCGGCGAGAACCCGGACGCTCGCGAGGAGTACCGCGGCCACCCGTGGTTCGCGAGCTGCGAGCGCTTCTGCGGGCAGTGGGACCAGACCTCGTTCGACCCCGACTATCCGACCGAGACCCTCGAGCATTTCGAACCAATGGTGCGTGAGGTCTTCACGCGCAAAGCATTCGATCCTGACTACGTCACCGATTGACTCGGCGGCACCTGGTCAAGCCCTGGTTCAGGCTGGGTTCATGCCGGTAGGGCCGCCGCCAGGGCCACGGCCCCGAACTGGATCGAGGCGAGGCCAGGGCCACCTTCGACCTGGTCGACCACGAAGAATTGGGTCAGAGCCGCCAGCTGGGCCGCCGACGACGTCAGGCCAGGGTCCGGGCTGATTGCAGCATCATGAGCGTGGCGGAGCAGGAGGTCTGCTGCGACGGTGACAGCAACCAGGCGGAGAAACGCCGACGCACCGGCGAGAACATCGTCGCGATGCTGGGCGAACGTCTGCACGATCCAATCGGTTGCCTGACGAATGGTTTCGACGGCTGCACGAATGCTGCGCGCTTGGGTTTGCAGCGAAACAACGGATGCGGCCCGGTCGCAATTCGCAACGATCTCGTCGAGCAGTTCGGACAACGCAGCCCCCTGATCCCTGGCGACCTTGCGACCGACGAGATCGACCGCCTGGATCCCGTTCGTGCCTTCGTAGATCGGCGCGATCCGTGCATCGCGATATCGCTGGGCAACGCCGGTCTCCTCGATGAAGCCCATCCCACCGTGGACCTGTATGGCCAACGATGCGAGCCGGACGCCCTCGTCGGTCGGCCACGACTTGGCCAAGGGGGTCAACAGGTCGAAGCGACGCTGGGCGGTTGCGCGCGCGTGGTCGTCGGTTTCGGCAGCGGCTCGGTCCGCAGCCATCGACGTCGCGTAGACGAGCAGCCGCATCGCCCGGAGGGTCGCAGACATGTCAACCAGCATCCGCTGGACATCGGGGTGCTCGATGATCGGCGCCGGCGTCACTCCTCCGGCTGAGCCCTGACGGCGCTCGGCAGCGAACGTGCGAGCTTGCTGGAGCGCGCGTTCTCCGATGGAGACACCCTGCAATCCGATCGCGACGCGGGCCGGATTCATCATGCTGAACATTGCGGCCATACCACCATTGGGCGGTCCGACCATCTCGCCCACTGCATCGTCGAACTGCAGGACACATGTCGGACTGGCGTGGATGCCCATCTTGTGCTCGATCGACAGCGCGTGCACACCGTTGCGACCCTGCAGACTGCCGTCCTCGGTGACCAGCACCTTGGGCACGATGAACAAAGAGATGCCTTTCGTGCCGGACGGCGCACCGGGAATACGGGCGAGCACGAGATGAACGATGTTGTCGGTGAGATCGTGCTCGCCCCATGTGATGAATATCTTGGTGCCGTTGATCGCCCATCGACCGTTGTCGAGAGGCGTAGCAGTGGTGCGTACTTCACCGAGATCAGAACCGGCATCTGGCTCGGTGAGGTTCATCGTGCCCGTCCACGTGCCGTCGATCAATCGCCCCAGATACAACGCACGCTGACGTTCGTCGGCCCAGCGTTCGAGCAACTCGATCGCACTCTGCGTCAGCACCGGATTCAGCGAGAGCGCCATGTTGGCCGAACCGAACATCTCCCGAACTGCAGTCGCGACCACTCCGGGAAACCCGCCACCGCCCTCGTGCACGCTGGCCGCGAGGGCAGTCCAGCCACCCTTCAGGTACTGCTCGAAGGCGTGCGCCAGTTCCGGCGCCGTGCTGACGATGCCGGTGGCCGAATCGAACGACGCTCCAACGGTGTCGCCGACGCGGTCGGTCGGGAAGATCACATGGTCAGCGAGATCGGCGAAGCCGCTCAGCACGTCGCGAACAGAGTCCAGATCGACCTCGGCGAACAATGGCAGCTCGAGCAAACTACCGAGTCCGACGGTCTGCAGGGCGTGGAGGATTTCGTCGATGGGGGCGGAGTAACAGTCCATGGCATCGTCGATAATAGTTGGACGTTCAACGAATCGCTGTTCGCGTCGATCGGCATTTCGGTGTGCCGGAATCTGTCAACCTCCCCGCCACTAACGTGCCCTCATGGACTTCGATCTGTCGCCAGAGCATGAAGCATTCCGTAACGTGGTGCGCGATTTCGCCGAAGGCGAGGTCGCTCCTCACGCAGCCCGATGGGACGAGGAGCATGTTCTGCCGTTGGACGTCGTCGCCAAGATGGGTGAGCTCGGCCTGTTCGGCCTGATCTTCCCCGAGGAATGGGGCGGCGGCGGCGGCGACTTTGCCTCGCTGTGCATTGCGATCGAAGAACTCGGCCGCGTCGATCAGTCGATCGGCATCACCCTGTCAGCTGGTGTCGGTCTCGGTGCCAACCCGGTGTTCCGATTCGGCACCGAAGACCAGAAGCAGCAATGGCTCCCGGATCTCGTTGCCGGCCGCAAGCTCGGCGCATTCGGCCTGACCGAACCAGACGCCGGAAGCGACGCCGGCGCGACCCGGACAAAGGCGACCCGAGCCGGCGAGAACTGGGTGATCGACGGGGCAAAGGCGTTCATCACGAACTCGGGGACGGCGATCACGTCGATCGTCACCGTCACAGCGAGGGCCGACGACGGCATCTCCTGTTTCGTGATCGAGGCCGGGACGCCTGGAATGATCATCGAACCGGCCTACCGGAAGATGGGTTGGCACGCGAGCGACACCCACGGCATCATGCTGGACGGGTGCGTTGTTCCGGATCACAACCTGCTCGGCCAGCCAGGTGCTGGCTTCCGGAACTTCCTGTCGATCCTCGACGATGGGCGGATTGCAATCGCAGCGCTCGCCCTCGGTTGCGCCCGCGCCTGCCTCGAACACTCCGTCGCGTACGCCAAGGAGCGCACAGCTTTCGGTGGTCCGATCGGTAGAAATCAGGGCATTGCCTTCGCACTGGCCGATCTCGACGTGGCCGTCGAAAATGCGACCAACCTGACCTACAAGGCGGCATGGCTGAAGGATGAGTGCCGACCATTCCGGCGTGCTGCGGCGATCGCCAAGTTGTACGCCACCGAGGTTGCCGTCAGCGCCACACGGGTCGCCGCGCAGGTGTTCGGCGGCAGCAGTTTCATCGAGGAGAACCCGATAGCGCGCTTCTACCGAGATGCCAAGATCCTCGAGATCGGTGAGGGAACCAGCGAGATCCAACGGATCGTGATCGCCCGCAATCTCGGCCTCGACGTTTCCTGACGGGCGGCCGGTGGTACCGCAGAGTCGATGCCCGACTCGACTGACGCACGCACGGCGTCGGCGTTCCGCGCCGCCGACGCGCCTGCGACACGGCGGGTGGTCCGGCGGCGGCGAGTCGTGTGCACGGCTGTGATCGGGCTCGGGGTCTTCTTGGTCGTCCTCGCCCTCGTGATCCGGACGAGCGACGCCGACCAGCAACGCCGAGACTCATCGGGGCGGGACACGAATGCTGTCGTGACACAGATTGTTCCGCACAGCGGCGGCACCGGACCCACTTCGTCGTCCGCCACCGTGACCTTCCACACAGCAGACGGCGTCGAACACTCGGCCGAACTCACGCGTGCCAGGGCAGCGACGCCATATCGTCCAGGAGCGGTGGTCACCGTGTTGTACGACGCCCGCGGTCCGACACACGTCTCGATCCTCGGTGAGCCGTTCGCGTCAGGCCTGATTCCGTGGTTCGTGCCGTGTCTGGCCGGGACCTTGCTGTTGGTCCTCGGCGGTGGTGCTGCCAGGTGGCTGCGGTGGGCCGAACGTGTTCTCGATGAAAATCCGTGGGTCACCGTTGCGTCGACGGTGATCGAGAAGCCGATGAGCGACGGTGGCCGCCGTGTGATCCTGCGGATGCTCGAGTTGAACGGTGCGCCCGACAGTTCCACTCTCGCCGCGCCGATCGGCTGGCGGGAGCGAGCCCTCGACGAACTGTCACCTGTCGCGTGGGTCGCTGGCTCCGACCGGCGGTTCCTCGTCGCCAGCCCCGGCGGTGCGCCGTTGAGGCGCTTTCGAAGAGTGCGACTGATCGGCGGCGAAGCTCTGCAAAATGATGACCCGTTGCTGCGCACTCGTCACACCACCAGCGACTGATCCCGCCCACCGTGCCGGCCGGGCGAGAATCGGTCAGATTCGACGCGTTCGTGTGCCAGGGCGCGGGGGACGATCACTGAACTGGCGACCGTCGAAGTAACCCGGGTTCGTGTCCGGGCGACCGCGTCGATTCGTCCAACGCCAGGTCAAGGAGATGCGCGGGTTCGCAGTGTCCGTCGCCGGCACCCCATGGAGCCATTCCCGCTGCGTTGCACCGCCCATCACCAACAGATCGCCCTCGCCCGGCATCAGCACGATGTCGGCCAGCGCTCGGCCGGCAGGAATTTTTTCGACAACCTGCGCCAGCGGCTGACGTTCACGAAACACGAACGGACGGCGTTGGCCGAGGACCACGATCGCGACCAGCGTGTCGTCCAGCCATCGCATCTCCCGATCGCTGTGCAGTCCTTGGAAGTCGTCACCGGTGCGGTACAAAAGCGCGCCGACCCCGGTGAACGCAGCCCGATATCTGGACTGCAGATGCAATTCGGTCTGGCGCAGCATCGGCCGGGTCTCGGCGCGCAAAGCGGCACCCAGCCGCTTCTCCGGAACATACGAGTCGTACCGGAGCACCTCGCCCTGGGCCCACCGCGACTCGCTGTGGATCTCGCCGAACTCTTTCAGCGGATCCCGCACGAAACCCTCGACGAGGTCCACCCATGACGCTGAGCCGAGCAGAATCCGATGGGCTTCAGCCTGCCGATCGATGGTGAGGTCGTTCGCTGGGCCCGACACCTGCTCGATGCTAGAGGATGCCGCTCGCGTGTCGGGCTGCGCCAGTAATCGTAGGTGCGCCGTCAGCAGGACGGACCCAGACAGTGTCACCGACGTCGAGACCCAGCCCGCGATAGTGAGTTCGCGTCAGAGTGATGTGCACCGTCTCGTCTGCCACTGCAAGATCGACACGAACCTCGAACCCCACTCGGTTCACTCGGGTAATCGTTCCCAAACGACCTCCGCCCGGGTCGGACGTGTGCAGATCGAGATCATGAGGCCGGACCAGCTGACCACCGAGACGAGTCACCGGGCCGAGAAAGCTCATCACGAAGTCATTGGCCGGCTCGTCGTACAACTGGTCGGGGGTGCCGATCTGCTCGATCCGCCCGTCGTTGATGACCACGATCTCGTCCGCCACTTCCAAGGCCTCGTCCTGATCGTGGGTGACGAGCACCGTCGTCACATTGACCTCGTCGTGCAGGCGCCGCAACCACTCACGCAGTTCCTTGCGCACCTTGGCATCGAGCGCGCCGAATGGCTCGTCGAGCAGCAGCACCGTGGGTTCGACGGCGAGGGCTCGTGCCAACGCCATCCGCTGCCGTTGCCCCCCGGAGAGTTGCGACGGAAGGCGCCCGGCGAACTGGGTCAGGTGAACGAGTTCCAGGAGTTCGGCGACGCGAGACGCCACCTCGGGCTTTGGCCGTTTGCGGATCTCGAGGCCGAACGCCACGTTGCGCGCGACCGACATGTGCTTGAACGCGGCGTAGTGCTGGAAGACGAAGCCGATGTTGCGCTTCTGCGGCGGCAGGTGAGTGGCGTCCACACCTTCGATCTCGACGATGCCGGTGTCGGCGAACTCGAGGCCGGCGATGATCCGCAGCAGCGTCGACTTGCCGCCGCCACTCGGACCGAGCAACGCAGTCAACTGTCCGGTCGGGATGCTGACCGAGACATCGTCCAATGCCACGAAGTCACCGAACTTCTTGTTGACGCCGCGAACATCGATGCTCATCTTTTTCCTTTCGGCCGGATGACCGAGACAACGACAATGCAGGCCACCGCCCCGAACGCGAGGATGAACGACGTCGCGTACGCAGTGCCTTGCTGGAAGTCCTGATACTTCTGCTCGACCAGAAGCGTTGCCGTCTGAGTCCTTCCAGCCACGTTCCCGGCGACGATCTTGACGGCGCCGAACTCGCCCAAGGCCCGGGCCAGGCTGAGCACGACGCCGTACACGACGGCCCATTTGATCGACGGCAAGGTGATCCGCCGAAAGGTCTGCAGCGAGTTCGCGCCGAGGCTGCGCGCAGCCTGCTCCTGATCGATGCCGATCTCTTCCAACACCGGGGCGACCTCACGGATCATCAGTGGTAACGACACGAAGACGGTGGCCGTGATGATGCCCGGGTTGGCGAACAGGATCTTGTATCCGTGGGCCTCGAGGGTCTTGCCGAAGAAGCCGTCACGCTTGTTGTAGGTGAGCACAAGTGCCAGGCCGACCACGACGGGTGAGACGGCCAGCGGAAGGTCGATCAACGCGCTGAGGATCCGCCGCCCCGGGAACCGGCGGCGGACCAGGATCAAGGAGATGCCGACGCCGAAGACCAGGTTGATGCCGACAGCGACAACTGCGACGTAGCCGGTCAGCTTCAGCGCGCTGATCACGTCGGGGTCACCGAGGGCCGTCCGCATCGAGCTCCATCCGTTGGCGAACGTGTTCTTGGCAACGAGCGATACCGGCCATGCGACCAGCAGGAACAGGTAGGCAACAGCGACGAACCGGAAGAGGTAGCGCACCGCACGAGGCGTTGTGGGCGCGCTAGTCACGGCGGGCCGCCCGACGCTGGATGACGTCGACCAGCACGATCACGATCAGGGCGATCAGCAACAACGTCGATGCAACAGCGGACGCTGCTGCTGTGTTGCCGCTCTCGACATACGTGAGGATTCGTACGGACGTGACCTCGGTCCGCAGCGCGAGGTTGCCGGACAGCAGGACAAGGGAGCCGTATTCGCTGATCGCACGAGCGAAGGACAGCGCTGCGCCGGCGCCCATCGCCGGCGCGAGACTCGGGAGCACCACACGTCGGAACGTGGTGATGCGGCTTGCCCCGAGCGACATCGCCGCCTCCTCGACATCCTCATCGAGCTGTTCGAGAACCGGCTGAACCGTCCGCACGACGAACGGCACCGTCACGAACGCGAGAGCGAGGAACACCGCCTTCTGGGTGTTGGCGATGTTCACACCAATGGGGCTGCGCGGACCGTAGAGCGACAACAGGACAAGTCCGGCGACGATGGTCGGGAGCGCGAACGGAATGTCGATCACGACTTCGAGCAGACGCTTGCCGAAGAAGTGGTCGCGGATCAGCACCCACGCGATGAGTGTGCCGATGACCACGTTGACCAGCGTCACCAAGAACGACTGCTCAACGGTCAATGTGATCGCCGCCAACGTCTGGGTGTTGGTGATCGTGTGCCAATAGCCGTTCCAGCCACCGGTCTGGGCCTTGACGACGATCGCGCTGAGCGGGATCAGGACGAGCAGGCTGAACCAGATCATCCCGACCCCGAGGCCGAGGCCCGAGCCGATCGTCAGCGCGCCGGTGCGTGGAGCCCGATGCCTGCGCGTCGCTCTCCCCCCACCGGTCACCTCCGCAGGCATGTCGTCGAAGAGCGCAGTGGTCATGGTCTGGGCATCACGAGGTCTTGCCGGTCTGCTGCTGGATCACGGTGACGATGCCGGTGTCGTCGGCGAAGAACGTGGTGGTTGCCGCCGTCCAGCCGCCGAAATCGCCGTCGATCGTCAGCAATCTGGCGGGCACCGGGAACGGTTTGGTCGGATCGTTGGCGCCCTTCACCTCCACGCCGGTGACCGAGTTGTTCAGCGACCGAAAGCCCTTCTTGACGTACTCCGTCTGGCCGGCCTGGCTGACTACGAAGTCGAGGAACGACGTGGCGCGCGGGTTCGCGTCCTTCAGGACCGCTCCCGGGTTCTCGATCAGCAACGTCTGATCGGGGACGACGTAGTCGAGCGGGGATCCGGCCTGTCTCGCCAGGATCGCCTCGTTCTCGTAGGAGATCAGCACATCGCCGGTGCCTGCCAGGAACGCGGTTGTTGCGTCGCGACCGCTGCCCGGCAGAGCCACCGCGTGCTTGAAGAAGTCGGTCAGGTATGCCTTGGCGTCGGCCTCGGAGCCACCGTTGGCGATGACATGACCATATGCAGCAAGGATGTTCCATCGTGCCGAGCCCGACGAACCCGGATTCGGCGTGACGATACCGATGTCACCCTTGATCAAATCGTCCCATCCGGTGATGTGCTTCGGATTGCCGGGACGAACCGCGATCACCACGACTGACGTCGAAACGATGCCCTTGTTGTGACCCTTGTTCCAATCAGCGGCGACGAGGCCCTCCTTGACCAAACGGGTCACGTCGCCCTCGAGCGAGAAGTGAACGTAATCGGCTGTGAGACCGGCCATCACAGCGCGGCTCTGGTCGCCGGACGCCCCGTAGGACTCTGTCCACGTCGTACCCGTGCCCGCCGGAGTCGCAGCGAATGCCTTCTCGATTGCCTCGTTGGCAGATTTCGGGACGGAGAACGCAACGAGCGACAGATCAGCTGGGCCAGCGTTGTCGGTCGCCGTGGGCGCAGTCGTCGCAGAGGCTGAGCCTGCGATCGTCGCTTCACCAGCGGTCGCGCCCGAGCCAGCGATCGCCCCCGAGCCACACGCAGCGCAGAGCAGTGATCCCGTCATCGCGACTGCGAACAGAGCCGTGCGTCGGCTGTGGGGCTGGCGAGTTGTCATCGGCTTCCATCCCTCTTCCCCGGCGTTCACGGGACCGGTCGATGGTGGCGTGGACGCCACCGCGAAGAGACTCTACAGATTGTCGACTAAATTGATCAGGATTATCGCATATTTCTCCGGAACGTCATAGCGGTGCGGGTAGGACGTTGGTGTCGAGTCGACCCTGCGGCGTTTGCGTCATGGCGCGTCGCTCGAGGACCTTGCTCGCCAGCAACCCGAAGGCGAGAGCGATTCCCGCCCACAACACGGCCTGGATGCCGAGCGACGCGATCCGGAAACGCCATAGGACCGTTGGCGGGAACGTTATTCCGGCATCGCCGGAGGCGTCGATCACGCCGGGAATCGCCGCCTGCGGTACCTCGTTGATTCCGGGGAGCACGAGGAACACGGCGATCATCGTGATGATGTAGCACCCCGCTGCGATCAGCGTGGCGTTCCACCGGCTGATCCGATCCGTCAATCGCCGCCACCACAGCCCACTCGCGACGAGTGCGACGACCGAGCAGAGGATCATCACCAGGAACAGCGCCGATCGTCGCCCGATCGTGTCGCCGTTGCCGACGGACGGTGGATTTGCCGGATATTTGAGGATCGGCACGAGGTAGATCCCGACGAAGCCGAGCAGACCGAGCAGCGCGGCGGTGGGTTTGACGGAGTTCAACCCCGCTCGGCCGTAGATCGCGGCGAAGGCGACCGCGAAGATGCCGCCAAGAGCGATTCCGTAGATCAGGGCTCCTGTACCGAGACCTGCTGAGCCCTGGAGGGTTCGACTGACGGGGTCCGCTTCCGGCGGTTGGTGTCGCACGTTGTGCTCGACATACGACTGGAAGGCGATGGCCTTGTGGACCTGAGGTTCACCGATCGCCTTGGCGACCGCGAAACCGCAGATCCCCGCGATCAGGCCCGCGAGCAAGCCACGGATCAGCAGGGTTCTCATCATCTGATGCGGTCCGGTTCGTCAGCGGCGAGCTGTCAGTGACAGGGGAAGCCGAGAAGGTGCCGTGCGTCGTGGACCCATTCGTGCAGCAGGTGTCCGCCGATCAGCGAGGTGGCTCCCTGATCGAGGCCGACGAGGTACATCAGCAACAGCATCACGAAACCGACGAGGATCGCCCATGGCATCAGCTCATGGGCAGAGATCGTGATCGGCCGTACAACGGGACAAACGGGGCTGACTGCAGCAATCATTGACATCGATGTTCTCCTCCGGGATCCAGCGTCCCTGTTCAAGTGTCTGACGTTGCTGCTGTATCTGACTCCCGGATCCCTCGATCCGGTTCACAGTGGCGCGACCGTGTCGGACTTTCACCGACTTCCAGCGAGCAACGCTGGCGGTGAATGTAGCACAGTCTCTCGACCGGACGAGATCCGTTCTGCTCCACCGAGCGCCTCGTCAAGATTGGGGCCGCCAACCATCACGTCCGGTGGTGAATGACGGTGACTACGCTCGGCCGATGGTCATGCGCTATCAGGTCGTCGAGAGCCTGCTGTGGCAGCCGCCTACCCGAGCCGACGCGGACACCGTGCAATTCCACGTTCAGGGCTGGGACGTGGAGGGCCGGCGGCCGGACTTCGACGACATCCGACGTCGCAGCGACGTGATCGTCCAATGGGAAGAACGCGATATCGATCTCGGCGGCTGACCCCGGACCCCCACCCCCCCCCGAAACTTTCGCGAGCGATTCTGACCCCTGTACCGCGCTTTCGACTGCAAACTTCAGCAAGCACTTCGGGGTGAGGTTCATTGCCAGAGGTCTAGAACACGGCAGCGACGTTGTACATCCGCTCGGGGTGCTCGTCGACGACAGAACGGAGATGTGTCGTGAATGCAGATGGACGGTCGCATTCACGTCCGGACGGAGTTGGTAGATCAGCGAATGGAAGTTCACAGCCGGCGACAGGAGCAGCAGATGATCGATACCGTCGACGGGCAGTGGCGCGAAGAGTTCATCGCGGAGGAATGCCTCGATGTGGCGTCGTCCCGCGGACGACCGGACCACGTCATCCGTATCGATCGCCAGAGCCTGCCACATCGACGTCAGTCGACATTGACAGCGGTGTGAACATTCGATTTCTGAACCGCCTCGGCGTCTCTGTCGGCGAGTTCGGCGACAACAGTCATCGTGATCAATTCCGCTCGACCGAACGTTGTGACCATCGCGACGTCGGCACCGTCTCGCCCTCTGCCGATGACCACCCTCACGATGCGCCGCTGATTGTTGCGCGGATCGAACGTGTACCAGCGATCTCCGAGGTAGGCATCCATCCAGGCACAGAAGTCCATCGGCGATTGGGGATCCGGCACTCCGATGTCGGGAAGGTAGCCGAAGACATAGCGGGCCGGCAGATTGAGCGCCCGACACAACCCGATCCCGAGATGGGTGAAGTCCCGACACACACCGACGCGCCCTTCGAGCACGCTTGCGGCGGAGTAGGAAGGCGACCAACGGGCGTAGTCGAATTCGATCTTCTCGTGGACCCAGTCGCTGACGGCCTGGACTTGCGCCCACCCTGGTTCGATCGCGCCGAATTGGGCCCGGGCAACGTCGACGAGACGGTCCGACTCGCAATAGCGGCTGGGCAGCAGGAATTGCAGACTCGCATCCGGAAGTTGTTCCAGTGTGTCTGCTTTCGCCGAATCGAACGTCAGATCCGGCACACCCTCGACGTCGACGAGCGCGCTGAACCTGATGTCAATTCGCCTGGGACCTGCCGTGATCCGGCGGAGTTCTCGCCGGGAGATCGAACTCGAAGTGACAACCAACCTCTCTCTCCATTGGGCAAACGCTCACCCCGAATGATCGCGACGAGACATCGCCGAACAACGATGTCGGTTGGATGCGAGTTGCACAGACAGACGGTCCCGCCGGAGCCGAGTTGCACAATGGTTGCATTTGCAACTCTCTCATCCGAAGTTGAGTCCCATGCAGTGCCTACCGACGGTTCCATGGACGCCGTCCGGTCCACGGTGCCGAACAGATCCCCGAGCTGGCGCCGGCATTCAGCAGCGGACGTGGCTGAGTGAACGTAGGGTTTCGTCCGATGAGAGATCCCGACGAACTGCTGGACGCGTTCGACGATGGGCTCCGTCCTCTCGGCCCTTTCACGCGTGACGAAGTGCATCGCATTGGCCTGTGGCACCATGTCTTCCACTGCCTCGTTGTACGGACCGAAGCACCGGCGCGAGTGCTGCTGCAGCGTCGTGCGAGCACCGCCCGGTCGTTCGCTGGTCTGCTCGACCTGTCGACCACGGGCCACCTGACGAGTGGTGAACGGCCGGTCGACGGTGTCCGAGAGATAGCCGAGGAGATCGGGGTGTCGGCGACGGCCCAACAGTTGATCCCGCTCGGCCGTCGACTGTTGGTGGACGACTCGGACGAGGGTCGCAATCGCGAGATCGTGCACGCCTTCCTGCTCCCCCTCGACCTACCACTCGACGCGTTCGATATCGAGCAGTGCGATGTCGACGGCCTGGTCGAGATCAAGACGTCGGCGCTGTTGCAGATCCTCGCCGATCCAACCGTCTTCGTCTCGTGTGATGAACTCAGTACCGACGGAGCGGTGCGTCATCGCCGATGCAGCGCGGCAGACCTCGTTCCAGCCACCGACGGCTACTGGACGCTGATCGCAATCATGGCCGAACGCTTCGTCGCCGGGAGATCTCCTCTAGCGATCTGAGGACGTCTGCGATCTGAGGACGTCTGCGATCTGAGGACGTCGGCGCCCTCCTCGACAGGCGGCAACGGTGGATCAGGGTCAATGACCGAGCAGGTTCAATGCCTCGGCCCTTGTGGACGGCTGGTGCTTGAGCAGGCCGCGCACTGCAGACGTCGTCGTCACGGAACCCGGCACCCGAACACCGCGGATCGTCATGCACAGGTGCTCAGCCGTGACGACCACCATCGCGCCGGCAGCCCCGAGGCGGTTCATCAGATCGTCAGCGATCTGTCCGGTGAGACGCTCCTGCACCTGCAACCGACGAGCGTAGCCCTCTACCAGACGCGCCATCTTCGAGAGGCCGCACACCCTGCCACCTGGTCCGGGGATGTAGCACACATGCGCACGCCCGATGAACGGCAACATGTGGTGTTCGCACAGCGACGAGAACGGAATGTCTTTGACGATGACCATTTCGTTGTGGTTGACCTCGAACTGCCGCTCGAGGTGATCCCCCGGGTCCTGTTGATATCCGGACAGCAATTCCACATACGATCGGGCGACCCGTGCAGGCGTCTCGACCAGACCATCACGCTCCGGGTCCTCGCCGACCGCTGCGAGCAATTCTCGGATGGCACGCTCGACGCGCTGGGTATCGACCGGTGAGTGCGCTGACATCGCGCCGACGTTATCGGGACCGGTCTGGTCGGGTCGCCCCGATGTTCACGCCCGAAGCACGTCCACCCTACGATCCTGAGGTGAACGAACCCCATCGCGTGCAACTGGGTCGCGGTCGATCAGGAGCACTGCATCTGTCTCAAAGCAAACGGTTGATGATCGGTGCAGTGCTGGGCACCTGTGTCGGAACAGCCACCGCGTTCGCCACACCGTGGCAAGCCGCCCTGCTCAGTGGATGGGACGCGGCTGCGTTGGTCATCGTGCTGTCGCTGTGGGTGGTTCTTCCGGCGCTGGACGGCGCGATGACCGAAGCGACCGCCTCACGAGAAGACATGAGCCGGGCCAACGGCGATCTGATCGTGCTGGCTGCCAGCGTGGTCAGCTTGGTCGGCGTGATCCTGACGCTGATCGCGGTGAAGCACACGGCTGGTGCGCTGAAGGCGATCATGACGAGCATCGCCGTGCTGACAGTCTTGCTCTCGTGGCTGACCGTGCACACGATCTTCACCCTCCGCTACGCCCACCTGTACTACACAGAACCGAACGGAGGTGTCGACTTCCCCGACGAGGACCATCCGGACTATCTGGACTTCGCGTACCTGTCGTTCACCGTCGGCATGACGTTCCAGGTGTCCGATACGGACATTTCCAGCCGAGCAATCCGCCGGACGATCACCCGTCACGCGCTCCTCGGATATGTGTTCGGCACCGTCATCATCGGCGTCACGATCAACGTCGTTGCCGGGCTCGTCCAGTGAACTGGACCGAGACGGTTGCGTATCGATACGGGCACGGATAGAAATATCGAATGTTCGCAAATGCCCGCGCCGCCCTTCGCGATCCGGAGACAGTCCACCGCCGTCGCTGGCTCACGTTGCTCGTCCTCTGCATCAGCCTCGTCGTCATCACGCTCGACAACACGATCCTCAACGTGGCCATCCCGACGCTTGCCCACACCAAGGCCGACCACGGACTAGGAGCGACCGCGAGCCAGTTGCAGTGGATCGTCGACTCGTACACACTCGTCTTTGCCGGACTGCTACTCACCGCCGGCAGTCTCGGGGACCGCTTCGGCCGCTACCGGTTCCTCGCCTTCGGCCTGGCCGTGTTCGGCATCGGGTCGCTGCTCTCGGCGTTCGCCAGCAGCGCAGTCATGCTGATCTTCACCCGTGGCCTGATGGGCATCGGCGGCGCGTTCATCATGCCGTCCACCCTCTCGATCATCACCAACGTCTTCACCGAACCGGCCGAGCGCAGCAAGGCCATCGGCGTCTGGGCAGGTGTGTCGGCACTCGGTCTCGGGCTCGGGCCGATCACCGGTGGCGTGCTGCTGGAGCACTTCTGGTGGGGCTCGGTGTTCATCGTCAATGTCCCGATCGTCGTCGTGGGCCTTGTGCTCGGCTTTCTGCTGATCCCCGAATCGAAGGACCCGAGCCACGCCGCGCTCGACCCTGTCGGCGCGCTGCTGTCGATCGGTGCTCTCGGGTCATTGCTGTGGTCGATCATCGAAGCCCCCGCTCACGGTTGGGGGTCGACCGTGATCATCACGGGCTTCCTCACCGGTGCCGTACTGCTCACCGCGTTCTTCGCCTGGGAGCTCCGATCCGCGCATCCGATGTTGGACATCCGCTTCTTCGAGAACCCTCGGTTCAGCGCAGCGAGCGGCGCGATCACGCTGGTGTTCCTCGCCCTGTTCGGAACCCTCTTCCTGCTCACCCAATACCTGCAATCGGTTCTCGACTACTCGACCGTCAAGGCCGGCGCCGTGCTCCTTCCCCAGGCCGCGATGATCATGATCTTCGCCCCGCTGTCCAGTGGCTTCGTGACGAAGCTCGGCAACAAGGTGATCGTCGCCGTCGGACTGTCGCTCGTCACCGTTTCCCTGCTTCTGTTCTCCACCTTCCAGCCGAGCGTCAGCGCGCTGCACGTGATGGGCGTGACGATGCTGATGGGAGTCGGCATGGCCAATGTGATGGCGCCGTGCACCGACTCGATCATGGGCTCGTTGCCGAGGGCCAAAGCAGGTGTCGGTTCAGCTGTGAACGACACGACCCGTCAGATGGGTGGCGCGATCGGGGTCGCCGCTTTCGGGTCGCTGATGGCCAGCCATTTCACGTCCAGCGTCGGTGACGCGCTACGCGGTGTCGTGCCCGCACACGTCCTGACCCTGATCGGCGACAATGTCGGCCAGGCGGTCGGGATTGCCCACGAATCACCGGCGGCCAAGCAGTACGCCCCGCAGATCCTCGCTGCTTCGAAGGAGGCCTTCACCGGCGGCCTGCACATCGTTGGTTTCGTCGCCGCCGGTGTCACGCTGATCGCTGCGATCGGCGTGGCGATCTTCCTCCCGTCTCGCGCTCCGGCAGAGACGGAGCCTGGCGCGCGGTCCGAGTCGACGAGCGTGGGACCGGAGTTCGAAGTACGGCCAGCGTGACGTTGACCAGCAAGCGAATCGGCAGGCCAGTGACCCACACAGTCATGGATACAGTCACCAACACGATGACCGAACCGATCGATGTCCCGCCCCGTGCCGGTCGGCGACGTGACCCGCTCCTCGACGAAGCCATCCTCGAAGCGGCCTTGGCGATGTTCGCCGAGGGCGGCTACCGAGGCGTCAGCATCGAAGGTGTTGCAGCACGGGCGGGCGTCGGCAAGGCAACCGTATATCGCCGCCATCCGACGCGAGCAGCGCTGCTGGTCGATGCAGTCCGGGTCCGACTGTGCCTGATCCACGACCTACCGGACACGGGCGACCTGCGCGCCGACCTCTGTTCGCTCATGCAGCCCCTCATCGACCGACTCAGGAGCCCCGACGGCGCCGTCCTGACGGCGTTCATGGCCGAACGGTTTCGTGAGCCCGAGTTGACCGCCGAGTACGAGCGGTCGGTCATCGGCCGCAAGCGAGAGCACGCGCGGCAATTGTTCCGCAAGGCAATCGCCCGCGGCGAGTTGCCGCTCGACACCGATGTCGAGCTGCTTGCCGAGATTCCCGCAGCGATCATCTGGCACCACGCGCTCAACAACCTGCCGATCGACGACAAGCTTGCGTCTCGGATCGTCGATCACGTCACCGGGAGATCCGTCGGCTGATGACCAGCGTGTGAGCACCGTGCTCCGGCGCACGACCATCCCCACGAAGCGGCCGACGAGTTGCTCGATCGTCGCCACGATGATCATCAGATCGAGTGTCGTCGACCAGTTCTCGACGTAGAAGAGATCCAGCCGCTGATGTTCAGCGAACGACGGGTTGTCACGCGCTTCGACATGCCACAGTCCTGTCAGGCCGGGGAGAACCCGGTCTGTGTCATGCCGCCCCGTGCTGGGCAAGACGACATCGGCGGGCATCGCAGGCCGAGGCCCGACGAGGCTCATCTGTCCGCGCAGCACGTTGAACAGTTGTGGCAAACCGTCGAGACGGGATTCGCGTAACAGCCGACCGATCCGCGTGACCGGCTGACGCATCGTCGTCGTGACCGGACCTCCGCCACGCTGGCTCGCCACACGACGGTCGACCAACCGACGGTTGGCATCGCCGTACATCGTGCGGAACGTCAACAACCCGAATGGATGGCCGCCCCGACCAACTCGTTGCTGTACCGAGAACGAGGGCCCGCGATCGAACACCCGCACCGCCAGCGCTACGCCGAGAATGACCGGGCTGGCGAGGATGATCAGTATCGAGGAGACCACGATGTCGAAGACGCGTTTGGCAACGATCCGACCGGGCGACAGCGTTGCGGCCTCCACATAGAACAGCGGCTCGTGAGCGAGCGGAAGGAGGCGAATCCGACGTGCATCCAGACCACACAGAGCCGTCGTCAATTGCACGTGAACGTTGTCCGTGTAGAGATGGCGGAGTAGTTCCCGCACCCGCTCGCCTGACACTGCTCCCGGGGTCACGAACACGCCCGACGCTGCGGCGTCGCTGACAACTCGCTCCGTTTCCTCGACTGTCCCGAGCCACAACTCGGACAGCTCGTGGACCGACGCCTCGGCGCGGTCGCCGACGACTCCGGCAACGAGGTACCCGACCTCCGGGTGAGTCGCACACAACTCGACCAATCGAGCGGCATCCGCTCCAGCGCCGATGACAATGACTGATCGGAGATGTCGGCCGGCTGCTCGCGCCCTCGTCAACGAGCATCGCACGATCGAACGCCACACGCAGAGGAGCAAGAACGAGATCAGTGCAGCCGCCACAACCGCCCCCGCCCTGAGCCCGAGATGTACGGCCCGGTCGATCAGCAACATCGCGCCGGCGAGCAGAACAACCGCTCTGGCGGTGCGCGTCAACTCGACGGAACGAACGACGCTGACCCGCCACAGATGGAGACCCTGCAGATGCATGGCCGAGACGCCGACCACGATCGCCGCCACGACGACAGCGGCAGTGACGCTCGATCGCGTCTCGGACGGCGCCGTTCCCGGCGACAGCAGCCACCCGGTGCCGATGGCCAGACCATCGCCGGCCATCACGACCGACTTCAGGTGATTGCCCCGTTGTTTCCTTTTCCCCACGTTCGCACAGAGACAGAACTTGTTCGATCAGATACACAATCAACCGAGCACAGGTGGACGGATGCGCGATCATGTCGCGGCGTCGATTCCAGCGGAAGTCGACGCCGTCGTGCGGCCGGGGCGCGCTCAGCCCTGTCGGGCCTTGAACCTGGGGTTCAACGAATTGATGACGTATGTCCGGCCGTGCCTTCGAACGACCTTCGAGCCCGGCTTCTTCTTCAACGAACTGAGTGAGTTGCGAACCTCCGACGGTGTGTCGGGCACCGCTCGCTGACCCATGTCTAGAACTGCTGCCCGGCGTGAAACAAGTTCGGGGCATCACGAAACGGCATGACGTGGAAGGGCAAGACGTGGAACATGCATTGAGAATCGCACAATCCGCACTGGGGCAGATCGACGGGGCGATGCACGCATCGGTCTCCGTTCCATCAACGAACGGCCTGGTGGTCCGGGCTTCGACCGATCTCTCCATCGAGTCGCCCGGCGAACTGTGCACAGGTCCGAGCGTGGCCGTGCTCGACAGCGGGCGGATCGTTCGCGTCCCGACAGTCGAACGCAGCGACGAGTTCCCGGAATACGTTGCGAAGTGCCGGCGGCTCGGCATCAATAGCGTCGCTGCGTTCCCGGTCAAGGACGCCGCCCTGCGGACGGTGGCCGTGTTGACGATCTCCTCTGCAGACCACCACGGCTTCGGCACGGCGGACCTCCGCGCAGGCCGCCGCGTCGCGGAGCAACTGGCGTCGGTTGGTTTGTTCCACCCAGTGGCGGGGTGACAGCGACAGACGAAAAGCCGACACTCGCTTGGAAACAACATGAGGGTTTGGCCTGGCCTCCGCCTATCACTCGGCGCCACGTTCGATGGCGTCGGCACCAACTTCGCTGTCTATTCGGAAGTCGCTGAACTCATCGACCTCTTCGTTGTCGACAGCGACGGCAACGAAGAGAAATTTGCGCTCCCCGAGCATTCAGGTTCGGTTTGGCACGGCGGCTTCCCCGACGTCGAGGCCGGAGCCCAATACGGCTTTCGGGTGCATGGGCCATGGGATCCGGCCAACGGGCACCGCTGCAATCCCTCGAAGCTGCTGCTCGACCCGTACGCGCGAGCCATCGAGGGC
>JAYTOM010000056.1:0-3097 GCA_043747765.1 Actinomycetota bacterium
GCAGGCGCCGACCGGATCCTGCCCGTCAACCGGGTCAAGCCGCACACCTGTTTCCACGGCCCGATCGAGAGCGGCTGCACGAAGATGGCCGTGGTTGGGTTCGGAAAGCAGCCGGGTGCCGCCCAGATCCATTCATGCGGACCGGTCGAGATGCGTGACCGGTTGTTGCGCGGCATCGCTGCGCTGCGTGAAACGGGACGACTGCTCGGCGGACTCGCAACCGTCGAATCGGCGGCAGGCGATGTCGTGCGGGTCGAGGCCTTCGACTCGGACGAGGTCGGCGGCGACGCCGAACACGAACTGCTCGACTTCGCGCGCACGATGGTCCCGGCGCTCCCGTTTCCCGTCATCGACGTGTTGATCATCGAGCAAGGTGGCAAGGACATCAGCGGCACGACACTGGATCCGAACGTCACCGGACGGTTCTGGATCAACGGTCTCGCCGACGCCGACAGTCCACGGGTCTCGAACATCGTCCTGCTCGGCATCACACCCGTCAGCGGCGGCAACGTGCTCGGCATCGGGCTGGCCGACTTCATCCCGGCATCGTTGGCGAACACGATCGACTGGCACAAGACGTACGTCAATTGCTTCACCGCAGGTGCGAGTGGCGTACGGCGCAGTCGGATGCCGATGGTGCTGCCGGACGAGGAGTCGTGCATCAAAGCTGCGCTGAGCATGTGCGGTCGCGGCATCACCGAGGCCAAGCGAGTGGTCAGGATCCTCAGCACGTTGCACATGACGCATTGTTGGGTCAGCGACGCCATCCTCGACGACCTCCCGACCGGCGTGACCCGCCTCTGACACGTTCTCCCGATACGCCCCGCCAAATGACGCGTTCTCCGGTGTGAAAAGCGCGCTATGGGGGACGAAAGCGCTCGCAGAAGTTTCTCGGCAGGTCAGAATTTGGGGAGGACGGCTTCGGCCATCGCCGCGTAGGCAGACCTGCGCCGACGATGGTCACGGAAGACCTCGTGGTAGCCGAACACGAGTGGCCACGGGTCCGGGCGTTTGCGGGCGTAGATCAGGGCGCCCACGGTGTACGCCAGCCCCCTCTGAGGACGAGTGAAGCCGAGCGGGCCGAGTCCGGAGTACAACTCGCCGAAACGAGGGCGCAGCTGCCCAACCAACGACGACGTACACAGCGACGAACGCCCAACGTGGCAGTCGGAACGGTACCCACTGCAGCGAAATGCCGACGGCGGCGCCGATCCACACCGTGTACAGCACGGTCCGCCAATGCCAGTCGTGCAGGACGACGACTGCCATCGGGGTGTACGCACCAGCGATCGCCAAAAACTCGTGCAGTGGTCGAGTTTCGACATCAGGACCCGCGCGTCAGGTGACCAGTGCAGCCGGTGATACGCCGACGAGACACCGAACATCGCGCCCGTTCCGGCGACGTAGATGATGATCAAACCAGGACCCCGTCTGGTTCCGACGGCGTCAGCGATCATCCAGCCACCGAGAACGAGCAGCGTCGCGAACGCCAGAACGTGCGACCACCCGCGCAGCATCGGCTTGAGCAGCACTGCTCCGACCGGCGAATGGTCGGGTCGCTCGGGTGGTTCGGGCACGAGCACCTCGGAAACGTCGATCAGCTGCCGAACGCGAAACCGAGATCGGGCGCGGTCAACATCGGCGCGAACGCGACACCCGCCGCTGCGGCCATCGCTGCGCACGTTCCGCCGCGATCGACGATGACGGTGATCAGGATCGGCACGGCCCCGAACTGACGCACGGCCTCGACCGCCTCCATGATCGACGTTCCGCGAGTGACCGTGTCCTCGGTGATCACGACGCGGTCACCCGGCTCGAGTGCCCCGGCGATACGACCGGTGACGCCGTGGTCCTTGGCCTCCTTGCGAACGCTGAAGCTGCGCAGATCGACCCCGCGCGTCGCAGCGACAGCGGCGATGCCGTATGCCACGGGGTCGGCACCCATCGTCAGGCCACCGATCGCCACCGCATCAGCCGGGATCAGGCAGAGCGCGACGTCGGCCATCAACAACACACCATCGGCGCGGCACGCTGTCTGCTTCGTATCGAGGAACCACGAACTCGTCGCACCCGACTTCAAGGTGAATTCGCCACGCTTCACCGAATAGTGCAGGACGTGCGCGCGCAGCGCGGTGCGCGCCGGGTCGAGAATGGGCAGACCGTCGGTGATGGGGTTGGACACGACGCCACGCTACTGAACGTGGCCGCCACTGCTTGCGGCGTCACTGCCGACGACGGTCGCGCATCAACACCTCTTGAGCAATCGTGGCGACGTGGGTTCCTGCTGCGGAGAACACATGACCGATCGCCAGCCCTCGACCGCCGCCATAGTTGTGGCAGGTGAAGTCGTACAGGTGCCATTGATCGGCCTGCAACCGACGATGGAACCAGATCGTGTGGTCGAGGCTGGCGACGAACAGAGCGCCATCTTTGTCGAGATCCGCCTCGTGGCCGATCGGATGTGCACGCACCACGGCATCGGTGGGTAGATCGTCGGAGAGGTACGCCATCGAGCAGGCGTGCAGCAGTGGATCTGGTCCGAGCACGCCGTCGATGCGCATGTAGCCAGCCACTCGACCAGTCCCGGAGCGGCCGTCCGCAGTGAGATCCGATGCCGGAATCGTCCGCCGATCGAACATCGTGCTCCACGAGTCGGACACGAGTGCATCTGGTGGCCGAAGGTCGGTCGGCGCGACGATCGTCTGGATGTCGTCGGACGGCTCCGCACGTTGGAACGATGCCTCGAGGTTGAGGATCGCGCCGATGGCCTGTCGGGCGACGACTCGACGGGTGCAGAACGACCGACCATTGCGGATCCGGTCGACTTCGTAACGAATCGGCTCGTGGTGATCGCCGCGACGGATGAAATAGGCGCGCAGCGAATGAACCTGCAGCTCACCTTCGACAGTGGCGGCAGCGGCACGAAGGGCCTGTGCCACGATCTGACCACCGTACAGGCCGCCCCACGGATAGCCCGGTCCGATTCCAACGAAGACGTCAGGACCGTGCGGGGCAAGAGTGAAGAGTTCGTGGACGTCCATGACCGCTTCACGGTAACGGTCATTCAACCAAATGTCCGCCTTGGCTTTTCGTCGAA
>JAYTOM010000057.1:0-1667 GCA_043747765.1 Actinomycetota bacterium
ATTATGGCGATACCGGGGGTTGCCGACGGTCCACCGATCCAGACCAACGGCGTCTACCTGCGCCTTGCGGGAATCCAAGCCGGATTGTCGCCGTTGCTGATCGCTGGCGGCCTCGCGATCGGCATGGTCGTCGTGTTCGCTGTCGTCCGTCAGGCGCGCACCACTCGAACGGTGCGCGACATCCCGCCGTGGGGTTGCGGTCGAACCGTCCAGACGTCACGGATGGAATACACGGCCACGTCGTTCGCCGAGCCGCTCCAGCGCGTGTTCGACGATGTGCTGCATCCTGAGATCGACGTGGATGTCGATCACCACGTCGAGTCACGCCACTACGTCGAGTCGATCCGTTATCGGGTCCAGCATCACGACGCCTTTGAGCGCGCGATTTACGAACCGCTGCTGCTGCTCGCACGGCGGTGGGGTGACGCAGCACGTCGGGTGCAGAACGGCAGCATTCACCGCTATCTCGGCTACTCGCTGTTCACGCTGATCGTTGTGCTGGTGGTGTCGCGATGAAGCCGTCGGGCATTGTTGTTGCGCTCGTGCAAATGGTGCTCGCCATCGGCGCCGCGCCACTGTTGGTCGGGTTGATGCGGCTGATCCGGGCCCGAATGGAGGGGCGGGTCGGACCGCCGATCCGTCAGCCGTGGCGCGACCTGCGCAAACTGCTCGGCAAGGAACGAATGGTGTCGAACAACACGGGCTGGGTGTTCTCGCTCACGCCGCTCGTGTTGATGGCCTCGGCGGTGCTGGTCGCCGGCATCATCCCGTTCCTGTCCACCACGACGGCGCTCGATCAGATCGGCGACCTGTTCGCCGTCGTCTACCTGTTGCTGCTCGGCACGGTGTTCCTGTCGCTCGCCGGTCTTGACGCCGGCACCGCGTTCGGTGGCATGGGATCGAGCCGGGAGATGACGATCGCCGCTATCGCCGAACCGACCCTGCTGGTCGCGATCTTCGCGCTGTCGGTGTCGACCGGATCGTCGAACCTCGGCGCGATCGTGTCATCCACGCTCGCTCACCCGTCCGCGGCGGCCTCGCCCGCGAGCCTCCTTGCGTTCGCTTCGCTGGCCATTGTCACCGTCGCCGAGACCGGCCGTATCCCGGTCGATAATCCGAGCACCCACCTCGAGCTCACCATGATCCACGAAGCGATGATCCTCGAATACTCCGGACCCGACCTCGCCCTGGTCGAGCTTGCCGGCCATGTGCGGCTGCTCGTGTTCCTCGGGCTGCTCGCCAACCTCTTCGTACCGTGGGGTATCGCCACCACCGCCGATCCCGTCGAGTTGATCGTCGGGTTGGCCGCCGTTGCGGCGAAGCTCATCGTCCTCGCGGCCGTCATCGCGATCGCCGAAGTGTTCGTCGCCAAGGTCCGACTGTTCCGAGTCCCTGAGCTGCTGGCAGCATCGTTCGTCCTCGCCTTCCTCGCAGTCACCGCGTCGTTCTTCCTCACATGAGCAGCCACCGATGAACGAGACCGCCTTCGTCCAGCTGCTCGATCTCGCGGTCGGCGTGGTGCTGGTGGCCAGCTTCAGTGCGCTCTGGCTGCGCAAGCTGGTCTCCGTCACTCGCATGCTCGCCGTCCAGGGTTTCGCCCTCGCCGCCGTCGCCGTCGTGATCGGTCTGTACGAGCACGAACGCGAGCTCGTTGCGGTTGCCGCGAT
>JAYTOM010000058.1:0-4982 GCA_043747765.1 Actinomycetota bacterium
AGCGACACAGCCGATCCATCCGTCAGGATGTGCCGTCGACCAGCGATCGGCGATCGTGCGCAGCGCCGTCGAACGGCCGCTCCGCGCCGGACCGACCACGATTGCGTGTTCGCCGGAGGCGAGCACCATGACCGTGTAACCGAGATCGTCGAAGTTCCTGCCGATCGGCATCAGGACATCGCCCGACGAGGGCTCGGCCGCAGCCTCGGGGAGACCGGCAACGGCGATGCACTCGTCCAGCCGACCGAGCTGCGGATGACTCTGCAGAGGTCGGTCGGCATGGGGACCGTTCAGCCTGGGCCGACGAGCCACGATCTGCGCCTCGCAGCCCGAAGACGTGTCGAACAGGCGCCCGGCTGTCGCCGTCGGCACGACCATCGTCTTCAATCCCAGCGCGCCCACCTCCAGTGGGTCGGCGAGGTGGAAGACCCATCGCCGTGCGATCTGGCTGAGCATCGCCGACGGTACGGATCCGATCCGATGTGCCGTGATCAGCACACGCAGGCCAGCGCTCGGCCCTTCGGCTACGATTCGTTCGAGTTGCTCCAGCTGACGCCATTGGTTGGTTGCGTCCAGATCAGCACGAAGTGCGCCGAATCCGTCGATCATCACGACGGTGTCGATCAGCGCTGCCGGCTGCTCGAGTATCGTCCGACGGTTCTCGATCAGCCCAGTCAGATGATCGAGGAATCGCGCCACCCGCTCGCGCTCGTGGAGGCGCACCAGTCCGGCACACGACACGATCGAACCAACGGCATCGAGCGCCGTATCACCATTGGCGTCGATGACGAACAGGTCGGGTGCCTGTGCGTGGCGCAGCGCCCAGCTCTCCAGACTCGCGGCGATGGTCACCAGAGCGGTGGTCGTGCCACTACCGGGAGACCCGAACAACAACGTGTGCCCATCGGCGGGCGTCCAGGTCAGCGCCCGCCGCGTTTGCGAATCCGGATCATCGATGACACCAAGCGCATCCGGGTCCAGATCGTCCTGCTCTGGCGGCAGGGAATCGAGCCCGATGTCGCTGGTCAGTGCCGCCAACCACGGCCGATGCGGGAGCGCGGTTCCATTGATCCGGGCGGCAACGCAGATCGCCTCGACGAGCACGTCCAACTGCGTTGGATCGCAACCTCCAGCAGTGCTCGAGCTCGCCTTCTCATTCACACCGATGCCTTGTTCGTGGTCCGTTCGCCGGTCCTCTCGATCGGCCTCTCGATCGGCCTTTCGATCGGTCTCGACGAACCGCACCCTCAACCGTTCGGATGTCTGCGCGCCGGGATTCGGCGTCGTGCACTGCGCCGTCTGGAAGATGACCGCCTCGTCGCCGCCGAGTCGCATGATCGCCCGACCTGGGATCGATCTCGGAAGATGCGCCGCCGCGTGGTCGCCGATCACGTCGGTCGAGTCAGCTGCATCCTGGACGCGCAGAGCGATGCGCAGATTGGTGTTGGCGCGAATGTTCTCGTCGAGCACGCCGCTCGGTCGCTGCGTCGCGAGCAGAAGGTGGACGCCGAGGCTGCGTCCCCGTTGGGCGATACCAAGGAGAGCGCCGATGAAGTCCGGCTGCTGGACGACCAGCGTTGCGAATTCATCGATCACGACGACGAGCCGGGGCAGCACGTCCATTCTCCGGTCAGCATCCATCGACCGGCGGTACTCGCCGAGGTCGTTCGCCCCGACCGACCGCAGGAGCATCTCACGGCGGCGGAGTTCGGCCTCCAGGCTGCGCAACGCCCGGGCCGCGAGTCGGTCGTCGAGGTCGGTCACCAGACCAACGGTGTGCGGGAGGGCAGCACACGCATCGAACGTCGAACCGCCCTTGTAGTCGATCAACACGAACGTGATCGTCTCCGGACTGGAGCGAGTCGCAAGACCGAGCACCAGGCTACGTAACAGCTCGCTCTTCCCTGAGCCGGTTGTCCCGGCCAGCAGCCCGTGCGGACCGTCGCGGACGAGGTCGATCTCGACCACTCCGTCGGCGGAGATGCCGATCGGCGTCGAGGGCGCCGGATCGCGACCGGCGGCGCGCCAACCAGCGGCGATCCGCGACGCGAACTCGGACGGATCGGTGCCGATGTCCGGTGCAAGCAACGTCAGTGCACCGATCGAGTGAGCCAGTGAGGCCGATGCGTCCGACGCTTCGGGATCGATCAGTCCGGCGATTGACGCAGCAGCATCGCCGGCGTTGCCATCGGAGAGCCCGCAGATGCGGACGAGATCCGCCAGCGAGCTGACCGTGGTGTCGCTGACCCACCGTCCGTGGCCGCCTCGACCGATGACCAGCGCGCTGGTGGCCACAGCAGGGATGTCGGCTTCGGTGTCGCAGATGACGATGGCCGCCACGGAACGTGCATCGGCCAGCAGTCGGCGGAGCGGGCCGCCCCGGCTGGCCAACGAGTCGGGCTGGTCGATCACGATCACCAGATGACGGTCGTCGAAAGGATCGAGTCCTGCGATCAGATCGGCGGCGGCGGCGTGCGCCACGATGCGGGCCAACGGCGTGGCCCCCCTCGACGTCGACGTCACCGCATGCGGAAGCCACGTCAAGGATTGCCACCGGTGGGGGCGATCAGTGACGATCGCCAGGCGCCAGTCCGCCGGCCCGCTCGCCGCTGCCAACTGGACGATCAGCGACCGGGCGACGGCGACGGCATCGTCACCGCCGGCGAGAGCCAGAATGGCCCGGTCCCCGAGCGACGTTGCCACCGGAACGTTCCCGAGCCGCGATGCGCTCTCGATCGCGATCGACACCTGCTCGTGCACCGTGGCCCAACCCCGCGATCCGACGCCCGCTTGCGCGACCCCGACCACCTCGGGTCGCCACGAGCCCTGCACCTCGCCGAGCGAGGCTCGGAATGCGTCGGTGTCCGCGTTGCGAACGCTCCACAGGTCGTGGTTGCGCTCGACCATGGTCGTCAGAGCGCGATCGATGGTCATCGTGGTTGCGATGAAAACATCGCGCCAGGTCTGACGTTGGTCCTCGAGCGCAGCGGTGAATCGAGCGAATGCCGATGCGTCCGATCGTCGGGCCGATCGTCGTGAGCGGATCAGGCCGAACTTCTGAGCCAGCCAGGTGCCGAGCGCAACGACTGCACCCATTGCTCCGAATAACAGGAACATCAGCTGATCGAACACGAGCGCCAGGACCGCCGCACCGATCACGCCGATCACGGCCGGCAGCAATCCGCCGCCCATCGAACCTCCGACGGATACGGTTCGTGGCGCGTCCAACGGCTTCTGATCGAAGACAGGTCGGGGGCGAGGCGAGCGGATCCAAGGCGTCCGCCACGGGTCGGGTGAGTCAGGTGATCGCGGGCATACCGGAGATTCCGCTGATGTCAGGCCAACCGCGCGAGTGATCAAGACGCTGTTGCCGACCTCCACCCGTTGCCCGATGGCGATGCGGGTCGCCCCGGTAATCGCAATGCCGTCGACGACAACCGGATGAAGTCCGGCGAGCTGATTGATCGTGATCACCGCGTCGATCCCGATGGCGAGTACGGCGTGATGGAGCTCCAACGCTGGGTCGGCGCACCGAATCGAGGCCGTCGACGCCCGCCCGATGTAGTGGATGCCGGGAAGAAGCGGAATGGAGCCTCCCGCGTCGACGCCGCGAACCCATACCGCGACGCACACCGGCCGCTCCGCGATCAGCCCCTGTTGAGCGAAATCGATCCGACTTCCGTCGCGGATGCCCGAACCAATGAGCCTGCGTTCCACCGACATGATCCGGCCGTCGATCGTCAACAGCGGCTCGCAACCCCGGGCTGAGCTCGACCCGCCTCTGCTCGACTCGAGAGCACCACGCAATGCTGGCATCGCCACGAGCTCGGACAGGGTGGTTGCCGTGTTCACCCCATCCACGATCATCGTGCGTCGGTCGGGCAGGACGATGCGCAGACCGGGAACGGCACGAGCAGCCAACGCGACAGTGGCCGAAGGGAGAGTGGCCGAAGGGAGAGTGATGGTTTCGTGGGGCACGCATGCTGAGTGCTTCGAGGTCGTCGAAACGGAACACAAATGTCGTCCGGCCTGCCGCTGTGATCTCATCTTGAGACGTTCTTGACGAATGTGGTCTGTCCTGTGAGCGCTGCTGTGAGCCCTCCGGTGAGGGCTCTGGCGCACGCTGGCGGACATGACAGCAGCCAAGGACTCCTCCTCTTCCTCCGCACGGCACGTACCGATCGTCGATTCCCTCGGCACCGAATGGCGCCGAATCACGATCCGGGCAGACGATCTACGTGCGGCACGAGCGTGGGGCCTTCCCGGTTCCGAGGTCGCTTCCCTCGACGAAGTGCTTCAGCGTTGCGGCTACCGACCTGCGCCGACGTCGGTCCACCAGGCTCGTTCCAACACTCAGCGCGACCAGTCCCACCACGACGAGTACCTGATCCTGTTGCTGACGATCGCCCGCGACGACCGACTCGCCGGACGAGTGGTTCTCCAAAGAATCCTGCCAGCACTGTGCGCGCTGGCCAGGCGCCACTCCAGTACGGTCCACGGCCAGCAGGACCTGATCGACGACCTCGTCGCCAACTCGTGGGCATCGATTCGCAACTATCCCGTTGATCGCCGCACGCGTCGGGTCGTGCCGAACCTGGTTCGCGACATCGGTTTCCAGACCATCGTGCGTCCGGCACGTCGGCGAAATGCGGCGGAGTTACCGACCGAACACCAGCACATGATCGACACCGAGTACCTCAGCGACACCGATCCGCTCCAAGAATTGGTCGAGTTGCTCGACGAGGCCCGACGGAACGGGATGAGTCAGCAGGACATCGACTTCATCTGTCAGATCGTGACGTTCGACCAACCCGACCGGGTCGCCGCGATTCGGGAGGTCACCCCGCGAACCGTGCGCAATCACCGTGATGCAATCGTGCACCGCCTGCGACACATCGCGGCCGTTGCTGCATAGAGCGCGCCCGTGTTCGTGATCGAAACCGGCGTCATGGACGTTCGGTGAACGCGGGGCGCCGCTTGCC
>JAYTOM010000059.1:0-3334 GCA_043747765.1 Actinomycetota bacterium
CGATGCGAGCCCGTCTTGTGCGGCAGGTCGTTCTTGACCTGCGGGTACCAGCGGCGGACCAGTTCCTTGATGCTGGAGACGTCGACGCTGCGGTAGTGCAGCCAGTTCTCGATCTCCGGCAGGTACGCCGTGAGGAAGCGTCGGTCCATGCCGATCGAGTTGCCGCACAACGGCACCGTGCGATGGACCGGGACGTATTGCTTGATGAACTCCAGGGTCGCCCGGCCGGCGTCGTCCAGGCTGACGGTGCTCGTCGAGATTGCTTCGAGCAGTCCACTTCGAGAGTGCATATCGAAGACGAACTTGTCCATGATCGCGAGCGTCTCGTCGGTCTGGTGGACCACCAGGTCGGGACCCTCGGCGACGATGTTCAACTCGTCGTCGGTGACGATCGTCGCGATTTCGACGATGACGTCCTTGGTGGCGTCGAGCCCCGTCATTTCCAGATCCATCCACACGAGCATCTGCGCAGGCTACGGCTCCGGGACCGCGCAAGTAGCCTGACCGGCGATGTCCACGACGACTCCAGGCACGATCACCCTCCTGAACCCGGCCACCGAGGCGCTCGTTGTCGAGCAGCCGCTGGCCACGGCCGGTGATGCCGACGCAACGATCGCCAAGGCTGCGGCTGCACTGCCGGCGTGGCGGTCGATGGCGCCGCTCGACCGGATCCGGCTGATGCGTCGGTTCGCCGACACGGTTGCCGCCCACGCCGAGGAGTTGGCGCAGTTGGAGACAGCGAACATGGGGATGCCCATCGGCAGCAGTCGCTGGTGCGCGAACACCGCAGCGGACGTCTTCCACTACTACGCAGGGTGCATCGACAAGTACACCGGCACCACGATCCCGGTCGCCGGCGGGGTGACGATGACGTTCCACGAACCGCTCGGTGTCGTCGGTGTGATCACACCGTGGAACTTCCCGTTGCTGATCGCATCGTGGAAGCTCGGCCCGGCATTGGCGTGCGGCAACACCGTCGTCATCAAGCCGAGCGAACTGACCCCGCTGAGCACGATCCGGCTGGGCGAACTGGCGCTCGAGGCCGGCTTCCCCGAGGGTGTGCTCAACGTCGTTGTCGGCACCGGTGTCGAAGTCGGTTGGCGTTTCGTCGAGAACCGCACCGTGCGCAAGGTCGGTTTCACCGGATCGACAGCGGTCGGCAAGCGGATCATGGCCGGCGCTGCCGATCAGGTCAAGCGGGTCACATTGGAGCTCGGTGGGAAGTCGGCGAACATCGTGTTCGCCGACGCAGACCTCGAAGCGGCTGCCGCATCGGCGCCCGGCGCCGTGTTCGACAACACCGGACAGGACTGCTGCTCGCGCAGCCGGGTCCTGGTCCAGCGCGAGGCCTACGACCGTTTCGTCGAACTGTTCATCGATGCGTCGAGCGGCTTCGTCGTCGGTGATCCGTTGGACGAGGCAACGGCGATGGGCCCGCTCGTCACAGCGGCTCACAAGGCCAAGGTCGAGGGCTTCCTCGACGGTGCCGATGTGCTCTGGAAGGGTTCCGCTCCAACGGGTGCCGGATACTGGATGCCGTGCCACATCGTCGCCGCGGATGCGGGTTCGGCGTTGGCCCGCGACGAGGTCTTCGGTCCCGTCGCGGCCATCATCGCCTTCGACGACGAGGCCGACGCGATCCGGATCGCCAACGACAGCGACTACGGGCTGTCCGGTTCGGTGTGGACCCGTGACGCGAACCGGGCGATGCGCATGGCTCGGGGTGTGGACACCGGGACGTTGTCGATCAACAGCAACTCGTCGGTGCGGTTCAGCACACCGTTCGGCGGCTTCAAGCAGAGTGGACTCGGACGTGAACTGTCGATGGAAGCGCTGAACCACTACAGCGAGCTGAAGACCGTGTTCTGGGCCAGCTGATGAAGCTTTTCCTGTTGTTCGTCGTCGCCCCGCTCATCGAGCTGTACGTGCTGTTCGAGGTCGCGCTGAGGATCGGCTTCGTGGATACCCTCGGCATCGTCATCCTCGGCGGCCTCGTCGGCACTGTGGTGCTCAAACGCGGCGGCACGAAGATGTGGGGTCGGTTCGTGCAGCAGATGCAGACCGGGCACGAGCCGTCGAAGGAGATCGCCGACGGTGTCTGCATCCTGCTCGCCGGCGTGCTGTTCATCGTTCCCGGTCTGATCAGTGACGCCGTGGCGATCCTGCTGTTCTTCCCGCCGACTCGGGCGCTGTTCCGGGCCTGGCTGATGCGTCGCAAGGGGCTCGGGAGCTTGGGTCGGACCCGGGTGATCCGGGCGACCTACGGTGGACGAATGGGCGGCTTCGGGAATGGCTCCGATTCACACTCGGCGGACATCACCGACGTGACGTCGACCGAGACGCGCGGCGAGCTGGACAGGTGAGCGAGACGTTCGATCCGGATTCTGTGCCGATTCGTCCGGCCGCAACCGTGATGCTGATCCGCGACGTGCCCGGTGGCCTCGCCGATGGCTCGGGCATCGAGGTGTTCATGCTGCGACGAACGCTGCAGGCAACGTTCGCGAGCGGGATGTACGTGTTCCCGGGCGGCCGGGTGGACCACGTCGACGCTGCTCCGACGATGCAGGTCGTGTGCGATGGGCTCGACGACGTGCGCGCCAGCGAGTTGCTGCAGATCGAATCGGGGGGACTGGCGTATTGGGTCGCGGCGATCCGCGAGTGCTTCGAAGAGGCCGGCGTGCTCCTCGCTCGGTCCGCGCTGTCGGGCGAGGTGATCCGCTTCGACGATCCCGTCGTCGCCGCCCGTTTCGACGCCGCACGGCCGTCGATCCACGACAGCTCCCTCGGACTGGTCGAGTTGTGCGAGACCGAAGGACTACGTCTGGTCACCGACGCGATCTTCTACGTCGCCCACTGGGTCACCCCACAGGGTGAGAACCGTCGCTTCGACACACGCTTCTTCCTCGCTCGGTCGCCGCTGGCCCAAGAGCCGTTGCACGATGATGGTGAGACCATCGCCAGCCTGTGGGTTCGGCCGTCCGACGCGTTGGAGCGCGAACGGTCCGGCGAACTGATGATGCTGCCGCCGACGATTGCGTGCCTGCAGTTCCTCGCCGAGCATTCGAGCACCGAGTCGGCGCTCGGTGCCGCAGCGAGAATCGGTCGCCCACCACGGATCCTGCCCAAGATCCGCCCGGCGACGCCCGGCGCACGGATGCAGCTCCTGATGCCCGGCGACGAAGGCTACGACGACCTCGAGTGACCGACTGTCATACGGGTGACCTCAGATATCGCTCGCGTGCGTCTCGCACTGGGGCCCCGCCGTCTGCCGGACCCCATTCCCGCAGCGATCGTCGGGCCGCTTCCTGACGGCTTGGTCGCGGCAGGATCCGCA